>VSNR01000040.1 GCA_009774345.1 Lachnospiraceae bacterium | reverse complement strand
TTAACTTTTGAACAAATGTTAGAAGAATCATTAAAAACTATTCATACAGGAGAGGTAATTGAAGGTACAGTCATCGACGTTAAGCCTGATGAAGCAATCCTTAACATCGGTTACAAGTCAGATGGTATTCTTACACGTAACGAGTACACCAATGAGCCGAACGTTGACCTTACAGCAATCCTGAATCCTGGTGACAAGATGGAGGTTAAGGTTCTCAAAGTCAATGACGGTGAGGGACAGGTGCTCTTAACCTACAAGAGACTTGCTGCCGACAGAGGCAACAAGCGGATCGAAGAAGCATACAACAACAGAGAAGTATTGACAGCAAAGGTATCACAGGTATTGGATGGCGGCTTGAGCGTAGTGGTTGATGAAGTGAGAATCTTTATCCCTGCAAGCCTTGTTTCAGATGTATATGAGAAAGATCTGAACAAGTATGCCGGACAGGACATAGAATTTGTGATCAGCGAATATAATCCAAAGAGAAGAAGATACATCGGTGACCGCAAGCAGCTTATTGTTGCGAAGAAGGCTGAAATGCAGAAAGAGTTATTTGCAAAGATCAGTGCAGGGGATGTCATTGAAGGTACGGTTAAGAATGTTACAGATTTTGGCGCATTTATCGACCTTGGCGGCGTAGATGGTCTGCTTCATATCTCAGAGATGTCATGGGGACGTGTCGAGAATCCTAAGAAAGTATTCAAGGTTGGCGAGACTTTGAAGGTATTGATCAAAGATATTGATGGAACAAAAGTTGCACTGTCATTGAAGTTTGATGATTCTAATCCTTGGAAAAATGCATCGACCAAGTATGCAGTTGGCAATGAAGTGACAGGCAAGGTTGCCAGAATGACAGACTTTGGCGCATTCGTGGAGCTTGAGCCGGGTATTGATGCATTGCTGCATGTCTCTCAGATTGCAAAAGAGCATATCGAGAAGCCGTCGGATGTTTTGTCTGTGGGACAGGAAGTGACCGCAAAGGTTGTTGATTTTAATGAGGAAGGCAAGAAGATCAGCCTCAGCATCAAGGCACTGCTTGTGCCGGATACAGCGAAAGAGGCAGCTCCTGTGGAGACAGCAGAGGATGATTCAGATGTTGTGTCTGTAGATATAGATGCAGTGATTGCAAAACAGGAAGCAGAGGACGCTGAATAAAAATAGGTGTAAATATGGATATGATATCGGAGTGTTTTACTTTGATATCATATTCGTTTATATATGCGCGGACCCGCGCACGGGCTGCGCTGCGAGTAGGAAAAGATGTGCTGATTGACAGTACATAGTTAGGGAGTGTGCAAGCAAAATAAAATAGAGAAAGGGGAATACTCATGGCATTTGATTATGAATATTTCAAAAAAGAAGTTTTTGCACTGACCAAGATTGACTTGAATGCATACAAAGAAAAACAGATGAAGCGTCGAATCGACACCCTGATCGCAAAACATAAAGTGACAGGTTATGACAAGTTCGTTGCAAAACTGCGGGATGATAAGGTGGTCTTTGATGACTTTGTGAACTATCTTACGATCAATGTATCAGAATTTTATAGAAATCCTGAGCAGTGGAGACTGATGGACAAAGAAATCATACCTGAGCTGATTGGCAGGTTTGGTAAAAATCTGAAAATCTGGAGTGCAGCGTGCTCCACAGGAGATGAGCCGTATTCCCTTGTAATGGCATTCTCCAAGCATCTGCCGCTCAATCAGATTAATATTATCGCCACAGATATTGACAAGCAGGTGATCGAGAAGGCGAAAACAGGTCTATATAACGAGAAGAGCATTGCATCGGTGCCAGATGAGTTTAAGAAGAAGTATTTCACGAAAGTGGGACCTTCTTATCAGATTTCCAATGATATCAAATCAAGGGTGCAGTTCAAACAACACAATCTCTTAAAGGATTCTTACCCGGACAGATGTGATCTGATTGTGTGCCGGAACGTATTGATCTATTTTACAGAGGAGGCGAAGGATGAGGTATTCCGCAAATTCAATACCGCATTAAAGCCGGAAGGGATTCTGTTTATAGGAAGCACAGAACAGATTATGAACTATAAGGAAATTAATTACGACAGGAAAAATTCTTTCTTCTATATTAAGAATAAATAGTCCACACGAAAAACCCCAGATGATTTTATGAATCAGTCTGGGGTTTTTTGTGAGATGAACGCATCATTTCTAAGATGTGGTGTGCATATATATTAAAGGATTCACGCTGTGTCTTTAATTCGTCCGTCAACTCAAAGAACAGTTCTTTATCGTCGTAGTCCTTCTTGAAAAATGGTGTAAACAGGACTTCCCATTGTGGGAGATAGGTGGATGTTTTGCGGGTATAGCAGTTTCTGGCAGTCGCTTGTCTGCGGTAAGCCTGATCGACAAAGGCAGCGACAGACTTGTGGATGGCAGTGTCCTCTTTGGGAAGGTAATAGTATTCCTTGTAATTTGAATAGAAATATTTTAACTCGCCTTCATAGACGGGAACACGCAGCTTGCCATCGATACCGCAGCCATTGAAATAACAGCCATTTGCCCCATAGGACAACGCTGCCGGCAGGGCAGTAGGAAGTTTGAGGTTCATTATAATTTCAGAACATTGTTTTTGGTTGACATCCATGTAATAGTTTGCCTGAACCTTTGTGACTGTGACCGGAAGATGAAAAAGGTCAGGAATAGCGAGAGCGGCGGCGATCTCCAGCATTCCTTTGAGGTCTTCCTCGTTATGAAGCAGGAGGAAGTGCTCCTTTTCCGCATCATGATGGAGCACATATTCATGGTAAACGTCAATTAATTCACCGCCCGTAAACTGATCTTTACGGACTGTGGCGGTGACGTAGTTTTCGATGGTTTTTTGTTTGCAGTCAGGAAGCTTGAGAAACGTCTTGTAGGGCGCAATCCGGCGATAGATATCAATTCCTTCGAAATCGTCAAAGCTGAATGGGATATTGTACTGCTGCATCTTGTTTTGCAGATACGGGATATCAAACTGGTTGCCGTTAAAATGTATCAGATAGCGGTATGACTTGGCAAACACTGCAAACGCGTTCAAAATGTTGATTTCATCCTCGTAATTGGTCGCAAGCCACTGGATTGTGCGCCAGCACGCAGGTTTGTCAGGTGCTTCGTCGAGACAGGCACAGCCAATCATATAGAGATTGGAGCTGCGCACGTACAGTCCAGTCGTCTCGATATCAATGAAAAGCGTCTGGTTCGGAATACATAAATTTTCGATCGGATATTTGGGAGATAGAATCCCTAGGCTTTTTTCAATGCATTTCATAGTGATGAACCGCATAATCCTTTCTATATACAAAATATGATCAAATATTTAATATCTCAATTTTTCTATAAATATAACTTATCATATGTATTATTTGGTGTCAAATATCTATCCAGACAAAAATGGATTTTTACTGTTACTGGAATGGAGTGAGTAGGAACAAGATAATAGGAATAGTGCAATAAAATAATAGAAAAATGAATATATTTTTGTAAAAAATAGTGAAATTTTGATAAAAAGATAGTATAATGTATCTAGTGTGTTTGATGTTTACATCAAAATAAAAAGGAAAGAAGGAGCGGAAATGGCAAAACTAACATTTCGAGGCGGCGTACATCCCTATGATGGCAAAGAACTGTCAAAGGATAAGCCCATGAAGACTATTGTGCCAAAAGGCGAAATGGTGTATCCACTCAGTCAGCATATTGGCGCGCCGGCAGTGCCGGTAGTGAAAAAAGGGGACAAGGTGCTCGCTGGTCAAAAAATTGCAGAGGCGGGAGGATTTGTCTCGGCACCAATCTATGCGACGGTGTCTGGAACCGTCAAAACCATAGAGCCCAGACGTGTTGTGACGGGGGATATGGTCAATTCGATTATCATTGATAACGACGGACTTTTGGAGGAAGTCGAGTACACTGCGCATAACCCTGAAAAACTAAATAAAAAAGAAATTCTGGAGTTGATCAAGGAGGCAGGCGTGGTAGGTATGGGCGGTGCAGGATTCCCGACCCATGTGAAGCTCTCTCCCAAAGAGCCGGAAAAAATAGAGTATGTGATTGCAAACTGTGCGGAGTGCGAACCGTATCTGACTTCGGATTACCGCAGAATGCTGGAGGAACCGCAGAAGCTGATTGACGGTATGAAGATTATCCTGCGTCTGTTTGACAATGCACAGGGGATTCTTGCAGTGGAGGACAACAAACCGGACTGTATCGAGCTGCTGACGCGCCTGACAGAGCAGGAGAGCAAGATCACAGTAAAAGCGCTGAAAACAAAATATCCACAGGGTGCGGAGCGGCAGTTGATTTTTGCCACCACGGGCAGGGAGATCAATTCTTCAATGCTCCCGGCAGATGCAGGGTGTGTCGTTGACAACGTGGATACGATTGTGGCGGTCTATCACGCGGTGGCCGAGGGAAAACCGCTGATGAACAGAATCGTGACTGTCACGGGTGACGCGGTGAATGATCCGCGGAATTTCTATGTCCGCATCGGCATGAATTACCATGATTTAATCGAGGAGGCAGGCGGCTTTAAGACGGAGCCGGAAAAGGTCGTTTCAGGCGGTCCGATGATGGGATTTGCACTGTTTGACCTGAATGTGCCTACGACAAAGACCGCATCTGCGCTGTTGTGTCTGACGAAGGACGAAGTGTCGGCGATGGCACCCAGCCCATGCATTAACTGCGGGCGCTGTGTGGATGTCTGCCCGGGCAGAGTCGTTCCCAGAAAGCTTGCTGTCCTTGCGCAGCATGGCGAGGAGGAGGCATTTGTGGCAAATGATGGGATGGAGTGCTGCGAGTGCGGCTGCTGTAGTTTTGTCTGTCCGGCAAAGCGCCAGCTCACCCAGTCCATCAAATCCATGCGAAAAACGATTCTCGGAAAGAGGAAGAAATAGGGGGGTACGGACGTGGAAAAAATGTTTAAGGTATCATCGAACCCGCATATACGCTCGAAGGACACGACATCGCGCATCATGCAGTATGTGGCGCTTGCCCTGCTCCCGGCGACGATATTTGGGTTGTTTAATTTCGGTATGCACGCGATGTTTCTGGTGATGATCACGGTGTCGTCAACAGTGCTGTCCGAGTACATATATGACAGATGTATGAAAAAAGAGAACTCGATTGGAGATTTCTCAGCGGTGGTCACAGGTCTGCTGCTGGCATTGAATCTGCCGCCCGAGGCGCCCCTGTGGATTGGCGTGATCGGCGGTGTGTTTGCGATCATCGTCGTAAAGATGCTTTTTGGCGGACTGGGACAGAATTTTATGAATCCTGCGCTTGGCGCCAGATGTTTTCTCATCATCTCCTTTACGTCTATCATGACAAATTTTGATTGCGATGCGTATACAGGCGCGACGCCGCTTGCGGCAATCAAGACAGGTGAGAGCGCGCCGGAGCTGATTGACATGATCATCGGGCGGACAGCCGGCACGATTGGTGAGACAAGCATGATTGCGCTGCTGGTCGGCGCAGCATTTTTGCTGGTGATGAAGGTGATCGACCTGCGTGTGCCGGGGTCTTATATTCTTAGCTTTGTGGTATTTATCATATTGTTTAGCGGTCACGGACTGGACTTTGAGTATATTCTGTCGCAGCTTGCAGGCGGCGGTCTTATGCTGGGCGCATTTTTCATGGCGACAGATTATGTCACAAGACCGATCACCAAAAACGGACAGTATGTATTTGGTATCTTTTTGGGCATTATGACAGGAATCTTTCGAATCTTTGGACCGTCAGCGGAAGGTGTTTCCTATGCGATCATTTTAGGAAATCTGCTGGTGCCATTGATTGAGAAAGTTACAAAGCCAACTGCTTTCGGCAAAAAGAAAACAAAAAAGGAGGCTGCGTAGTATGGATAACGAGAAGAAATCAATGATAAAAGATGCGCTCATCCTCTTTGCAATCACGCTTGCGGCAGGGCTTTTGCTGGGCTTTGTCTACGATGTCACAAAGGAGCCGATCGCAGAGCAGAAGGCAAAGGCAAAGGCGGAGGCGTGCAAGAATGTCTTTGCGGAGGCAGAGTCTTTTGAGGCGCTGGCGGGTGAGGACGGTCCCACGTCGTATTTTATGGCGGCAGGCGATGCGGATCTCAACATGGATATTGACGAGGTGATGCGGGCGCTTGACGGTTCTGGCCAGCTTCTGGGCTATGTGATCACGGTGACAGATCATGAAGGGTATGGCGGTGATATCCAGTTTTCGATGGGCGTGACGCTCGACGGGACACTCAACGGGATTTCGCTTCTGAGTATCTCAGAGACGGCAGGTCTTGGCATGAAGGCGGGAGATGTGCTGGTGCCGCAGTTTGAGAACAAGCAGGTGGAAAGCTTTACCTACACCAAATCCGGCTCGACAAATGACAGTGAGATCGATGCGATCAGCGGCGCCACAATCACGACCAGAGCGATTGTAAACGGCGTGAACGGTGGTTTGCAGTTCTTTCATGCAGTGTTATCAGAATCAGAAGCAGGAGGTGGCATAGATGAGTGACATCAACAACGAAGCAAAACAAGGTTCGATGGAAGTATTTTTCAATGGACTGGTAAAAGAAAACCCGACCTTTGTGCTGGCGCTTGGCATGTGTCCGACGCTTGCCGTGACGACATCGGCGGTCAATGGTCTGGGCATGGGACTGACGACCACGGCAGTGCTGGTTTTGAGCAACGCCATCATTTCACTGCTGCGGCATATTATACCAAACAGGGTGAGAATCCCTGCGTTTATCGTTATCGTGGCTTCCTTTGTGACGATGGTGGAGCTGCTGCTTGAGGGATTTATTCCCAGCCTTTATTCGGCGCTTGGATTATACATACCATTGATTGTTGTAAACTGTATCATTCTGGGGCGGGCAGAGTCCTTTGCCTCCAAGAATCCTGTGATTCCATCGATCTTTGACGGTCTGGGCATGGGACTTGGCTTTACAGTAGCACTCACGGCAATCGGTGCAGTGAGAGAGCTTCTGGGCGCAGGTGAATTTTTTGGAATCCCTGTCATCAATAACGTACTTGGCATGTTTACCACTGTGGAATACGTTCCAGTCAGTATTTTTGTGCTTGCACCCGGTGCCTTTTTCGTGCTTGCGGCGTTGACTGCCTTGCAGAACCGCGTCAAGAGAAAGATGCAGGAAAAGGGGCAGAATGCGGACAAAATCCAGTCAGGATGCAGTTCAGACTGTGCAAGCTGCGCTGACGGCGGATGTGCGCATCGATTTGTCGATGTGGACGGTGCACCCGGCTCTGTTGCGGACGCAAAAGCGGGCCAGAAGAAGGAGGGATAGAAGATGCTGGATGTGGTAAAGGATTTGTTGGTATTGATGATCAGTTCCTCACTTGTGAGCAATGTCGTACTCAGTCAGTTTCTGGGGCTTTGTCCGTTCCTTGGCGTGTCCAAGAAGGTAGATACCGCAGTGGGCATGGGCGGCGCCGTGATCTTTGTCATCACGATTGCTTCTGGTGTGGCTGCTGTGATCTATAAATGTATCTTAATGCCTTTTGATATCACGTATTTGCAGACAATTGTCTTTATTTTAGTCATTGCTGCATTAGTACAGTTTGTGGAAATGTTTCTAAAGAAATATGTGCCTAGTCTGTATCAGGCGCTTGGCGTATATCTTCCGCTGATCACGACAAACTGTGCAGTGCTGGGAATCGCGCTCACAAATGTACAGAAAAATTATGGAATTGGCTTTAGCATCGCAAGCGGTCTGTTCACAGCGGTCGGATTTTTGATTGCGATCGTGATCTTGGCTGGTATCCGTGAAAAAATGGAGTACAACGACATACCGGAGTCCTTCAGGGGAATGCCGATCGTGCTGATCACAGCAGGATTGATGGCGATTGCCTTCTGCGGGTTCTCAGGATTGCTGTAGTGGGGAAAGGAGAAATATATGAATATATCAGCAATAGTGACTGCCGTGGTGGTTGTAGGCGGCGTGGGTTTATTTCTGGGCATCTTCCTCGGCATCGCAAGTATTGTATTTAAGGTAGAGGTGGATGAGAAAGAGGAGGCTGTGCTGGGTGTGCTTCCCGGGAATAACTGTGGCGGCTGCGGATATCCCGGCTGTTCAGGACTGGCTGCGGCGATCGCAAAGGGGGAAGCGCCGGTGAATGCCTGTCCGGTCGGCGGCGAGCCAGTGGGCAAGAAGGTCGCCGCCATCATGGGAGTTGAGGCGGGCGCGTCTGTCAGAATGACGGCGTTTGTCAAATGTGCAGGCGACTGCGACCGCACGACAACAGTCTATGAGTACACAGGTGTCGAGGATTGCAGCATGGTGCGGTATGTGCCGGACGGCGGGGCAAAATCCTGCAATCACGGCTGTCTTGGCTATGGCAATTGTGTGAAGGCGTGTCCGTTTGATGCGATTCACATTGTAAATGGCATCGCGAAGGTGGACAAGGAGAAGTGCAAGGCGTGCGGCAAGTGTGTCGCTGCATGTCCCAAGCAGTTGATCGAGCTGATTCCCTATGACGCAAAAGCAGTCGTGGCGTGCAGCTCCAAGGATAAAGGTCCCGTTACCATGAAAGCCTGCCAGACTGGATGTATCGGTTGCAGTCTCTGCGTGAAAGTGTGCCCGTCAGGAGCCATATCGGTGACGGATTTCCATGCGCACATAGACCAGAGCAAGTGTACTGGCTGCGGCGCGTGCAAGGAAAAGTGCCCGAAGAAGGCGATTGTGTAGATGAAAAGAAAACCTTACTGGTCTTTAGCGTGAATGTGGAGGATCGGTGAGGTTTTTTTGATAAGTTCTTCTATAGATTGATCTCACTTCAACCTGTAATAACAGATATTTTTCCCGGAGCCTTCTCGTTTAAGTTCTCCTGATGCCGTCAACTTACGGAGAGCGCCTTCGATGGAACTTACACTGAGAGAGGGGCAAAGTTCACGGATATCTTGTTTGGTGAAACGACCTATTTTGTTCATCGTGGCACGTCTTACTGTTTCCAAGGCAGGCAGTTTCGTTTCCACCAGTGCAAAGCGGTCTTCAAAATCCTTATAGGCAGCAAGAAGCGTTCCAAGTAGATATTTAATAAATGGAACAACGTCTTCCGTGCCCTCGTGCCATCCTGTTTGAGCTTGACCAAGGGTATCGTAGTAAAGGTCTTTGTTTTTAGCAATTTTAGCTTCCAGAGAAATGTATTTGCCAACATAAAAACCATTTCGATATAACAATAATGTTGTGAGCAGACGACTCATTCTGCCGTTACCATCATTGAATGGATGGATACACAGAAAATCGTGAATGAATACTGGAATTACAATCAGCGGTTCGACTTCCATATTCCCGATGACACGATTGTATTCCTTGCAGATTCTGTCCAGTGCTCCCGGAGTCTCATAAGGAGCAGTAGGCGTAAATAAGGTTTCTACATGACCGTCTGGATAGGTTGCACTGATATAATTTTGCACATTCTTGGTTCTGCCTGCCATAGGATTATTCATATGGCTGTACAGAATTTTATGAAGCTGCAAAATATAATTCTGTGAGATTGGAATCGCATCAAAACTTTCGTGAATAATATTTAATACATCACGGTAACCAGCAATTTCCTGTTCATTACGGTTTTTTGGTGTGGTCTTTTCCTCGACCAACTGTTTCATACGGGTGCTTGTTGTAACAATCCCTTCAATAGCATTGGATGCTTCAGTGCTTTGCACCTTTGCAATCTCAACCAGTTTTTCAAGTTCTTTTGGCCGCTGCTTCAGATACATTTCCTGTTTTCCGGCTTCTTTATATATTGCTGCAATCAGACCAAGGATCTCCGAATCCCACTTTTGATTCTTGATTTTGGAATAATGAAAGATTCTCATGACCTCACCTCCAGATAATTCCCTTAAAATATAGCAAAAAATAAGGGGAAAGTCAATAGATTGAGGGAATGTTCCCTTAATAGTATCTCATTTTTAAGGGAAAATATTCTGTTTTCGCAGAATGCCCCGAACCGCTTGACGGCATAATAATGAAAGTGGTATGATAGTTATATAAATTGCTGTCAGGTTTTCAGGAAAATTATCAGACAGCGGAATGTGAGGTAAAGAGATGTCAAATTTAATAGAATTTTTCAGAATGGTTTTGTCGTATCTGATGGTATTTGCAGTGATTATCGCCGTGTCAGGGGTTGGTGGATTTATCGGTGTGAAGGTGTGGAAACCAAAGACAAAGGAAGATAAATAAATAAAAAGCAAGATGTTAAGTAAAGATGTAAAGCCGGTGGTATGTCAAAGGCTTTACATCTTTTACATTGACAAAAACTCTGTTCGAAGTGTATAATTTTGTAAGGCAAAATAAGAAACTATAAGAAAATGGAGGATCACAGTATGGCTAAGAAAGTACGATGCAGATTTGCGCCAAGTCCGACAGGTAAGATGCATGTAGGAAATCTGCGTTCAGCATTATATGAGTTTTTGATTGCAAAGCATGCAGGCGGGGATTTTATCTTCCGCATCGAGGATACAGACCGTGAGCGCTATGTGGAGGGCGCGGTAGATATCATATATCATACGTTGGAAAAAACAGGGCTCACCTATGATGAGGGGCCAGACAAGGATAAGGGCTTTGGGCCTTATGTGCAGAGTGAGCGCGTGCAGGCAGGCATTTATATGAAGTACGCCAAGGAGCTGATCGACAAGGGGGAGGCATATTATTGTTTCTGTGACAAAGAAAGGCTTGCTACGCTGAAATCAGAGGTTGTGGAGGGCAAGGAGATCACCGTCTATGACAAGCACTGTCTTGGATTGTCCAAGGAGGAAGTGGAGGCGAAGCTTGCGGACGGCATTCCCTATGTGATCCGGCAGAATAACCCGACAGAGGGTACAACGAGCTTTCATGACGAGCTTTACGGAGATATCACGATCGACAATTCAGAGCTTGATGACATGATTCTGATCAAGTCCGACGGATATCCTACTTATAATTTTGCAAATGTAGTCGATGATCATTTGATGGAAATCACCCATGTGGTGCGCGGAAATGAATATCTTTCTTCCACGCCGAAATACAATCGTCTGTATAAGGCATTTGGATGGGAGATTCCAGTCTATGTGCACCTGCCGCTCATCACGGACGAGGAGCACAAGAAGCTCAGTAAGCGCAGCGGCCACTCCTCCTTTGAGGATATCGTGGCGCAGGGGATTCTGCCAGAGACCATCATCAATTTTGTCGCGCTGCTTGGATGGAGCCCGGAGGATAACCGCGAAATCTTTACGCTCGAGGAGCTGATTCGTGATTTTGATTATACCAGAATCAACAAGTCCCCCTCTGTGTTTGACATGAACAAGCTCAAATGGATGAATGGAGAGTACATTAAGGCGATGGATGCCGACCGCTTTTATGACATGGCGCTTCCTTATATGAAAGAAGTGCTCCACAAGGAATTTGACCTCAAAAAGATCGCGGCGATGGTGCAGACGCGCATCGAGGTATTTCCTGACATTCCGGGATTGATCGCATTCTTTGAGACACTGCCGGAGTACGATACAGCGATGTATGCGCACAAGAAGATGAAGACGACAAAGGAGAGTGCGCTGGCGGTGTTAAAGGACGTGCTGCCGTTGCTTGAGGCACAGGAGGACTACTCCAATGACGCACTTTATCAGATGCTTCTGGCGTATGTGGCACAGAAGGAGGTAAAGAACGGTTACGTTATGTGGCCGATTAGGACCGCTGTGTCGGGCTTGCAGATGACGCCGGCGGGCGCCACAGAGATCATGGAAATTCTTGGCAAAGAGGAGACGCTGCTCCGCATCAGAAAGGGTATTGAGTTACTTGAAAATGCTTGATAAAAACAGTGTAAATAAAGCCCAGTACAGGGCGATCACCCACGGAGCCGGAGCGATGCTGGTATTGGCAGGCCCCGGCTCTGGCAAGACCTTTGTCGTCACGAGGAGAATCAAATATTTAATCGAACAACACCATGTCAAACCGGAGGACATTCTTGTCATCACGTTTACCAAAGCGGCCGCGGAGGAGATGCAGGAGCGCTTTTTGAGGCTCAATGAAGGAATGTGCTATCCGGTTTGTTTTGGTACATTTCACTCTGTTTTTTTCCAGATTTTACGGCATACATACCGCTTTACGGCGCAGAATATCATACGGGAAAATGACAAGTACAGGCTGCTTGCACAGATACTCCGCGAACTGCCAGATGAAATTTTAGGGCAGACGCAGATTGATTACAGTACAGAGACACTTCAAAATCTATTGTCGGAGATCAGCACTGTCAAAAATAACGGTGTCACGCCGCAGGAGGTCAGAAGTGCCACCGTACCGCAGGCCGTGTTCGAGCGGATTTTTCAAATGTACAAGCAGGAGATGAACCGCCATAAGCTGATTGATTTTGA
Organism: Lachnospiraceae bacterium; assembly: GCA_009774345.1. GTDB lineage: Bacteria > Bacillota > Clostridia > Lachnospirales > Lachnospiraceae > COE1. The sequence continues at coordinate 14,347 of VSNR01000040.1, read as the reverse complement.
TGATATGGTGCTTTTGTGCCGCAATTTATTGATAGAGAGACCAGACACGCTAAAATTATGGCAGCAGCGTTTTCAGTATATTTTGGTCGATGAATTTCAGGATATTTGTCCTTTGCAGTACGAGGTGGTAAGACTGCTTGCCAAGCCGCAGGACAATCTGTTTATTGTGGGGGATGACGACCAGTCAATCTATGGGTTTCGCGGCTCGAGACCTGAGATAATGCTGAACTTTACCAAGGAGTATCCCAAAGCAGAGCGGGTGCTTCTGGATGTGAATTACAGGAGCCGGCAGGGGATTGTTGATACCGCGGCGCGTCTGATCTCGCATAACAAGATGCGTTTTGACAAGGCGGTCAGGGCACAGAATGAACAAAACGATGGTGTGAAGATCTATTCTTTTCAGTCAAAATCAAAACAGGCGGAGAGCATTGCGCTGCTGATCAAGCAGTACATCGCGCTGCCGGATACGAAATACAGTGACATCGCGATCTTATACCGCACCAATAATCATACAGTATACACCGCGGACCGTCTAATGAGGGAAGGGATTCCTTTTACGATGAAGGAAAAACCCAAGAATATCTATGAAAGTCCGGTTGCAAAAGACCTGATTGCGTATATGAGATATGCCCTGTATGAAGACCGACAGGAGGACTTCCTGAGAATCATGAATAAGCCAGTGCGGTATATCAAGAGAAGTACGGTGCCTCGCGGCGCTTTCAAGATGCGGGAGCTGATTGATAACAACCATGCAACCGGCTATGTGGTGCAGCATATCCTTGAGTTTTATGATGAACTTCATTTTATCAAAAGCCTGAATCCATTTTCGGCAGTGAATTTTATCAGAAAAGGCGTGGGAAATGGCACTGGATATGATGCCTATCTGAAAAAGCAGGCGGCAGAGAAGGGAAAAGATGTGTCACAGGAGCTTGAGGAACTCGATGAGCTGATGCGGCTCTCAAGAGAGTTTGAGACGATAGAGCTTTGGCTGGAGCACATAGAGAACTATGATGCGATCCTGTATGAGATTGCACAGCAGGAGAACCGGCTCAAAAAAACGAATACCGATGCTGTGAGCATGGTGACCATGCATGCCTCCAAAGGACTTGAGTGGGATGTCGTGATACTTCCAGATGTGAATGAAGGTGTTATTCCGCACAAAAAGGCAGTGACAGATGCGGAGCTAGAGGAGGAGCGCAGAATGTTTTATGTGGCGATGACGCGTGCGAAGGAGCATCTGTTTATCTTTTACATTCAAGAAAAAGAGGCAGGAAATCTCCTGCCCTCGCGTTTTCTTGATGAGATTTGCTGATTAGATTGCTTCCTGATCCCTAAGCTGGCTGACCCGTTCTTTGAGTTCCAGCGCCTTGTCCTTCAGGCGCGGGCTGATGCTTCTGCTGGTGACGACGCCGGACAAGAGCCGCATTGCTGTCTGGTATTCGCCTTTTTGGGATGCATAGTATGCCAGCAGATAGTCGAGCGTGGTTTCATTCATACCTGCGATGGGGAAGCTTTCACGCATTCGCGCGTTTGTCAGGCGCTCATAGGCGTTCATTGCCGCATTGTCTGCTTCCTTTAGATAGAGCTCTTTTTTGGCGGCAGCGTCGGGAGCATCCTCGGGAAGTTCTTCTGCCAGATCCTGATACAGCCAGCTGATCTTGAGGCATACATTACCGACTTCGCTGTCCTTGCCGCCCTTGGTGACAGTGCACAGCAGCGCCATTTTCATGCGGCTGATTGCCGTTTCTGTTGTATAGATCTCGCAGGCTACTTCGTCATGGGATTTGTAATTGGTCTGTATTTTCTCACGAATCAGCTTGCGCTGGGAAGCCGTAGAGCTGGTAAAGTTTTTGGTAAGTGCTGAGAAACCGCAGTTAGGACAGCAGATCGCGTCATATTTTGTGACGTTGATATTGCTGTGAATGGGCCGCAGGTCAGCCATCGTGTCAACAAACTTTGCAGAGCTGGCTTTCACCGCTTTTGCATGGAATTTTTTGTCACAGACAGGGCAGGTATAGGTTTTTTCGATGATTGCTGCTTTTTCTAAATCTAATTTATCATTTTTTTCATTTGCGTCCATCTTAGAGTCCTCCAGATTAGATTATGTTTTATTCATTGTCTACTATTTCGTCAAACTCAGCATTGTCGAGAAATTCGTCAAATGCGTCGGCGACATTCTCGTATTCTTCATCGTTGTCGATATAGGTCAGCTTAGGCTCTGCGTCAGGATTGGTTTCGTCCTCTTCATACTGGTAGAACCATACTTCGCCGTCATCGTTGTTGCCATCCTCGTCGAGAGGAAGCAGGGCAATATAATCTTTTTTGTCAACAGTCAGAATGGTGATAACCGCGCAATTGACCATTTGTCCATCTTCTAGTTCGAGTTCCACGGTCATTTCTTCATCATCATATCCATTTGTATTTTTATCAGTCATAAATCTGCGTACCATACCTTTCATACTATAATATTATGCAGCCCTATGCAGGATGCCAATACTTATATCTTACCCAAATTAAATAGACAAATCAAGAAATTTCTAAAATTAGTTCAGATTCATGAAAAAATAGCATGTTTTTGTGTCATGCATCGTCAAAATGATAGGAATCCAGCGCGAATTACTTGACACAGAGTATAGAAAGCGAGTATCATTAATATAGATTCAGAAGTAAAAGTTCAGCGCAGGGCAGCCGAGGTACGCAGATGAAATTAAAAACAGATGAGAGAATAGTCAATTTTATTAAAAGAAAAATAAAAGGCTGCAAAAGCATTGTGGCAGTACTTGGCATCGAGATGCTTGTGGAAGGCGGAGGGTATGATCTTGATACAAATGAAGAGAACTACCGCGTCGAGGAAGAGTATGGATTTAGTCCTGAGGACATGCTTTCGACAAGTTTTTTTAATGCAAAAGTTGAAAAGTTTTACCGGTTTTACAAAAAAGAAATACTTGGTATGCAGGTTCATTCCACACCTGCCTATGAGGGTCTTGAGATGCTTCAGAAGCAGGGAAAACTTTCAGCGGTAATCTGCCAGAATTTTCATGGGATTCCAAAGAATATTCATCTGAAAAAAGTGATAGACCTGAATGGAAATATTTATATCAACCAATGTCCGCATTGTGATAAGGAATTTGACATAGAGTATATCATCAATTCAAAGGGGATTCCCCAGTGTGACCGCTGCAAGATGGCGATCAGACCCGGCATCCGCCTGATCGGGGAGCGCGTGGATGCAGAGCTTATGACGCAGGCTGCGATCGCATGTGACAAGGCAGATGTGTTGCTGATCATGGGCAAAAATATGTATCATGACAAACTTGAGTACAGTGTGGCGCCTGAGCATGAGCAGTTAAAAGTGCTCTTTTCCAAAAATGAATTTGAGCGCAACAGCAAAGTTGATTTTATTATCAGAGATGATATTAGCGAATTTCTACCTCTTATTATCAATTAAATTTTTACAGCAAGAATAGCGAGGTTATATGAAAAAAATAAAAATTTATATGGGACAACCCTATCCTTTGGGAGCCTCAGTTCAAGATAATGGGATTAATTTTTCCATGGTAAATGCTTCGGAGCAGGAATGCGGCATTATTTTCTACCGAAGAGGAGTTGAACAGAAGGGGCGTATTCTTTTTGACCAAAAACACAGAATTGGCAATATCTGCTGTGTCTTTGTCGAGGGGATTACCGCCTGTGATTGTGAGTATAATTTTTTTATCGGAGAGGATGTTTTTGTAGACCCTTATGCCAAACGCATTGTTGGCAATGAGAAATGGCGTTCCGGTGAATTTGTGCGCCCTCTTCTGAGGGGAGGCTTTGACCACTGTATGTTTGACTGGCAGGAGACAGAGCGGCTGCATATTCCGTATCATGAGAGTATCATGTATTGTCTCAATGTCAGGAGTTTTACGAGACATTCTTCATCTAAGGTAAAGAAAAAAGGGACTTTTGAGGGACTGATGGAAAAGATTCCTTATTTGAAGGAGCTGGGTGTCAATTCTATCGAGCTGATGCCGGCATATGAGTATGAGGAATGTGAGTGGGACCAGACCACAGCGGAGACCAAGGCGCAAATTGAATATCAGGTAGAACATATTGATGAGGATTTGGCGTTGGATGCAGCGCCTCAGAAGGCAAAACGGCTGAACTGCTGGGGGTATAAGGAGGCGTTTTATTTTGCGCCCAAAGCATCGTACTCCGCAAGCGGCAATCCCTGTGAAGAATTTCGGCGCATGGTGCGGATGTTTCATATGAACGGCATTGAAATCATTATGCAGTTCTATTTTCCAGATCATATCAAGCAGGGATATATTCTCGAAATCATCAAATACTGGGTTTTAACATATCAGATCGACGGTGTACATCTCAAAGGCAGCAGGCTGCCCATGACATTGATTGCCACAGAGCCGCTATTGGCAAACACGAAGATTCTGGGTGAAAATTTTTATCTGCATGAGATTTATCCGGGGACTGCAAAACCTGCGAACAAGACGCTGGGATTTTACCGGGATGAATTTATGTATGACATGCGCAGGTATCTCAAGGGCGATCAGGATCTGCTCAAAACGTTTCGCTATCATATCAGCAATGTACATCCCAAGTGCGGTGTGGTTAATTATATGACAAATTATTATGGGTTTACGCTGAATGACCTTGTATCCTATGACAGGAAGCACAATGAATTAAACGGTGAAAATAATTCGGACGGCACGAACTGTAACTATAGCTGGAACTGCGGTGCAGAGGGAGCGTCGCGCAAGAAATCTGTCAAGGACCTTCGCCATAAACAGATGAAAAATGCATTAGGGTTTCTGTATACGGCGCAGGGGACGCCGCTTCTCTATGCAGGGGATGAGTTTGGAAACAGCCAAAATGGCAATAATAACTGTTATTGTCAGGACAATGAGACGGGATGGGTTGACTGGAGAGGCATTGACAGGAATCATGATATCTTTGAGTACGCCAAAGCAATGATTGCTTTTCGAAAGAGCCACAGTATCCTGCATCTGGATGAGCATCTTACGACACTGGACAGATATGGATATGGCTATCCAGACATCTCCTATCATGGAGAGGAAGCGTGGAAAGTGCAGTGGGAGAGCGATAACAGGCATGTTGGCATGATGTACTGTGGAAAAAGCGCCAGCGGGGAAAAGGGCGATTATATCTATATCGCTTATAACATGCACTGGAATTCCCACCGTTTTGCGCTGCCTTCGATTGCGAATCATGCGTGGGTGTCCCAGATCAGCACAGAACCAAACAGGGTGGTCTACGATGAAGAGAAAAATATGGAATATATTGACATCGCACCGAGAAGTATATCTATATTGGTGGGAAGAACGCTGACCGAGGAGGAAAAAATGCAGAAGCAAAAGACTTCTGTACAGACAAAGGATGCATCCCCGGCGTCCAATAAAAAGAAAAAGGCAAAAAATCAGAAGAGGTAAAGAGCAATGCATATATGGCAGCATTTTAAGACAATCACACATCACAAGTTTATGGTTATGAAGGGATGCTTCTCTGTTGGGCTGTACAGGCAGGGGCTTTTGCATGATCTTTCGAAATACATGCCAAGTGAGTTTCTTGTCGGTGCCAAATATTATCAGGGGACACAGAGTCCGAACAATGCAGAGCGCAAGGAGAAAGGCTATTCGTCTGCATGGCTCCATCACAAGGGCAGAAATAAACATCATTATGAATATTGGATGGATTACAGCGCCCATGCAGGAGACGGCATCATTCCGGCAAGGATGCCAGACAATTATATCGTGGAGATGTTTATAGACAGAATCGCCGCCTCAAAAAATTATAATAAAGAAAAGTATACGGATGAGGACCCGTTAAAGTATTACCTGAGCGGAAATCCCGGCAATTTTATGCATAAGGATACAAAAAGGAAGCTTGAAAAGCTGCTGTATATGCTGGCGGAACGGGGAGAGGCATACACGATGCAGTACATCCGCAGAAAGGTTCTTCCCAGAGCCAGAAAGCAAAAAATCAATAAAAAAGCAAAAAACTGAGAGATACAAGTTGCCGATGTGGAAGCTCCTCATATATTAAGTATTAGAAAAAGTGCTTGATGCATGAGGAGTTGTTTTTATGAATTGTTGGTTTTGGATTATTTTACTGTGGTGTTTCTGCGGAAAAGGCGGTTGCCAGAACAATTGCATGTGTATGTGTGACCGCAACCGTGGCTGTGACTGTGATTGTGACTGCAATCCGGTTATACTGCCGACACCTGTCGTTCCTCCATGCCCTCCCAATAACGGCTGCGGCTGTGGCAATGACATGATACAGCCGCGCGGTTTTGCTGGATTTGGAGACAACAATACCTGCGGATGTGAAGAGAAAGAAAATTAAAACCATCATGAAAGCGTGCAGTGGCACTGCACGCTTTCATGACGTGTCTGGCATATAGAATAAGGATGGAGTATCGGATATGGACAGCATTCAAATTGAAATCAGAAACAGGGTAAACATCAGAGAAATCAACCGATATCTGGGATATGGCGCAAAGATGCCCGATGACAGCGTCAATGCCCTCATCACAGAAGTGCTCGAAGAGCTTATGTGCGCGGTAAAGCCCAGAAATCTGTATCAATTATATCACAGCAGTGTCTTGGGCAGTCAGGTGATACTGGAAGCGCCGGACAAAAAAATGATCTTTGAGAGCCAGAATCTGGCGGACAACCTGTCACAGTGTGAAAAGGTCGTTTTGATGGCGGCGACGCTGGGACTGGAAGCGGACAAGCTGCTGCAAAAATATGAGATCGTGAATATGACAAAGGCGGCAGTTGCACAGGCGTGCGGTGCAGCGTGTATTGAGGCATACTGCAATATCTTACAAGAGCAAATCTGTGATGCGCAGTCAGAATACGGCAGAAAATTGTATCTGAGACCGCGGTTTAGTCCCGGATACGGAGATTTGCCGCTGCAATATCAGGGGACAATCTTTCAGGCGCTAGAGTGCACCAAGCGCATAGGGCTCACCCTTACGGACAGCCTGTTGATGTATCCCACAAAGAGCGTGACAGCGTTTATTGGACTGACTGCCAACCCGCAGAGCTGTCATATCGGCAAATGTGCACAGTGCAGCAATATAGAATGTGAGTTTCGTGAAGGAGCATAAGTACGCCCGCTGAAGCGGGCAGATGGGAGTTAGGATGAATTTTAGAGAAGTGTTAGGACGGCAAATACTATTTTTTGACGGTGGAATGGGAACTTTATTGCAGGAGCGCGGTCTGAAGACTGGCGAGGTGCCTGAGACATGGAACGTGCTGCACCCAGAGATTGTAAGGCAGATTCATAAAGAGTATCTGCTGGCGGGCAGCAATGTGATCTCAGCGAATACTTTTGGCGTGAATGCATTCAAGTGCAAGAATCTGCCGTACACAGTGGAAGCGCTTGTGACCGCAGGTATCCAGCTTGTCAAAGAAGCAATACAAGAAATACAGGAAGTGCAGGAGCAGAAACAGCCAATGTACACCGCGCTTGATATCGGGTCGATTGGCAAATTGTTAAAGCCGCTCGGTGAGATTTCTTTTGATGAGGCATACAAGACGTTTCAGGAAATCATTATCGCAGGGGACAAGGCGGGCGCGGACCTCATTCTGATCGAGACGGTGAGCGATTCGTATGAGATCAAGGCAGCAGTCCTTGCGGCAAAGGAAAACTCGAATCTGCCCGTCGTCGTCACAATGATATTTGATGAGAGCGGCAAGCTTTTGACCGGCGGTGATGTGGCAAGCGTGACAGCGATGTTGGAAGGGCTGGGCGTTGATGCGGTTGGCTTTAACTGTGGTCTGGGACCTGAACAGATGAAAAACCTGCTGCCGCAGCTGACAGCGTGCTGTTCTCTGCCGATCGTGATCAATGCAAATGCAGGACTGCCCGTCGTCGTCAATGGACAGACTGTATTTCATGTGGCACCGGAGGAGTTTGCACAGAGTGTCAGGACGCTGGTGGAGATGGGGGCAAGTGCTGTCGGCGGCTGCTGCGGAACGACACCAGCGCATATCAGCCGTGTTGTTGCGCTCTGCAAAGATATGGAGATCCAGCCTGTCACTGACAAGAAACTGACAGTCGTGTCATCTTATAACCATGCGGTTTATTTTACCAGAAAACCGCTCATTATAGGAGAGCGGATCAATCCGACAGGCAAGTCAAAGTTTAAACAGGCACTGCGGGATCACGATATGGAATACATCTACAAAGAAGGACTGGTACAGGAGGAAAAGGGGGCACAGATTCTCGATGTCAATGTGGGACTGCCCGAGATTGATGAACCACGGCTGATGGAGGAGGCTGTCACCGGGATACAGGCGATCATTGACCTGCCCTTGCAGATCGATACCTCCGATACCGAGGCGATGGAGCGCGGGCTGAGGTATTACAACGGAAAACCAATGCTCAATTCTGTAAATGGCAAAAAGGAATCTATGGAGCGTGTGTTTCCGATCGCCAAAAAATATGGTGCGGTGCTGGTGTGTCTGTGTCTCGACGAGAGCGGCATTCCTGAGACGGTGGAAGGGCGGCTGTCCGTGGCAGAGAAGATTGTGAACACAGCGGCGCAGTATGGCATTCCCAAGAAAAATCTGGTGATGGACGCACTGGTGCTCACGATCAGCACGGGGCAGGATAACGCGCAGGTCACGCTGGAAGCCCTGCACAGAATCCGCTATGAGATGGGACTTCACACGGTGCTTGGCGTGTCCAATATCTCTTTTGGGCTTCCCGAGAGAAGCCGTATCAACACGGCATTTTTTACGATGGCGATGAACAACGGTCTGAGCGCGGGCATTGTGAATCCATCCAGCGAACCGATGATGTCTGCTTATTATAGTTTTAATGCGTTGATCGGTGAGGACAAGCAGTGTATGGCATACATTGCAAACGCATCGCAGACGGCAGACAAATCCAGTCCGGCGCCTGCTGCAAAAAACAGTGCGCTGTCGCTGGATGAGGCCATCATCAAGGGACTTTCAGAGAGCGCCAGTGAGGCGACGGTCAAGCTGCTGGAACAAAATACAGACGCGCTCACCATCATCAATGAGAAGCTGATTCCAGCGCTGGATGTGGTTGGAAAGGGCTTTGAGGAAAAGAAAATGTTCCTTCCGCAGCTCTTGATGAGCGCCGATGCGGCAAAGGCGTCCTTTGAGGCGATCAAGGCGACATTGTCAAAACAGGGAAAAAACAGTGAAAGCAAAGGAAAGATCGTGATTGCCACGGTGAAGGGAGACATCCATGATATCGGGAAGAATATCGTCAAGACGCTGTTGGAAAATTATGGATTTGACATGATTGATCTCGGTAAAGACGTGGACCCGGAGCTGATCTTACAAACAGTTCAGGAGCATCAGGTGAAGCTGGTGGGACTCAGCGCACTCATGACCACTACAGTTGTCAATATGGAGGCGACGATCAAGCTTTTGCGCGAGCATCATGCGGGCTGCAAAGTGATGGTCGGCGGCGCAGTGCTCACGCAGGAATATGCAGACATGATTGGAGCAGATTTTTATTCCAAGGATGCGATGGGATCTGTGCGGTACGCGAATGAACTTTATGAGCAGGGAGAATTATAAAAATTTTCCCTGTTCATTTTTTTGTTGACATTTATTTACAGGTATTGTATACTCTAACTGTGTTAATTGTATTAATACAGTTAGAAAGGAGAAGGGACCATGATTTTGATTGATCACAAGGACAGGCGCCCGATCTATGAGCAGATCATCGAAAAGTTTCAGCAGATGATATTGTGCGGCGCGATGCAGCCAAATGCCTCCATGCCATCTGTCAGAAGTCTGGCGATGGAGCTGTCATTGAATCCAAATACGATTCAACGCGCCTATCAGGAATTAGAGCGTGCGGGCTACATCTATACCATGAAGGGTAAAGGCAGCTTTGTGAGTGATACAGCGGCTGCGGCAGCACATAAGTGGCAGGAGATACAGTGTGAGATGCAGGGCATTGTCGATAAGGCACTGCTTTCCGGCATATCGCCGCAAGAACTGCCTGAAATCCTTACAGCCTGTATACAAAATAGTAGTGTGACGGTAAACAAAGGGTCGATGAAGGGGGAACGGACATGATAACAGCAGCAAATGTGACAAAACATTTTGGGGAGGTTACGGCGGTAAATGATATCAGTGTAACGATTAGAAGCGGGGAGGTTTTTGGGCTGATTGGCACAAACGGCGCGGGCAAGAGCACGTTTCTGCGCATGGCAGCGGGGGTGATCAGGCCCGACAGCGGGAAAATCCTCATGGATGAGCAGCCCGTCTATGAAAACCCGTCTGTGAAAGCGGATATTTTTTATATATCAGACGACCAGTATTTTCTGCCCAATGCCACGCCGCGCGATATGGCAGGATTTTATCAGGATTATTATGCGTCGTTTGACAGAGTACGGTTTGATGAAATGCTTGGTAATTTCCAGTTAAAACCAGACCGTAAGATCAATACTTTTTCCAAAGGTATGAAGAAGCAGCTCTCTGTGCTTCTTGGCGTCTGCGCAAACACGAAGTATCTGTTCTGTGATGAGACCTTTGACGGGCTTGACCCTGTCATGCGGCAGGCAGTGAAGAGTATCTTTGCAGGGGAGCTTTCAGAGCGGGATTTTACGCCGGTGATCGCCTCCCACAATCTGCGGGAGCTGGAGGATATCTGCGACTATGTGGGAATCCTGCACCAAGGCGGCGTGCTGATGCAGAAGGATTTGGAGGAAATGAAGCTCAATATCCACAATGTCCAGTGTGTCTTTCAGAGTGCGGAGGAAGAAAAGGCGGCGCTGGGGCTGTTAGATCTTGTCAAGGCGGAGAAAAGAGGAAGCCTGAACAATATCACTGTGCGCGGCTCGGAGAAAGAGATTATGGAGAAAATCAATACATTTTCGCCTGTCTTTGCAGAGATTGTGCCGCTCACCCTTGAGGAAATCTTTATTAGTGAAACGGAGGTTGTCGGATATGATATCAAGAAACTTATTTTTTAAGCTCATCAAACAGGATATGAAAAAGAGAATATGGTGTCCGATTTTGATCTTTGTCGCATGTTTTCTGAGTCTGGAAGTGCGTATGCTCATGAGCATGGAGGAGTTTGTGCGCAATCCCAAAGCACATTCCTATGACCTTACCGTGTATATCAGAGAATATTTCTTTGGCAGAGAAGCCGTGTTCATGACGGTTGTAGTATGTATGGCAGCATTTTTGTGCGGACTCAGCGGCTATGCCTATCTGCATTCCAAAGTACAGATTGACCTGTATCACAGCCTGCCGGTCAGCAGAACCAAGATTTTCTGGGCAAGATATCTGTCAGGCGTGCTGCAGTTTTGTATCCCGTTTGGGTTTCATGTGGCAGCCTGTATGGGAATTGCGGCAGGTAGAAAGGCAGTTTCAGCAGGGACATGGCTGGCAATGCTGTCCTTTATTGGGATAGAGATGATTCTCTTTGTCTTGGCATACAGCGTGGCAGTCATTGCGGCGGGACTGACAGGCAACATAATTGTCAGTATTTTAGGAACGGGAGTTCTGTTTTCGTACAGTGCAGGGCTGGCACTGCTTAAATTTCTAATGGCTGAGCGGTTTTATGATGCTTATACGGTTTATAACAGCAGAGGGTATTTTATATTTGACGGCAGTATTTGGAATTTTTCGCCGTTTTCTATGATTATCAAGTTTTTTTCCAGCCCGAACAATACCACGATGCAAGAGGCCCAGAAGTTTTTCAGGTATGATACCTCTTATGTGGGCGTGCTTCTCATAGCAGCCGTGTTGTACAGTCTGGCAGCTTATGTTATTTTTATGAAAAGGGCATCTGAGGCGGCAGGGAAACCGATCGCGTTTCGCATTGCGGAGCCTGTGATCAAGACAATGGTCGTCCTGCCAGCAGCATTTTTGTCGGGATTTTTCTTCTGTTCGATCTCGTACAGTTCGAGTGAGGATGAATGGTTTTTGTTCGGCGTCATCTTTGGCTTTGTGTTGATCTGTATCCTGATGGAAATCATTTACCGGATGAATCTGCGCGGCGCGCTGATGCACAAGAGGCAGTTTCTGTTCAATGCGGTCTGCACTGCGCTGATTTTCATCGTATTCCGCTATGATGTGACAGGATATGATACTTATGTGCCGTCAGATGCCCAGCTTGAAAGCTGTGCGGTATCCATATCAGGGCTCATGCCGTTCGGACAGGAAGTTCAGGTGAATGAATTTGGCATGCATTGTTTAATCCCGAACGAGTACCGTATGGCAAACATGGAATTACAGGGAAACCCAAGCGTGATGGAGCTTGCAAGGAAAGCGGCCAAGGAGCAGCTTTCGATACGCTATTTTGACTATTACGAAGGGATTGAGGAATCTCCTGAGTATATAGAAACGATAGAAAGGCAGTCTAACTACCGGGGAATTGATTTTGGATATAAACTGTCCAATGGAAAAACCATCTATAGAAAATATATCATTGATATTGCGGATGCGGATACACTTCGGTTACTCTCTGATGTTTTTAATGATATAGATTATAAGATTGGCTCCACGCCGCTCTTTAATGACAGCTGGAATCTCACATTCGATGCTGTCAGCTGTGAGAGCAATTTCAGAAGAGAAGAGATTGAGCTGACACCCCAGATGCAGGCAGAGCTGATTGGCGTTTACCAGAAGGAGTATATGAAGCTGACATTGGATACCGTTATGCATACAGCGCCTGTGGGAGCGGTTGATTTTCTTTTCAGGGACAGGGAGGATGATACCATCTTTTCCAGCTATACAGGAACCATGTACGTCTATCCGCAGTTTACAGAGACAATTGCCCTGATCAGGAAATACGGGGTTGATATGCAGGAGAAGCTGAAAGCGGAGGATGTGGCGCTGGTCAGCGTACAAAACAACGGGTATTCATCAAATTCCTTGATTTATCGTTCCCCTTATAACACGTTTAATCCTTTTGTAAGGAGGACTACAGTCTACACGGATGTGGAAAGTGAGGAAGTGGAGTACACGGACAAGGAACAGATTCAGCAGATTCTTGACAGTATCATCAGCGACAGAGTCATATGGATGGCTATGGACTATACGGATTTTTTTGAGCCACAATATAGTGTCCATATTGAGTATGAGCAGAAAGACTTTAACAAGTCAGGTGTTTCTTATCGTTTTATAAAGGGAAAGATGCCGCCGTTTATCCAATAGGTGAAAAAATGTGTAAAAAATAATTAACAAACGCGCACTCTTGTGATAAGATATTTATATATGATAAATGTGTAATCAGGAGGACAACAGAATGGCAGAAAAGAAATGTGTAGCCTATGTATCGACTTATACGATGGGCGATAAACACGGCATTAAAATCTATGATGTTGATATGGAGCATGGACGGCTGAAAGAGAAGGGCGAGGTGCATATCACCAATTCCTCGTATGTCACCATCTCGCACAACCGTAAATATCTCTATGCGATTACGGATACAGGCGTTTCCAGCTACAAGATTTTGCCGGACGGAAATCTGGACTTTGTGAATACAGCATCCACAAACAGTATGAGAGGATGCTATCTCTCCACAGACTATGAGGACAAGTTCTTATTCTGTGCAGGATATCATGATGGCAAGATTACGGTGCTGCATCTGGATTCCAGCACAGGAGCAGTGGATGCCATTACGGACGAGGTGTTTCACAAGGGGCTTGGCAGTATCGCAGAGAGAAGCTACAGACCGCATATCAGCTGTGTGAAGATGACAAGGGACAACAAATATCTGTGTGCGGCGGACCTTGGGATTGACTATGTAAATATCTACCGCCTTGACCATGACAGGGGCGTTCTGCGGCAGGTGGACATCATCCGGTGCGATATTGACTCCGCGCCAAGACACCTGAAATTTACAGAGGACGGGCGTTTTCTCTATATCATCAGCGAGATGAAAAACTGTATTGACGTATTTGAGTATCATGAGGAGGACAATGTGCCATATTTTGACCCGATTCAGACGATTCCTACCTCGGACAAGTTTGAATTTAAGGGCGTGGCGGCAAGTGCCCTCAATATCTCTGCTGACGGCAAGTACATCTTGGCATCGACAGCAGGAGATAACTGTGTTTCATTGTTTAGAATCAACCAGCAGACAGGAGAGTTGACACGTCTGTTTTATCTGCCAACGAGCGGAGAGTATCCCAAGGATGCGGCGCTGTTTCCTGATAACAGACATTTGGTGAGTCTGAATCATGAGTCGAACACCATGACCTTTTTCCGTGTAGATTACGAGCACAATTATATGGTCATGAATGGCAAAGAGCTTGAGATTAATCAGGCAAACTGCATTATTTTCCATGAACTTCCATAAAGTTTTATTCATTATATAATAG
>VSNR01000004.1 GCA_009774345.1 Lachnospiraceae bacterium | reverse complement strand
AAAAGTTGTAAACTGGTGTTTTTTATTATACCCTGTAGATAAAAATTTCGCAATATACTGAAAATCAGACCGGAACATATCCACCTGTTTTTTTGATAGATTCCGTAACTTAATAAGGTTTAATTTATAGTCCTGGATGTACTTTCTGATAATCGCATCATCAGGAATGTCCATCATCGCACAGATGCTGTCAGGTATTTCTTCCTTGCCATAGTACAATACCAATGTGATCACAGGCTTTACCTTCTGTTCTGGCAAAAGCTGTTCCACATAAGTGTTGATGGCACATTCCTTGTTGTAAGCTGTAAATTCCTCTATCTGCCTGTCATACGCGGTGTAGTTGTATCCCATGACCTTGAACGGCGTCGTGCAGTCTGGCACATACTGGTTTTCGAGTCCCCAGATCACATAACAGATACCGTTCCGAATGTCCTCCATGTCCACACATCTGCTGCGAAGAAGGATGGCTGATTCCTTATTTCGGTCTTTTGATGCCTCCCTTTCGTTTCAATCCAAATCCATGCAGATAGATCTCAGGGATATTGACTCTTTCATCTACGGTTTTCATGACGATTCCCAGTGTCATCAGCACTTCCATAATCTCCGTGGCGGTCTTGCCCGGCAGCCTGCCTCGCTCTGTCTCTGGCCAATTTTCGGGATTGAGATACCCCAAAAACTCTTCCTGCTGCATGAGCATTGCCTTTTTGTTCAGCATACCAATCAAATTTTGCAGCCATTGGTATTCTTCTTGTGTGAGTTCCTGAACTCTGTCAGCAGAAACCTTTACCACTGCTCCCTGCAATCTTGTAGGAAGCAGCACGCGCTCCTTTTCCAAAGCCGCTACATCTCCCGTACTGTTTAACATCTCCTCCGCGGCAAATGAAAAACATTTTAGAAAAGCTCTCGGTGCCATCTCCCCATTTGCATCCTGTATATGATTTGGAACCCATGCATAACTTACGCCCTTCTTTGCATTTTTTCCCATGTACGAACCAATCATCTTATCTATTAAACGACGAAATGCATCCTCTGAATCTTCGGGCACATACCCTAATGCTTCGTTTTTTCCCGGATGCATTAGTCCCGGCACACTTTCCAGATAAGATTCGAGCTCCTCGATTCCCGTATTAGCCATTCTTTTTACCAGCAAACGATAGAGTGAACGGACATCCCAATTTAGCTCAAGTCTGTATGCGCCCATCTTGGAAGCATCCACAAATTGAAGCGCTTTCGCCTTGTATAAATCACTGCGTAAAAATATCTTTGCCTTAATGTTTGAAAATCGGCTGTTATGACGATACCAGAAATCCAGCAGACTTCTGATAAAACCAAATAAATCCTCATACTTGCTGCAAATATGATCTAATTCATCATATACAATGCAAATATGGATATCTCTTTTCTCAAGCATCGTATCTGTATGGTCCAAAAAACTTTCCCATTTTTCTTTATTCGTATCTAATGCCTTCCACCACTTTGAGACTTCGCTGCTATACTCCATTAAAATATTCTTTGTTTCAATCCCCAAATACTGTTCAGTCAGCGCAGTGATTTCCTGATCGTTCTGGAAATGTTTTAAAAGTACAGCACAAATCAATCCCCCCCAGAATGAAGTGAGATTTTCAGGATTCTCCTTTTCTAACAATTCATCACAGACATTCGCGATGGGGAAGCTCTTTGACCCTTGTCCTTTTGCAATATATCCAATCAAAAACTCACTTTCACGCAATCGAGTATAACGCTTTCGGTCTCTATCACTGATTACATAATCCAGACCGCCGCAGGAAGTCAGTATCCGAAAAAGTTCTGTCTTTCCAGAACCGCGTCCGCCGGTAATTAAAAATATTTTAGGGTCTGCCAGCTTACTGTAACTGCGTAAAGGCAGAAAATTCGGCAATAGATTTTCTTCATCCTCCCCTGCACCATTCTCTGGCACACAACCGCAAATCCCTTCCAATATTCTGCACTTTTCCTCAATTTGCATACTTACCCCTCTCCAAACCAACTTTTCATGCGCTCGGTAATCTTTTTATAGTCTTCCCCTGTCAGTATATTTTTATATGCATTTACCCGCTGATTTCGCTCCTGACTTCCATCTGAATACAATTCTATTCCCTGTAAAAGTTCGTCATTAAATGAAATAAATTCTGGGAAATGAATTTCCCCCTCAGCCTCTATTCCGGGGATCCCGCTCTCTGCACCATAGTAATTCTCCACACAGACTGTATAGGCCTTATTAACCTCTGGAATTGAGATCGCAGACAATCTCAGCCCACAGGCTGGATCCAGCATCGTTGTCAAGGCAAAATCACCGTCAAGTATCATTTTAATATCTTGAAACAAGCTCTCTCCATAATGGCTATATTCTGTGCTATCTCCACCTAAATTGATTCTATCCATGATCTTCTTTAGTGCACATTCCGCGGCAAACCCTTGCATACAGACCGCATTATCGTACTCTTCCTGTTGCTCTAAGATTGTACCATCCATCCAATGCCTGATTGCTGCCTCATAAAATTCTTCATCGCTCATTTTACTACTCCTTGCTCTAATGCATTTGTCTTCACATTCAGTATACTTGATACCTCTTTTTTTCTCAACCCTAATCTATTGCATTTCCGCCCCCTTTATCCTATAATAATCTAAAAAAGGAGTATCCCTGCCATGTCAAAAAATGCATTTTTATCCGACTTAACCGCCCTGTGCCGTGCCGCCTTTGGCGAGGACTGGGCTCCCTGCGCGGGCGAGCATGTCCAAGAGCTGTGCCGCGCGCTCGAACTGCCAGAGGAATTTTTAACGCTGTATCAGACGATTGGCGGCGAGGAAAGACTGCTGTACGACAGCACCCGCGGCGGTTTTTATCCCATCGACAAGCTGAAACATCACCCCAAAGGCGCCCCCGGCGCTGGCTATTACGGTCCTTACCGAATTTATTATGAAGCCGCCCCCGGTGAACATTGGGCGCGGTATGCCTATTCACCGAGTCATTTTCCGGGAAATAACGGAATCTTTACATGGCAGCCGCTCGGCTTTATCAAAGGCTGGACACAGGAGGAACCGCAGGAATCGTCTCGTACAATATGTGACATTCTGCTGGAACAGACGGCTTGGAAGCTGACGGCTTGGATGGCGCACTGTGTCTGGGTGGATATTCCTCTGACCTCATTTGAACAGGCTACGAAATGTCTGGAAATGACACCTCTGCAGAGCACGCTGCATCCTACCGCGAATCAAACAGCCTATGCCTATGATCTCTTAACTTCCGCGGCAGGGCATCAATACGGCACTGCAGATCAAACAGCCTATGCCTGTGATCCCAAGCGGCAGCTTTTACTGGAATTTCGAGCGGATGCTCCGATGCAGTGTCTCGTGTACAGCAACGCACTGGAAGCATTGGAAAAGCTGGGACAACAGCATAAAATCAAATGGCAGCGAAAAGAGGGCGAAAAGACATTGCAACCTGAGACCTTTATCAAGAGCAATCCGCCTGTAACATTTAGTGAAAAACTCGAAATGATCGCTGCTGTACTGCCAAAAGGCGTCTCTTTTGCGCTGGATTCTTCTGAACTCCAAACGGCACAGCAGCACCTTGGCATGAGCTTTCCAGATGTTTTTCGGGAATTTTATCTGCGTTTTGAGAAGGGCAGCCGGAAATTATGTTTCCTTGATCTGCTGCCAGACCCCGACTGGATGGAGGACTGGCAGATGGATTTGGAAGATACGTTGTTATGGACATTGGCAAATCTACTGTATGACCTTTTCCCGCAGGGCGGAGAATGGTTGCTGGATCCAGATGAGGACGAAGAAAATCAGCGCAGGCTGCTGGCACACTTCTTCCACTTTTTAACCAAAGATGGGCTGGAAGTATTGGTAAACCCGGAACGCGGGCTGCTGGGATACCGCTCGGATGATGGCTATTCTTTATATATCGCAGCCCCGGATAAGGCTGCACTCGATAAGCTAAAGGAGGATTCTGGAATCTGCGTCAGCGCATATTAAAAGTTTTGGACTATTTATCGATCCACCATCTCTGCGCAGCATCTCCCTCGCGGTATGCTGAAAGCGACACGCTGCCGTCTCCTCCGTAAGTGAGGGCATACTGTTCATCCCTGGCCAGCAGGGTAAAGGAACCGTCCTCATTTTCTATAAATCTCCAGATCTGCGCCTCAGAACCGTTGGAAGGAAATAGCTGAATGCTCGTCCCCTCCGCATACTGCGCCCCCGGCACGTCCAATACCTGTCCGCCAAACTCAACCAGCGCATGATCATTATCTTTTCGAATGAGCCATGCACGCTGTGTATCCTGTGTCAGCCGGACATTGCCGCCAGGCGCGATGTTATCTGCTCCCAACGCACTGCTTCTGTCGTAATTATAGATACTGACATTCAGGCTGTCCTCCCCTGGATGTATAAAATACGTATTGGAATAGGTATACGCTCCCACCTGTTCATATCGGTTCAGATAGGGATAACT
The DNA here is from genome assembly GCA_009774345.1 of Lachnospiraceae bacterium. Lineage (GTDB taxonomy): Bacteria > Bacillota > Clostridia > Lachnospirales > Lachnospiraceae > COE1. Next base: position 52,244 of record VSNR01000004.1, on the reverse strand, counting down.
CCCCAGTATCATGTTGATAATGTTCTCGTCATTTCCGCCAATCACAGTCAGCATAAAGCCATCTTCAAACAAGTCTGCGCGCTGTAGAATACTGTCTGTATGATCCTGCGAGATAAAGGTTGCGCTTTTATAATTTTTTACCTCATAAAACGTTGACTGCACCTTCCAGCGAACGGAATCGTAGACGCAGATACAATTTTTACCAGAATAATCCGCCTGATTGCCGGCAGAACGATATAAATACTCCCAATGCGCATTGCCAAATCCATTTGTGATCAACACAGTTCCAACCAGACACATCACCAAATACACTGTTTTATCCTCTGCCAGTTTTTTCCAGATAACAGCGATCAATGCCAGAAAGAGGCAGAGCGTGACCGCATAGATTGGAAACAGATACCGATCTGTCACATAGACTGCTGTCTCTGATACAAATAAAAAGAAAGCACCAATCGGTATTCCAACAATCAGCCATCTCATGAAGGCAGTTTTATTCCATTCAAAACGCACAAATCCCTTCTCTCTGCCAGTCAAAACAAAAACAACCAGAATCAGAACTGCAAACACAATGCATGCACTGCCGATCTTCCCCAGCATCTGTGTGTTGATGAAACCATAAAAGCTCTTGAGCCGCTCCCAGCGCTCAAGAGCTTTTATGGTTTCATCAGGTTATCAACGGTCTGTGTTCCCCGGTACCCAGAAAACATATGCTTGAGCATTGCCGGAAAGATCTTGACAGACATCCCTGCGGCAAAGACCATATTTCCTATCAGGACCAGGAGCTCTTTCCAACGTTTCAGCAAAATCAGACAGATGCCAAAAATAACGCATGTCGCACACAAATAAATAATACAGTAATAATGGGTCAATGCACCTGCGATCGCTGCCAGGCAGATCTGTATCGTCCGATTCCATGAAAATTCTTCCTCCAACGACCGCACAAACAGATAGGAAATCAGCGTTACCCAGAACATTGCCATCACGTACATTCTGAAAAACGAAACATTCTGAAGGACGCCCACCGACAACAAAAACAAAAGTGCGCTGATATCCGTGACAATTTCGTCCTCCACAAAACACCGCATTAATTTACGAAAGATATACAGCGTGAGCAGTGCAAAAACGATGTTGATCGCTGCGGCATACCATATGCTGAATTTGCCCGGATTCAGCGAACAAATGATGTGCAGCAGCATATAGTAAAGCGGCGGATGCACGTCATCCGTCTGATTCTTCCACACACTCGCAAAATTGAACTGCTCTGATGCATCATTCACCGCAACACTTTGCAGATACATCTGTTCCGCAGGAATATAAGTTCGTCCTTCCTCAAAGCGCATCATGATACTTCCCACGTTATTCGATAATGTATAGCTCCAAATTTCATCGACATGCATATTCTCTTTGTTCATGACAGTCAGCACCATCACGATCACAAACAGAATGTACATGATAAAAACCTTGCCGTATTTCCTATCTTGTAAATTCAAAGCTTCGCCCATCTTTTTTATCCAACTCATTTCCTTCGCACCCTCTATGCCTGATACTTCACCAGACAATCCTTCCCGCAAAATGCGATCCCATAGTTTCCTATGATATCATACCCATCGTCATTGAGCTCTGCGGCGTACTGCTTCTCTGCGATCTGCCGCAGCGCCTCGTCCGCCATCTTTTCCAGATCTTTTACTTTCTTTGCCACCTTAAACTCCACGACAAACGCCTCTTTCCTGCGCGACACGGGTTTTACAAACAGGTCGCTTCGCCCCTTTCCACCCTCGCGGTTTGATTTCGTGCGGTAGCCCTTCATCGGTGAGAGCAGCCCCGCGACCAGACCATGATAATAGCTCTCGCTCTCATCCATGGCGCTGATGGTTTCAAACATGACCTTATTTAATTCTTCTTCAACCCCGTCCGTGTCCTTGTTGACAAACGCCGTGTACAGGCGGGTCAAATCTTTCTCCTGTATTTTCTCCTGAAACCAGGTCATGATTTTTTCCCGGAAAATATAGCGCACCTCACGGTTTGGCAGACGCATCGTGAGCCAGCGCACATCGTTCGCGTCCATCCGCTCTGATACTTTCCTGAAATATCCGGTAAAGAACATAAAGTTCCACATATTATCCATGGTGTTGTAGATTTCGCCGTAGGTGATGTCCTCGTGAATCGGCTTCTCGATCACACCGCCGTCAATCAGGTGCTCGATCTCTCCCTTCACGCTGTCGTCCGCTTTTTCGATTAATTTGCGCACAATGCTGTTGGAGGAGGTGTTTGCCCAGTAAGATTTAGGAAACGAGCTGTTGCCTGTACTCACATCCTTCACATAGAGTATGACACTCCACGGATTATAGACATTCGATTCTCCAAACAGATAACCATTATACCAGCTTTTTACCGTCTCATATTGATCCTGGACTTCATAATAATTGCAGAGCGTCTCAACTTCCTCATCTGTAAAGCCAAAGTATTCATCATAGCGCTTATCCAGGATCGAGATGATCTCAAGATTATTCATTCCAGTAAAAATACTCTCCTTGCTAATCCGAAGACATCCCGTGACTACCGCAAATTCAAGGCAGCTATTCGTCTTGAGCGCTGCCTCGAAAAAGGAGCATATAAAGTCCACCATCTGCTGATAGAATCCACGCAGATAGGCATTCTCAAGCGGAACATCGTACTCGTCTATCAGAATAATTGACTTTTTTCCATAGTATTGATACAGACATTTTGCCAAAAATTGCAGTGAGCTGCAATAATCATCCAAAGAAGCATTTCGCCCTCTGATTCTCGCAAACATTCTTTTATCATCGTCAGAAAGCATCTCAAACACATAGTTATGCCGCTGGTACTCCATTGCAATCTGCCATCCGATCTGTATGCACGCGCTCTCGAAGGTCGGGCGTTTTCCCGCTTTTAACGTCATGTTAATGACAGGATACTGCCCCATGTGCGACAGGTATTGTTCGCCTGCCTGCATGATATTCAGCCCTTCAAAAAGTGACGAATTATCAATCTTTGTGCCATCCTCCTTGTGCATATCTTCAAAGAAATATTGGAGCATACTCATACTCAGTGTCTTGCCAAAACGCCTTGGTCTGGTAAAAAGGTTCACATCTCCTTTCATCTCCAGCAAATCTTTCATAAAATTTGTCTTATCTACAAAATAATATCCCCTTGTAACGAGTTTTTCAAAATCATCCACCCCGACTGGCAGCGGTTTTCTGTAAAATCCCATAGCGTCTCTCCTCTCTGAACAATCCTCTCTGTCCTTAGTATACTGTGAATCCGCGGTATTCGCAAGGTTTAGATAAATCTAAAATCGACTTGAAAAATTCCATGCACTCGTCTATAATGCAAAAGATATCAAAATATAATCAGAAAGGACTGCTACCCTATGAAATTTATCCAAAAAATAATCCAGCAGGAGACGGTGCTCTGTGCCGCTTTTGTGCTCGCTGTGATCTCCTCGCTCATCGTCCCGCCGGACAAAACCTATCTCACTTACATTGACTGGAACACACTACTGCTGCTTTTTGGCTTGATGGCAGTGATGGCTGGATTTCAGAAACTCGGCGTTTTTAAGGAAATCGGCATAAAACTGCTGTCCAGAACGAGGACGACAAGACAGCTCATGATCGTGCTGGTATTTCTGCCCTTTTTCTTTAGTATGCTGATTACAAACGATGTGGCGCTGATCACCTTTGTGCCGTTTGCAGTGATCGTGCTGCGCCTTTCCCAGCAGGAAAAACGGATCGTTCCCCTCGTTGTCCTACAGACGCTCGCCGCCAACCTCGGCAGTATGCTGACCCCGATGGGCAACCCGCAAAATCTGTACCTTTATGCCAAATCCGGTATCATCCTGCAAGCCTTTTTGCAGTTGATGCTGCCCTACACGATTGCGTCTGGTTTGTGCTTGCTTGCAGGCATATTTTTCATGAAAAAAGAAGCCCTGTGCGCACTGGATCTGAACACTGCCGCTTTTTCAGACGATACAAAGACGCCAAAAGGAACTGCATCAAAGCTGCTGTGTTTTGGCATTGGTTTTCTTCTCTGCCTGCTTTGTGTCGCCAAGCTTCTTGCACCCGCTGTAGCTGCCGCAGTGCTTTTTTTCTACCTGCTCGCCACCGACAGGGCACTTTTAAAAAAGATTGACTATTCCCTCCTTGGCACGTTTGTCTGCTTTTTTGTGTTTATAGGCAATATGGGACGCATCGAGCGCTTCTGCGCGCTGCTGGAACGTCTGCTCACCGGGCACGAGCGCATTGTGGCAGTCCTTTCCAGCCAGATCATCAGCAATGTCCCTGCGGCGCTGCTCCTCTCCGGTTTTACGGACGAGTATTCATCGCTCATTGTCGGCACCAACCTCGGCGGACTTGGCACGCTGATTGCCTCCATGGCAAGCCTTATCTCCTACAAACAGGTAGCCCGTGAATATCCTGCGCAGAAAGGAAAGTATCTTGGCTGCTTTACCTTGGCAAACATTGTGATGCTGGCGGTACTGTTATCATTGTCTGTATTTTTGTCAAAATAATCATCGAACGAGAACTTTTTTCATATTTTGTCATATTTTAAGAATAAGTCAACAAACTGTTTTCGCGTTTGCTAAGATATATGGAGGTTCGATATGACCAAATATGATATAGCAATCTTAGGCGGTGATCGGCGGACTGCGTGCATGGCGCCCATTTTCGTTGAAAAGGGCTACCGCGTCATCTGCTTTCGCACGGTTCCCGTCTCCTGCGCTCCATCTATAAAGTCCAAAATCAGTTTCACCGATTCGCTGCGCGAAGCCCTCGACGCCGCACCGGTATTGATCGGCGGTATTCCATTTGCAAAGTCCGACTGCCTCTATTGTGAGAGCGGCGCCCCCGACCTCAATCTCTCGGAGATCCAGCGCAGCATCCACAAGCATCAGAAGATATTTGCAGGCGTCATCCCGGAAACGTTCCGCCGAACCTGTGAAGAGCGGGAAATCGGCTGTTATGACTTTATGCGCGACGAGCCCATCACCCTGTTCAATGCCGTCTCCACCGCAGAGGGCGCTATCTTGGAGGCACTGCTGCACAAAGACACCAACCTCCATCAGAGCAATACTTTAGTACTGGGCTATGGCAGATGCGGCAAAATTCTCGCTGACCGCCTGAATGGGCTGCACGCCTGTGTCACCGTAGGGTCGAATGATGCAAATGAACTTGCCCTCGCCTGCGCACTCGGTTTTGAGACGCTGCACCTCTCCAATCTGTGGCGCAAAATCTGCTGCTTTGAATACATTTTCAACACCATTCCCGCGCCCGTCCTAAACCGCAGGTGTCTGGAAAAGGTATCCTCAAACGCAGTGCTCATCGACATCGCCTCCAACAAATCCGGCGCCGACTATGAGGCTGCGGCAAAATTAAACGTCAACATTCATTTCTGTCCGGGCCTTCCCGGAAAATACGCCGGAGAAAGCTGCGCAAAATACCTGACGGACTACGTGATCAATCGAATATAGCATGGAGGTTTGAATGATATGGACATCAAAGGAAAAAAAATCGGTATTGCACTGACCGGCTCCTTTTGTACCTTTGAGAAAATGTTTACAGAACTACAGAAATTAAAAGACGCAGGCGCCGACATCTACCCGATTCTGTCAGACGCCTCACAGACCATCGAAAGCCGCTTTGGCACACCTGACGCCTATGTCACAAAAGTAAAAGAAATCACGGGAAAGGACCCGATTGTCTCCATTCCCGGCGCGGAGCCCATCGGTCCCAAAGCCTATCTCGATGCACTGGCAATCCTTCCCTGCACTGGAAATACTGCCGCAAAGCTCGCAAACGGCATCACAGACACCCCGGTGCTCATGGCGGCAAAGGCGCATATGCGCAACAACAAACCTCTCGTCATCTCCATCTCGACCAACGACGGACTTGGCATGAACCTGAAAAACATCGGCTTACTGTGCAACAGCAAAAACATTTATTTCGTCCCGTTTGGTCAGGACAATTACAAGACAAAGCCAAACTCCTTAGTCGCGCACGTCGAACTCCTGATACCAACCTTGGAAATGGCACTAGAGCACAGGCAGTACCAGCCAATCCTCAAGGACTATTTTTAAATAAAGAATCAATTTGGAAAGGACTTTCATAAAATGTGTGGAATCGCAGGCTTTAGCAGCTTTCATACGAATTATAAGGAAGAATCCGCAAGATGGTTTTCCATCCTGCAAACGATGAATACCTGCCAGCATCACCGCGGACCTGACGAAAACGGACTGTACCTGTCAAGAAACTGCGGGCTCTCCCACACCCGCCTGTCCATTCTGGATCTGGCGTGCGGGAAACAGCCTATGGCAAGACAGCTTGGAAACCAGCGTGCCGTCATCGCCTACAACGGTGAGATTTACAACATGAAAAGCCTACGCCGTGAGCTCGAGCAGGAAGGCATTGTCTTTCAAACAACCTGCGATACAGAAGTGATTCTGATGGGATATCTTCTCCATGGCACTTCCTATGTGACACGCCTAAACGGCATCTTTGCCTTTGCCATATTTGACGAAACAAGACAGCGATTATATCTTTTTCGTGACAGACTCGGTGTAAAGCCCTTGTTTTACACCCATTTTCGCAACACCCTCATCTTTTCCTCAGAGCTGAAAGGAATCCTGTGCTATCCTGAATTTAAAGCGCAGGCAGACCGCGACGGGCTCTGTGAGATCTTCGGTCTTGGCCCTGCAAAGACCTATGGAAAGGGTGTTTTTAAAAACATAGATGAGCTGCTGCCGGGACATTATCTGGAATACTACGGCTCGGATTACGCGACAACCTGTTACTGGAAGCTTGAGAGCCATCCACACGAGGAGGACTGGCAACAGACAGTCGAGAAAACCCGCGATCTGGTCACAGACGCCATCAGAATGCAGATGCTTTCTGACGTGCCTGTCTGTACCTTCCTGTCGGGCGGTGTGGACAGCAGTCTTGTCACAGCGGTATGCAGCAGCGAGCTTCGAAAGCAGGGCAAGAAGCTCGATACCTACTCCTTTGACTTCAAGGACAACGACAAAAATTTCAGGGCAAACGCATTCCAGCCCTCTCAGGACAGACCTTGGGTAGACAAAATGATTGCCTACTGTCAAACCAACCATCAGTACCTTGAATGCGCCAACGCCGATTTATACAACTATCTGTTCGAGGCAGTGGACGCCAGAGACCTGCCATGCATGGCAGATGTCGAGGCGTCGATGCTCTACTTCTGCAAGCGGGTTGCCGCCAGTCACAAAGTGACCCTGACCGGCGAGTGTGCGGACGAAATCTTTGGCGGCTATCCGTGGTTCCACAAAAAAGAATGCTTTGACGCCGACTGTTTCCCGTGGTCGATGGACTTCTCACCGCGCACCATGCTTCTAAAGGACAGTGTGCTCGCCCTGCTGCCGCTGGAAGAATACGCGCACGCCGCATATGCCCAAACGCTCTCCGAAGTACCTGTATTGGAGGGGGAAAATAAAGAAGAAAAACGCAGACGGGAAATCTCTTATCTGAATATCAAATGGTTTATGCAGACCCTGCTCGACCGCATGGACCGCACAAGTATGCACGCAGGCTTGGAAGCGCGCGTTCCGTTTGCCGACCACCGCATCGTGGAATATCTCTGGAATGTGCCATGGTCCATGAAATGCAAGGACGGCGTCGTCAAAGGGTTACTGCGCGCCGCTGCGGACGGACTGCTCCCGGGCGATGTCCTCTACCGGCGCAAAAGCCCCTACCCTAAGACCTATGACCCCGCCTATGAAAACCTGCTGCGCACCGCGATTGTCGAGATACTCTCCGACACGCGCGCACCACTGCGCGAGCTGATTGATCTGGGCAAAGTGCTCGACTATATCAGCCAGCCCTCCGACTACGGCAGACCCTTCTACGGACAGCTCATGGCTGGACCGCAGCTGCTGGCGTATCTCTTGCAGGTCAATTACTGGCTGAAAAAGTATGATGTGGAGGTGCTGCTGTAGGTCAAATATGACAAAACAGTAAGGAATTGTAGGAAAATAAGTGATACAGATTGCGCAGGATATTTCTTCGAGGGTGTATGCCAAAAAACGTAGTCGTAGCGGGCTACGGCGAGGCTTTTTGACATGCACAATCGGAGAAATAGCCAAGTCAAGATGTGTCAGTTATTTTTCTACAGTTCCTAAGGCAGGCGAAGATTCTCCCTTCCCCTGCCTGCACTCCCAGCACATTTTACTTGCCAAGGCACGCTTTTATCCTTAACAGCATTGTCCGTTAAATTACCGTTTAACTACTTATTCCACCACTATCACTTTACACTGATTGAAGCTCTGCAAGTTGCTCCACTTCCGCAACACTAAGACCTGAATCCTCAGCAATTTCCTCAACCGTCATTTTTCCTCTTTTCAGCATTCTGAGTGCAGTTTCCTTTTTAGTTTCACTTATGCCTTTGTTTAAAATTCTTCGTGCTTCTGTTTCAATCAATGCTCCGCTCATCATATCACCTACGCCTTTCTGCACATTTTCGTATTTCTGTGCAATCTCTTTAATCACATCGCCAGAAAGTTCTATGATTGTGCGTTTGTCAAACGCCCCGATCACTCCCTGCTGTTCCAGTTCATCAAGTTTTTCCAGAATCACCTGATACTCTGCTTTCAGTTTTTCCAGTTTCTGCTCGTTACTATTATACTCCGAAAAGCTGCTCTCATGTGAAAAAATATAAAACGGGATTAACATCAGCAGGCGTTTTTCAAAAATATCGTCCAGTGAATACGTCTGCACTTTCATAATCGGTACATCGTACTGAATCGTTCCGCCCGGTGTAACAATCACATATTTCATTTTGTCCGGTGTCTTTTTGTAAGTGCGGAGATACAGAACTGCCGTATTAGGAAATGTCACAGTCAGCGTTTCCTCCGTAACTTCACCCTCGTCAAGTGCAATTTGTGCGTCATATTCAAAAAGCCTTATGGTGATTCTTCCGTCCGGCAGGCTGCTTTCACACTCAACATGGTATTTTTTCGGTACCTTCCCGAAAACCGTAAAATTCGTGTCCGTAATCCGTTCCTTGTCCGCTTCGTCCTGCTGATCTAAAAAATGTTCATTTGGAAAAAAGCGGATTTCTTCGTCCCCTATATATGTTTCGCTGAAAATTTCATTGATTACGGGGATTATCAGTTTCCGGCAATCATTTAATATTGTCCGAAATGCCCCGTCATATATATTTGCCATCTCTTAATTCCTTCCTTTTTGTGCCTTTATCATATCATTTTTTCACTTCAAATTCAAGCGTTCCATAATACGGAACGGTCTGCAACTTCTTCCGGTGCATACTTTCACTTCCTTTGCCTTTTCGCCAATATCAGCTTCCATCGCCTTTCTTGCAAACTCTATCGTTTCATCTTCGCTGCTGTTTACCACCTTATAAATCTTTCATCAATGATACTGCCACACTTTCTGCACCTACAGATCTTGTGCATCCGCCGTTGGAACATTTCGCTGATGCCTAATTTTTTGTGACATACCGGGCATAGCCATAGTTCCCACTCGGGTCTTGCCATAAAACTTTGATTCTTCATCCCTGTCACAATCCTTTGTCAACCGCATCCATCAGTTCCGATAATTCACGAATCAGCAGCACTGCTTTTCTGTCCTATTTGTGATGCATTCCCAAACCTTCAAATGCCCCTTTTAAGTCTCCTGCCGTTTCTACAATATTTTCTGGTTCTTCTCCGTTATACAGTCTGAAAAAATCATCTGCAACAATCCATCCTAATGCTTCCGTTAATGCCACAGCTGTGGACGCACTTATAACACTTCCAAGTATTGTCCCTGCCCCCGGAATAGCTTTTAACAAATTTGCAACAAGTGCCCTTCCTGCTTGCTGTGTCAATGCAACACCTGCAATGGACTTCGCTGCCGCTTGGGATAATGTTATTCCAAAAATTTTTCCTAATGATACAATCATTCCTATTTGCGCAGCTGTTATAGGTATTGCATCAGACATTGGTATCGGAATCGCTCCCGCCGCTGCGGCAGCTGTTGTTGCCGTATGTATCGCAATCTTGCATTTTTTTTCTAACTCTTTTGGCATTTGTACTTTAGACTTTCCCATGTTTCTTCCTCCATATATCTATGTTTTTTATTGTTTTTATTTTACTGCGTATATCGTGCCCCACAACTATTACATATTCCATTAAAAACCGTAAACTTATTGCAGTTTAAACATTTTTTACCTTTGCCTCCTCTCCCTTCATTCGGCGGAACCTGCATCTTATAGCCGCAGTTTTTGCATTCACCGTTCCTTCCGTTTACAAAAAAAGTCAGTTGACCGCAAGCGGGACATTTTCTTCCTGCCATATTTATAACCATACTCCTTTCATAGTGTGCAAATTCGTTCTTTACTATATCTTTGGTTTATTTATTTGCTGTAAGCCGCAGTACATTACTGCCCGCCTTAAACTCCATATCATAATTTTTAAACATCGCTACAACACCCACTGCTCCCATAATTCCTACTACACTGATCACGCAAGCTGCTTCAGTTGCTCCAATCCCTGTGGCAACGGGTGCTACTGCGCTGGCTGCCGCAGGGATTCCGGCAACGGGTGCCACTGCGGGAACTACTGCTGATGACGTAAGACATGTTATAATGATTGCTACTTTCTTTTTGGACAATTTTGCCATCCACTTCATTTTCCCTGCCAGTTCTCCCTTTATTTCAATACAGACGTCCTTTCTATTAACGGCAGCTTTTAACTGTTCTTTTGTAGTTACAACTGTAACACTTTCCACTTTTTTTCGTTTTCCAAACATTTTTTCATCTCCATAAATAGCTTCTTCGAATTTTACCAAACAATATATCGCATATCGTTTCTTAACAATTTTTCTACAGTTCCTTATCTTTTCTAGCACTTTTCAGTGGTATTTTTGCAAAGCGGGAATAACTGATCAGTTTTGTCTTATAATAGGACTATAATAACTGATATAATCATAACACAACATTCGTCCTATTACAAGACATATATAAAAATCTGCACATCAAAAACACTGGTTAATTCATTTTTCGTCTTATGCTAGGACCAGTAATTCTATTTTTTATGTTAACATGAAATATATTTTTAACGTTTTTAAGCATGTACAAGATCTATAGGTGGTAAAATGAAACGGCTCACTGTAACTCCGGTTCAAAAATGCAATATGATTGGCACGAAACTGCGGCAATTCAGGACAGAACAGAAGCTAAGCCAGCAGATGCTTTCTGATCGCCTTGAAACGGAGGCGGTTTATATTTGTCGTGGTTCCATATCACGCATCGAGGACGGCAGCAGAACGGTCACTGATCTGGAATTATACGGATTATCCAAAGTACTGCACAAACCGATTGAAGATTTTTTTGAGGATTATCCTTCCTTTTAAACGTTTACTCTGCCTGCCAAAAGCTGGCATATTCCCCATATCCTTCTTTATTATCGTTCCATAAGATTGATTGACCCTCGCCGTGCAGGAATGTTCCTTTTCCATCCGTATAGCTTACCGTTTCTTCCAACTGATACAGATCGCAGCGTTTCCCACCGCTGTACACCAGCCCATCTATACGCGCATCATATACCCCTGTGAATGACCATGTGACAAACTCTGAGGAGGACAGTCTGTCACTTATTTCGATCTGATAATGTTCACCATCCTTACAGGTGATCTCCATATACAGCCATTCACTGTTTGCATCCGCCCACTTGCCAACAAAAAATTTGCCGCTATCGGCGTCTATCTCCGCTGTCGGAAGCTGTGAGACATCCTGCTCAGACAGAACCTCTCCGCTGAGTATCTGCCTCAACAAATGATAGTTATCCATGCACAGACCATTAATATACAAACACTCACTGACGTCATTTTCAAATTCTGTGGTGTTTTCGATCATCTGATAAACCGGAACCTCCTGTACAAAACCGCGGCTGTTGCTGATCTGCGTCGTGCTCCCTGTGTCATAATAGGCAACCTCATATGCCCCCTGCTGTGGAAAGGGATTCAGGCTATCCACATGGATAATTCTGAAAGTATCACCCGCCGTCGGTGTGTCCTCCCATATATATTCTACATCATATGCCACCCAATCTGATGCATTCTGCGGCTGATAGCTGTCAACCTCCTTTTGCAGCCTGCCAAGGATGTTATCAGAATAAGACTGTTCCAGCCGTTGTGTTATATAAAATGATGCAACTTGATAATTGGCATTTATTTTTTCCAAATCAGCGCTGTATTTTGACCTAAGCTGCTTATTTTCGTCCAACAGCGCGGATAGATCGTCTACAATCTGCCTGATACCGCTGATCTGATTCCCCTCAAAACCATAAAGCGCTCCATAGATATCCTGCGCCTGCTCCATGTGATAAACAATTCTGTCATAATCATTTCCCAGAGACTCGACATCCTCTAAGACTATCTCCTTCCAGATTGGCAGAAACGCTTCTTCCTTTACTTTTTCCCACTTTTTGCGCTCTTTATCAGTCACACTTTCATTCTGAGACAGCTTTTCCTCTAGCCATTCTTTTAATGCTTTTTTGTCAAACTTTTCGCTGGCTTCCTCCTTCTTTTCAGATTTTGCCGCTGTTTTCGCGTCTTTCGCATTCTCTTTACTTTTCTTGGCAGACGGCTCAGGCTTTGCTGGTTGTGACTGCACTGGCTCCGATGCTGGCTCTGGTTTCACTTCCGACTTTGCCTGCGCCGCCTCATCCGCTGTATCATCAACCACTACCGCTTCCGATGCATCTGGCAGTGGTATAAAAACAAACGAGAGGAAAAACACAGCGATACTGCCTGCGGTCAGTATTCCCCTCTTATGCCGAAATTCCGGTATCTTGTTTATGACCGGCGGTAGCAGCAGCAGCCCCGATATTCCTAATAAAATGCCTGTCTCAAGGCAGTTTGCCCCCGCCGCCGACACCCCGCATAAAATCCATAAAACCCCAAGAATCCATCTGACAATTTTCCCCAATAATTTCATCATTTCCCCCCAGTTAATAAAAAATGATTGACTTAACATACATTCCCTGCTATGCTATGCAAATAGATATCGCATTCATCATACTAATCATACTGCTTATGAAAAATTCTGTCATTCGCTGTCAGCGAATACTTTAGAATAAGAGGAAATACGATGAATTATCAGAAAAAATTAAGTACAGAAGAAATATTAAAAGAAATAGAAAACGGAAACACCATTGATACAAATGCGATCGACTTTGTGGAACCCAAAGCTCAGCTCAATCAGTTGTCCCGCGCAATCTTAGACAAGTTCAAAAGCTTTTCAAAGTTTGCGACTGCATGTTACATTTCGTCGTCACATTTGAATGAATTTCTGAATGGGAAGAAAAAATTTGGACGCGACAAGCTCATCGCGATCTGCATCACGCTAAAATATACGATCCCAGAGACCTCTCAGATGCTGCACCGTCTGGGCAGCACAGACCTGTATAGCAAAAACCGGCGGGATTTTGAGATTCTCCGGTGCATTAAGAAAGGCATGACGTTGGATGAAACCAATGAACATCTGCTTCGAAACGGACTGAATGATCTGTACGACAAGAGGAAAAATCCATGAAAGAATCATTGCGTATCCTTGATATACAGGCGCTCTTGGATGACTATATCGACTTTGATTTTATTGACCAGCTCTCAGCGCCCAAACGCAAGCGCGACCAGCACTACTATACCACTTACCTTGGTATCCTTAGAGATGAGTACGCAGTCATGGCACCAGACATGACCGCACTCGTCATCAAAGAGATCATGAAAGAACAAGCAGAAAATTACAAAAAAATCAGTGCGATCTGGAATCCATACCTCGAGACAGTCTACGGCGTCCTTCCCGCAGGCAGTTTTTATATTACCCTGAATGAGTTTATCCGCAAGCCGTCCTCCCTTCAGTACACCACCCAAACACTGTGTGAACAGCACAATCTTTCTCTGGAGGATTATATCTGCCAATTCGGATGTCTGACCGAACTGGAGGCGCTGATCTTTGCGATGCAGTTATGTGAAGGACTCGAAACGCTGTGCAGGCTTCACATCGTACACGGTGATCTCTCTCCGCAGAATATCATGCTCACGGACCGATTCCCTCTGACAGACTGCCCCTATCCCAAAATCCCGGGCATTCATCACACGGTCGCCATGAAGATCATCGATTTTGACATTGCCAGAAAACAAAAAAATCAAAACCATAAAGTCACTGTCGCAGAGGGCACGATCAATTATACTGCACCGGAAACGCTGGATTATAAATATCCCACAGACCGCGCAGATCTCTACTCCCTTGGCTGTATTCTTTGCTACATGCTGACTGGAAACTCCCCAAAAGAGTCCGCACCAGAAAAGCTCAGCCCCCGTGTTCGCAGAATCATCAACAAATGCACGCTGGATTACGCCCACCGCTACCGAAGCGCCACACACCTGAAAAAAGAAATCCTGCTTGTGATTGAACTTCTCTCGCCGAGCAAATTCCCGCACAGGATTCCTGGTTTTCGAACCGAAAATCCTTTGTATATAGGTATCGCTTCATACTATTACTGTGCGATCGGCATGTCCCTGCCTGCTGCTCTCTATACGGATTTCAAACAGATACTGACATCTGTCCTGATGATACTGATACCTGTATTTGGGCTGGATATCTTTCTGTTGGGCAATCTTTTCTATCCCTATACATCTATCAGAGACCAGCATCCGTGGATAGGGGTTGTCATCAGAATCCTAGGAGTCCTCCTGCCGATCTTAACAGCAAGTTTTCTCATATAAACCCTGTTTTTCTACGTTTAAGTCTACTTTAATCAAGAAAGGATGTCTCAGAAAATGAATCAACATCATCAGGAAATCATCGAAATCCTGCATCGGCAGCAGGTATTGGAATCATTAAAGTCCGACTGCCAGCCCCCAACTATTGCCGCCGATGCTTATTATAAGAAAATCGCCGACCAGTGCAGGAAAAAAACGCCCCCTGTCCTGCGTATCCTGAGAATCCTTGCCTATCTATTTGCGGTCTTACTGCTGGTGATCTGGCTGCTCTGCAATCTGAGCCTATTGACTGCTCCGCTGCTGGATATCCCCACCGAGGACCTCTCCGCCGTCACTGCCGCTCCTGCGCTGTATACCGCGGAAACACCACACTAAACCGTGTCCCCAGCCCCTCGCGGCTCACGATATCATAATACCCCTGATGCTTATCCACAATCCACTTCGCAATCGACAGCCCAAGCCCTGTGCCGCCTGTCTTGCTGTTGCGCACGGAGTCCGCCCTGTAGAAACGGTCAAACGCGTGCGCGACATCCTCCTGCGACATGCCGATTCCATTGTCCTGTATGCCATAAAAGGGCGAACCGTCCTTCCATGCGCCCACGCGTATCAAAATCTCCTCGCCCTGTTTTGTGTACTTTGCCGCATTGTCGATGAGAATCCTTGCCGACTGCTTGAGCATATCACTGTCGCCGTATACCTCGACAGTACCAGACTCCTCAAAGCGATAGCGGTGATTTTCATCAATCATCAGCGATTCCTCATAGACCTCCCGCAAAATACTGTTCAGCTCCTGATTTTTCATGTCCAGATTCTGCCGGTTCGAGTCGCCGCGCGCCAGAAACAAGAGCTGCTCCACCAGCTTCTGCATGTGATTGGCTTCATTTTTGATCGCCTCAATGGACTCCTCTAAGATCGCCGTGTCCTTCTTTCCCCAGCGGTCAAGCATGTTGACATAGCCCTGTATCACCGCGATCGGCGTGCGCAGTTCATGCGAGGCGTCTGACACAAACTGCGTCTGCTGTTTATACGAGGCGCGGATGCGCTCAAGCAGTCCATTCAGGGCAGTCTCAATCCCCTGCAAATCCTTGTCGTGCATATGGATACCATTTTCCATGGCATCGACCCTGAGATTGGAGATCGCATCTTCCAGACTGTGATACTTTGTCTCGTCAAATGCCATCTCGCTGAGCTCCTGCGCCCGCGCCGCGATCTGGTTCAGCGGGCGAAGTTCCCTGCGCACCTGCGCCGTACCGGAAAAAGCCATCATAATTAAATCCAGAATCTGCATCACCATGAGCACCAAGGCGCCCATGCGAAACAGGTAAAACCACATGCCTGCCGGAATCTGATACAATACCTGCCCCGCGCTGTCCGACACGGTATAGACCGCACTCCACAGGTCAATCTTATACGAAAATTCTCTTGTATAATGAAAGGAAAAGTTTCCTGCCATCTGCATATCCATACCCACGATAAAAATTGCCGCCAGCAGTCCAAACAAAAAAATATCCAATGTAATATAGGTCATAAACAGACGTCCCATATAATTCAGATTAATCTTTCTGGCAATAGAAGTTACCCGCACGGTATCAAATGGTCTCTTTTTCATGTTTCTACCCCTTACTCATCCTTGATACAGTATCCCACACCGCGCACGGTCTGGATAATCTTCACCCGATACACATCATCAATCTTACTGCGAAGATAGCGGACATACACATCAATAATATTGGTTTCACCCATATAGTCATACCCGCACACCTTTTCAAGCAGCGTATCTCTTGAGATCACAATATTTTTATTCTCCAACAGCACGCGCAGCAGCTCAAACTCCCGGTGTGTCAGCTCGATCTGCTGCCCGTCATAGCTGACCTCATAACGCTGCACATCCATATGAAGCTTCCCTATTCCAAGATGACTCTTGTCTTCACTGACCGCACCGCCGCGTTTCTTGAGCACCAAGCGGATGCGCGCAAGCAGCTCCTCGATGGCAAACGGCTTTGTCATGTAGTCGTCCGCACCGCCGTCCAGCCCGGCAACCTTATCCATCACCTCATCGCGCGCCGTGAGCATAATGACAGGGATGTCAGAATTTTTGCGCAGCCGCCGCAGCACCTCAAACCCATTTAATTCCGGCAGCATCACATCCAGCACCACCAGATCTGCCCTGCCGCCAAGCGCCTTCTCAAGCCCATCTCTGCCATTGACCGCCTTCATGACCTCATAGCCCTCATGCAGAAGCTCCAATTCCAGAAAACGCCCAATCTTCTCCTCATCCTCCACGATCAAAACTGTCACTGCCATGTCTTCCTCCTCTTACGCTTTTCCACCACCCGCACACTGCTTTGGGTGCATATTCCCACCACGTCTGTTTATAAAAATGCACGAAAGACCGACTATCCGAAATAGTCAGCCTGTTTCTTTCGTATATAAAATTAATTCTCCTCGTCCTTTGCTGCGCCGCCAAACTCGCTCTTGATGCTCTCCGCCGCTTCCGCCGCACTGTCCATCGCCTTATTGAGATCAATGTCCACGCTTCTTACATCCGGTCCCGTAAACTGATATCTCATATTAAAGAACAGCCCAACCACCAGTAGCGGAACGATCACCCAAAATGAAAAGAACAGCAGTACCACCAGCAGGGTAATCGGCATACGGAATATTTCCTTGTTGTCACGCTCCACGCAGAAACTGTTGTTGTTTCCTTTCTCGATCAGCCCCAGACACCAGTCTCCGAACCGTTTCAGGTTGTCAGAAAAGGTGGATTTGCTCTCCTTCTCCTCAATATCAATCTTTACCTTCTCTGTCTGTGTCGTGTAGCTTGACTGCTCCGGTCCATGTACTTTTCCGCCCTGCTCTAAGTAAATCATCGCGTCGAGGATATCCCAGTTGCTGTTTTCCAGTGCCTGCTTTGCCTCCTCATAGGTCACATTTGCATGTTCTCTTAACTTTTCTACCTTTTCAAAATTATCCATTTTTTTCTCTCCTTTTTGCATTTGCTCTTATATCAGTTCTCAGTGTTTTTTGCTGCTCACTGTTGATGATATTACTATAAACAATCAAAATTAATCAAAAATGCGGTTTAGATTAAAAACAGATTAAGGAACTCCTAAAAGTTGACAATCCAATTCTATCGTTTATAATGAGGCTAGTACATCATTTTGATTCAAATTCAGATAGGAGTCTTATGAAAATTTATTTAGCCCCCATGGAGGGAATCACTACCTATATTTATAGAAATGCATACCATCATCACTTCGGCGGCATCGACAAGTATTTCACGCCGTTTATCGCCAGCAAAAAATTAAACCGACGAGAACTGAACGAAATCCTGCCAGAGCACAATCAAAATCTGAATGTCGTGCCGCAGATTCTGACAAACCGCGCGGAAGAGTTTTTACTGATTGCCGGAAAAATCGCAGGCTACGGCTATCAGACTGTAAATCTCAACCTCGGCTGTCCCTCTGGCACCGTCGTTTCCAGAAAGCGCGGCGCTGGATTTTTGAGCGTCCCGGATGCGCTGGAGCGCTTTTTATACGAAATATACGAGAAGTCCCCTGTCCGCATTTCCATCAAGACAAGGATTGGCATCGAATCCGTCGCGGAGTGGACGCGCATTCTTGAGATATACCAGAAATATCCATTAGCGGAGCTGATCATCCACCCGCGCCTGCAAAAAGAATTTTATCAGTACCAACCGCACGCAGAAGCCTTCGAGGCTGCCGTGGCAGCGCTGCCACACACGCCTCTGTGCTACAACGGCGATATCGTCTCGAAAAAAAGCTATGAAACCCTGTTAGACAGACTGCCGCAGACAGACCGTATCATGATCGGGCGCGGCATCCTGAAAAATCCGGCGCTGCCGGCACAGCTTAGACAGTGCACCCCGGAATGTACCTGCCCAAAAGAACCGCTGAAAACAGAATCTCTTAAAATAGAAACCCTCAAAGCCTTCCATGACGAAATCTTTGAGGGTTATGCCGCACAAATGCCGGGAGAGACGCCCACCCTTTTCAAGATGAAAGATCTGTGGACGTATCTGAGTGAAAGTTTTGCCGCCCCTGACAAGCACTTAAAGAAAATCCGCAAGGCATCCAACTACACAGAATATCATATTGCGGTCAATCATCTTTTCCGGGAGTGCGAACTTTGTCCTGCGCCTTCCAGTCCATAATCTGTTCCAGCCGCTTTTTATAAGCTGCCTCCTGCCCCTGCGTGGTCGGCTGGTAATACCGCCTGTCCAGAAGGGAATCCGGCAGACACTGCATATGCGCGATCTTCTCCTCGGTGTCATGGGCGTACTGATAGCCTTTTCCATAGTCCAGTGCGCCCATCAGCTCTGTGACTGCATTGCGTATCACGAGCGGCACCGGTTCGGCAAGCTGCTCTAGGGCATCCAGTTTCGCATGTTCATATGCCATGTAGAGCGCGTTGGACTTGGGTGCAAGCGACAGATAGACGACCGCCTGTGTCAGGTGCACACTGCACTCGGGCATCCCGATGAAATGGCACGCCTGATATGCTGCCACGGCAATCGTGAGCGCCTGCGGGTCTGCAAGTCCCACGTCCTCACTTGCAAAGCGCGTGACACGCCTTGCCACATACAGCGGGTCCTCGCCTGCTTCCAACATGCGGGCAAGCCAGTACACTGCGGCATCCGGGTCTGAATTGCGCATGGATTTGTGCAGCGCCGAGATCAGATTGTAGTGCTCCTCTCCCTTTTTATCATACAATAAGGACTTTTTGGCAGTGCACTGCTCTAACGTCTCCGCTGTGACTGTGACTGCTCCGTTTTCGTCAATTTCGCCATTTAAAACGACCATTTCCAGCGTTGAGAGCGCCGTTCTTGCATCTCCGTTTGCAAAGGCTGCTATCGCGTGAAGCATCTCATCCGATATATGCACCTGCTGCATGCCAAAGCCTCTGTCATCTGTAAGCGCACGTGCCAGCAGCGCCGAGAGCTCCTCCTCTGTGAGCGCGTGGAGCACAAATACCTTGCACCGCGACAAGAGCGCGCTGTTAATCTCAAACGACGGATTCTCTGTCGTCGCACCAATCAAAATAATACTGCCTTTCTCCACAAACGGCAGAAAGGCGTCCTGCTGTGCTTTGTTAAAACGGTGAATCTCGTCCACGAAAATGATCGTCCGCTCGCCAAAGCGGCGGTTCTGCTCTGCCTGCTCCATCACGGTGCGGATTTCCTTGATGCCGCTTGTCACCGCCGAGAAATCAATAAAGGCAGATTTCGTCCTGCCTGCGATGATGCGCGCGAGCGTCGTCTTGCCTACGCCGGGCGGTCCCCAGAAAATCATGGAGGAGACCTGATCGCTCTCTATTAAACGGCGCAGCACTTTTCCCTTGCCAAGCAGGTGTGTCTGCCCTGCATATTCTTCCAAAGACTGCGGGCGCAGCCGCGCCGCAAGCGGCTGCGGCAGCTCCCTGTCAAATAGTGTCATCTGTCCCATAATTCAACTTGTTTTTTAACTTATTTCTATAGAAGAAACACAATTGTACATCAGCATCGCAATGGTCATCGGTCCCACGCCGCCCGGAACCGGTGTGATCGCACTGGTGTGCGGTGCTACCTTCTCATAATCGACATCGCCGCAAAGTTTATTGTTCTCATCCCTGTGGATGCCGACATCAATGACAACGGCGCCTTCTTTTACATAGGAATCGTCCACAAATTTCGGCTTTCCGACTGCCACAACCAGAATATCCGCCTGCTTTGTGATTTCTTTTAAATTCTGTGTGCGCGAATGGCAGACCGTGACAGTGCCATTTTCCCGTAACAGTAAAAGTGCCATCGGTTTGCCTACAATGTTGCTGCGCCCAATCACGACACAGTGCTTTCCTGCGATTTCAATATGAGAGCGCTTTAGAAGCTGGATAATGCCAAGCGGCGTGCACGACACAAACCCCCTGCTGCCCACGCAGAGCGCGCCGACACTCTTCTCATGAAACCCGTCCACGTCCTTCTCCGGCGCAATGGTCTGGATAACCTTCTGCTCGTCAATCTGTGCGGGCAATGGAAGCTGTACCAATATGCCATTTACGTTATCGTCAGCATTGAGCTTTCTGACCAAATCTAACAGCTCCTGCTCGGTTGTCTCCTCCGGCAGCTCATAAGCTAAGGATTCGATGCCAATGTAGGCACACGCCTTCTTCTTGTTGCCGACATACACGCTCGACGCCGGGTCACTGCCCACTTGAATCACTGCCAGACAGATTGTTTTTCCCTGCGCTTTGAGCGTGGATACTTTTTCCCTGAGTTCGTCCTTAATCTCCTGCGAGATTTTCTTTCCGTCTATGATCTGTACCATCAAACTGCCTCCTAGTATGATATCATATTTTATTTTTTGCGCAGAACCAGATGCTGCGGCAGACCATTGACCATAAACGGCTGATAATCTCCCTGAATCAATGGCTCAATGTAATTGATGAACTCATCGGTCACGTAATTTCCCTCTCTGTTCACCCAGTTTCTCGGCACGACCTTCTCATTGTTGGCAATGCGGTGCACATCATAGATGCCCGCAGCGCTCATGTATGGATCGTCGGACACGCGGTCGATCACCACCATCTTGCCTGTGTCGCCCTCGTCGGCTGCCTTCACCGCAGCGCCGCCGACCATAAATGCCTCATTGACATCCACGCGCGAAGCCATATGTGACGCACTGCGCTGCAATGTCGAAAATTCAATGCTGCGCGTCTTGCAGCCAATCTCAGCGCCAAGATACCCCGCCAGATACGCCGCTGTTCCCTGCAACTGCTTGTGTCCAAACGCATCCACATAATCCGCACCGCCTGACAGCTCGCAGACATATCTGCCGTCGGCAAGCTTGATGCCCTCTGAGACGGCGATGATGATGGATTCCTTCTTTTTGAGCAAATCCTGCACTTTCTTCAGAAATTTATCAATGTCAAACGGAATTTCCGGCAGATAAATCAAATCCGGTCCGTCGCACTCCTCGGTCTTTGCAAGCGCCGTCGCACCGGTGAGCCAGCCGGCGTTGCGCCCCATCACCTCGATCACGGTGATCATGCTCTTGTGGTAAGTCAGTCCCAGCGCATCGCGAATCACTTCTTTGGTGGATGCCGCAATATATTTTGCAGCGCTGCCAAAACCGGGTGTGTGGTCTGTCAGCGCAAGGTCGTTGTCAATCGTCTTTGGCACACCCAGAAACTTCTGCGTATAGCCTTTCAGGATTGCATAGTCTGACAGCTTCTTGATCGTATCCATCGAGTCATTGCCGCCGATATAGATAAACGTCTCGATATCGAGTTTGTCCAGTATATTGAAAATCTTGTCGTAGATATCAGGATTTTCATGGATATCGGGAAGTTTATAGCGGCAGGAACCCAAAAACGCAGAAGGAGTGCGCTTTAACAGTTCAATATCCATATCGGAATGAATCTGTGTGGACAAATCCACATACTGCTCATCGAGAAATCCCTGAATGCCGTGCAGCATACCATATACCTTGTGAAATCCTCTCTCCTTTGCAGTCTTATACACGCCTGCCAGACTGGAATTGATGACCGATGTCGGTCCTCCTGATTGTCCTACGATGATGTTTCTTTTCTTTGCCATGAATGTTGTCCTCCTTGTTTTATCTATATATTCCTAACACGTTGCCCCGCCTACGACGTTTTTCTTCAAAACTGCCTCGCGGTCAATCGCATGATGTAACAGCTTCTCCTGCACATAGTCAAATCCCAGCCGATCAATGGTGTCCGCAAAGCGCTCACCTGAATTTCCCTCATCGCGGAAAAACAAGATTGCCCGCTCTACCAGATCAATCACTTCCTCCTCCGAGGTAAACAGCTTGTCGAGCATATGCCCCTGCGCCACTTTCTTGCCCCAGCGTCCGCCGATATAGATTCGGTATCCGGCCGCGGACTCATTTACGGCGCCAAACGGGCATTTGCTGACACAGCGCCCGCAGTGGTTGCACGCCTCGGCGTCAATCTGTATCTTTCCATCCTGTAGCTGCGCGACACGAATCGGGCAGCCCTGCTCCACCTGACACACCTTGCAGCCGCGGCATTTTGATAAATCAATCTCCGGCACGCGCTGTCCGACGATGCCAAGGTCATTCAAATCCGGTTTCACGCAGTTATTCGGGCAGCCGCCGACGGCAATCTTGAACTTGTGCGGCAGCGACACATCATGATATCCCTCGTAATACAGATCATGCAGCTTTTGCGAAAGGGCAAACGTGTCGATCAGACCATACTGGCATGTCGTCCCCTTGCAGGAAACCACAGGGCGCACTTTCGAGCCTGTCCCGCCAGTCTCCAATCCTGCCTCTGCCAGAAATGCGCGCACCTCCTCGATACTGTCATACGGCACGCCTTGGATTTCCAGTGTCAGGCGCGTCGTCATCGTCACCTCGCCGGTGCCAAATTTTTCTGCCGCCTCAGCAATCTTTTTCTGTTCATCGGCGGTAATCTTGCCGTTTCTCGTGATGACACGTACATTAAAGATATCGTCATAGCGCTTGTCTTGCAGACAGCCAAGACCCTTCACGCGCTTGATGTCCTCCGGCGAGAGCTTCCTGCCATCCCGCGGTACCCGAACCTCATTGAACGTAATACCGCCCTCCAAAACAAGGGTGTTTGTATAGCCAAGCGCTTTCAGACGGTTCTGCAAAAAGTATCCCCGCTTGCCCTTTGCACACACAAGCAGCAGCTTTGCATCCTTGTCCAGTCCCTCGATCGGCGCTGTCACTTTCGCTAAGTTCACCCACTTGGCATTTGGAATCGCCGGTGCTGGCAGTGCATCCAAAACCGTGTATCCCTTCGCCGCACCCGAAGCATATTCTGACGGACTCATACTGTCAATCACGCCGTCCAGCTTGTTTTCCAGTATGTAGCATGCAGTGGCAAACGGATGAATTGCCGTGGAAAACGGCGGTGCATAGGCAAAATCCATCGTGTCAAAATCATCGAGTTTCATTCCCTGATAAATCCCTGTCACGGCGATGTCCACCATCTTGTCAACCGCCCCTGCGCCGAGCACCTGTATGCCAAGCAGCCTGCGGCTCTTTCTCTCTGCGGTGAGCTTGACGATAAAAGAGGACGCGCCGGGATAGTAATGTGCTTTGTCATCGAGCACACAGACTACGGATTCTGCATCCAGCCCTGCCGCCTGTGCCTGCTCGTGCGTCAGCCCTGTCCTGCCGCCATTGAGCGTGGGCAGCAGACGCACCACTCCCGTTCCCAGACAGCCGCCATAGCCGCTGCCCTGACCATGCATCTTCTTTGCCATTGCGCGGGCTGCGAGATTGGCGGTAGACCCCATGGCGGACCACTGCGGCTTATTTGTCAATGCATTCTTAACCATTGCGCAGTCCCCGACTGCATAGACATCCGTGAGGTTTGTCCGCAGTTCCTCGTCCACCAGAATCGTGCCTTTATACATCTCAATTCCCGAATCATTCAAAAATGCCGTTGCCGGTCTGACGCCAATCGCCAGAATCACCATGTCCGCCTGCAAGGTCCCCGCGTCGGTACTGACACGCTCCACACGGTCCCCTCCATGGATTCCCTTGAGGCTCACCGAGGTCAGCACACGCATTCCAGCCGCCTTGAGCTGGCGCTTGGCATATCCAGCCATATCCGCGTCAAACGCATTGGGCATGATCTGCGGCGCGGCGTCGATCACGGTCACGTCCATCTTCATCGCAGCGAGGTTCTCCACCACCTCAAGCCCGATAAAACCTGCTCCGCACACCACTGCACGGCGGCAGTTGTTCGTCTCTGCGTATGCGCGAATCGCCACGGCATCATCCGGTGTGCGCACGCAGAAGGCGCCAGCAAGCCCCACACCTTCCACTGGCGGCACAAAAGGCGCGGCACCCGTCGCTATAATCAGCTTGTCATAATTTTCTGCAAAACTGCTCCCGTCGGCACGGCGGATGGATACCTGCTTCGCACTGCTGTCTATGCCGACTGCCTCGCACCCTGTCTGCACTTTGGCCCCCGTAAGTCCCGCATACTTTTCCGGCGAATTGACAATCAGCTCGTCTCTGGTGGCAATGTCGCCGCCAATATAGTATGGCAGCCCACAGCCCGCGTAGGAAATATCTGTACTTTTCGTATAGATGACAACCTCTGCCTGCCTGTCGAGGCGTTTGAGCTTCGCCGCGGCTTTCGTACCCGCCGCCACGCCGCCTAAAATCACATACTTCATTGCTTTTCCTCCTCGTCATTATTGATAGCTCCTATATTTACATATACTATAGTATAGTGCAGTTTGCTGGACTTATCAATAATATTTATGCAAAAGTTGTGGAAATTATGCGTCAATCATTCCGAAACTACCTTACACCGTTTCTTATAGCAGGCAATCCCATACCTGTAGATGGTTTTCATACCGTCATCAAGCAGCACCTCTTCATAATTCCTGCTTCGAATCTGCTCTAAGGCTTCCTTACAAGCATCGTCAAACGCCGCATTCTCTGCATATTTGAGTTCGATGACAAGACCGATATCCCTGTCCTCGACTTCTACGCTGATGTCACAGTAGCCGTCGCCGGACTCGGCATTGGAGCGGACTTTCCATCCGTCCATATTTCCAAACAGACCCAGCAGGATGCCGTGATAAAAGTTTTCCTTCATATCTTTTCTGACACCCGTGTCACGTATGCTGATCGTCTTTCGCAGATAAGAGGTAAACTCCTTCTCAATGACAGCAGTCTCATTTTCCTCAAATGCCCTGCAAAAGTTTTCGAGTTTTTGTGTATCCTTCCGCGCCTCTTCCTTAAACCACTTTCGTATCTGCTGGACATAAATCCAATGGATTTCCCGGTTTGGAATGACAAGTGCCGAAAGCTCTTCCTCATCTTCATCTACATCTATATCTTCCTCTGCCTGTGTCAGATATCCGGTCGTATAGAGAATACTCCAAAGGTTGTCAATATCAGAGTCCAAATCCCGGTACGTTAACTCCTGATGTATCATTTTTTTCACACATCCGCCATTGATCAAAAGTTCGATCTCGTCTCTGGTAACGGCATCTGCCTTGACTAAAAATCGCCTGATAATATCATTGCTGCTCGTGTTTACCCAATAATTCTGCGGCTTTGTTGCACTCCCATCCCGCAGGTCACCGCAGTAATTGATTACATCCCATGGACAGTATATCCCCAGATTGCCGAACAAATAACCATCATACCATTCCTTAACAGCATGATACTGATCTGAAACTCCATAGTATTCCAGCATCTGCCGAATCTCTGCATCCGTAAAACCAAAGTATTCCTTATAACGCACATCTTTTACCGTATATACCTTAAAATTATTCAGACCGGTAAAAATACTCTCCCTTGATATCCGAAGGCATCCCGTCAGCACTGCGAATTTCAGGCTGTCGTTTGTCTTTAAAGCGCTGCCAAACAAACTCCTGATGAGTTCCACCATAGAATCATAGTACCCTGACTGATACGCCTTATCCAGCGGCACATCATATTCGTCAATCAGCAGAACGGTATCCTGCCCGTAATGTTTCTTCAACAATTGCGACATAATCCGCAGACTGTCTTTGAGCAGATCGTCTGACATGGTAAATGTACCAGTCTGATCTGTATTGACCAAAGCCCCATACTGGCTGCGCTCTGTATCATCAAGCCTGTCACTTTGCAGCAGAAACCGAAACCGCATTGCCTCTACCCCGATGATTCTGCGCAGCATGACCTTTGCCTCTTCAAAGTTCCCTCCCGTTGCGCCCTTCAATGTGATAGAAATCACAGGAAATTTCCCCATATATGCTTCGCACAATTCCTTTTCCTCTGAAATCTCGAGTCCGTCAAATATTGTGCTGTTATCTGACGTCATGCCCATTTCAAAAAAACATTTCAGCATACTCATATTCAATGTTTTTCCGAAACGTCTTGGGCGCGTGAACAGATTGACATACGCTGGATTTTCCAATAAATCTTTGATAAGTCCTGTTTTATCTATATAATAAAATCCCTCCTTGCGTATCCTTTCAAAATTCTCTATTCCCATGGGAAGTTTTGCTTTTCCTGCCATGCCATACTCCTTTCCCTTATTTCGCCCCCAGCTGCTGCTTAATCTGGGTGGAACTGATTCCCTGCGTGTACTCGAAAAATTCCATGTTGGAACCGACGGCACGCAGCTGCGCCAAGTCTCTGTCCCAATCTGGTCCATGATCGTTTCCTGAGAAATGACAGTCAAAATGATACAGGTTCCACGCGTCGATTTTCCTCGTATTATGAAAGTCCACAGGCACCACCTCATCGACCTCGCGAACCGCCGCCACGATTGCCGCACGCTGTTCATAAGGAATATGCGGTCTTTTGTGCTTGAAATGCTCCACTAACTCATCTGTCAAAACGCCGACTATCAAGTGTTCGCACCGCTGTTTGGAGCGCCGAATCAGATTCAGATGCCCTACATGAAACAGGTCAAAGACTCCGGGAACATACCCAATCTGATAGGGTTTTGTGCCTGTGGCAGTATCGCTATTTTGCGGTGCTTCCATCTGAAACACTTTCACAGACGGCGCGGCGCTGTTGAGCCGGTCCACATTGCGCTGCATCCGTGCCCCGTCAGGATATGCCCAGCCATAGAACACCCGATGCGCTTCATGACAGCGCACCGCACTCAGAAAGCGGTCCTCCTCTTTTCTAAAAATCTGCCAGAGCGCATCCATCTCATATTTTTCCTGAAAATACCGAAGCGGTATATACTGTTCTGCGCGCTCTGTGAAGCAGTAGATATAATGCAGTGCGCGAAACAGCGCGTACTTTGCAGGATAGTTTTCGCGCACAAACTCCTGATCGAAATAGACAAACGCCCCCTCCCGGTAAAAACAGTTCAGCGGAATCAGTTCCATATACACTTTCTGTAAAATGGGCCCCCATGGCAGATGTTTGGTGTCCTCTGTCAGCAGTGCATTCTTGGACGCGTCCGTCTCATTCGAAGAGCGCAGGATATTCTGCCAAAGCTGTTCGACAATCTCCTTCACCTGTTCGGGGTCTTGTGCTATAATATCCTTGATGTAATTAGAAAGCATCGGCAGATGCATGCGCGGCATCGTAATTCTTCCGCTCTCGATCGTCTGGGGCACCACATCCAGCCCGCGTGCTGCAAGATCCTGTACATGCGCACACAGCTGCTGCATATTTTGCGTTCCTTCCATATATAAAGGAATCTTTGCCACGCTGTCATCCTCATAAATCACGGTGGCAAAGCTCCTCTCCTTCCCGCGGTCTGTCGATACGGCGGCGTAGAGAACCTTTCCAAGCCCCTTTCCAGTTGCAGCATCATACACCGCTTCCACCAGAAACGAGTTTGCAAAAAACGGGAACACCCCATTTGCCACCAGATCATCATACAGAAGATTCTCGTTAAAAAGCATGGATACATGGTCTGGATAATAGGGAATCAGCCGCTCGCGCAGGTTGTTCTCCGGCAGATATGCATCGGTGTAAATCAATTGGGGAAGCCTGTAATCCGGCAGCGGATAATATACCTTCTTGGCGTCAAATCCCGCCTGCTCCCAGATTTCATCAATCTCCTTGCGCGTGAAGGAATGTGCCCCCCGGTTTCCTTCCGGGTACTTGCGGATACTGTCAAACACCTTGCCTGTATGAATATTTTTCATTCCGGCAAAATAGCGCAGCCCATAGCGGTTATCGACCGCCGCAAGAAGGATTCCACCCGGTTTGAGAAACTGTTGCAGCGACTGTAGATAGGACACATAGGGCTCCCTGTCAAACGACCCTTTTCCAGCCCGCTCCAAGATGCCAGTCAAAATGATATAGTCAAATTTTTTCTCAAATGTCATCTCAAAAATATCCCCAACATAGACCGACAGGTTGTCCCTGTCCTCATACCGCTTCTGAATGATCTGTGCGCGATAGGGCGAGCGCTCTGTCACAACGACCTCGCGGGCGCGCTCGCAGAACAGCCCCGTCAGCGCGCCGTAACCGCCACCTATCTCGAGGATGCTCGCCTCCCTGCCAAAGTCATACCAGCTAAAAAGCCCCCTGCGCAGCTCACTGAGTGCAAGATATACCGGAAAGCGCCCTTCATCTTGGTTCCTATCCTTTTCTGAAAAAATATATTCATGTACTGCCTTGTCTGTCTCTGACACTGCTGCCAGACCGATTTCTTTATTTTTTGCATAGATTGTAACAAGTTCTGCCATATTTCCCCCTCTTATTCGTTGATATTCATGTCCCTGCCAGCGCCAAAGCGCACAAACGCTATCCTGCTGCTGTCTTTTTGTACCAGCATCACCGTCCACAGCTCCTGCGACACCTCCCCGATCACGCGGTCATACGTCACTGCATGATCTGGTTTTTTGTCCTTGAAATCCTCGATTTTGGTACATCCGAGTGACACGATCGGAAACAATCTCCCGCTGTATATCTGGTCTGCATGATTATGCCCGTGAATCCAGCCCAGCACACAATGTGCCGCATCCTGCCGCACATATTCTTCCAGCACGCTGACCATTTTCTCCCCATTTCGGATATCCTTGCTCCAATAATGAATCTCCGGGAGGGGCGGCACATGGGAAAAAACCAGTACACGGTACGTCTCAGGAACTGTTTTCAACGTCCGCTCCAGCCACAAAACCTCCTCCTCAGCAAAGCCATACCGCGTCTCTTCGCACTCATCAAAAGAATGCAGAAATACCGCACGCACGCGTATGTCCTCAAAATCCCGGTAATAATACAGCGCGTGCCCTTCCCGCACGGCACTGTCACAGCAGTCACTCTGGTACAGCCAGTACTGCTCCTCCTTCGTAAACCGTTCCGGGTTGCCCTTAAAATAATTGGTATCATGATTGCCCATCACCACATAGAGCGGCTTTTGCAGCGAAAATAAATCCTGCTTGACCGTCCGCACATAATCATAATTGACCCGCCGGCTGACCATGCCGTCTGTCAGATCGCCCAGATGTATCACTGCGTCAAAGGGTGCGCGCCTGTCCACCTCACGGATACAGCCAATGGTGTCCTGCCATGTTCCGTTTACAACATAATGGGAATCCGTCAAAAGAAGGAAAGCGCAGTTGCCTCCCTTCTTTTCTCCTTCTTTTTCTTGCACAGCGCGAAGTTTCGCAGCCGTATCCTCTATTTCCTTCTCAAATATTTGATTCAGATTTCGCTCTGCCTGACATTCAGTGCCTGCCGCCTGCGGCTTCCAGCATAAAATGTCATTGATATGTGCTGCCTCTGCACTGTCTATCCTTCTGTCGTCACGCCTGCGCAAGTTTACTCTGAAATAGCATTCCCTTTCAAAAACATAGTGGTTTTTGTGATATTGATTGGGCTGTATGGTGCTGTCAAAAGATGCCCAGCTCTCATTTTCCTGATAAGCATAAGTGTAAATGTACGTGCTGTCACGCTCCAATGTATACTCTGCCACTGCAAACTCATATTCTGTGTCCAGCAGCAATAGCTCACTGCCCGGCATTGCGTGGTAGAAATGCAGGGTTGTCATCCTGTCTGGATGCCCATGTTCCAGCATTCCCGTGTAAATCGACAGCCGCACGCCCTCTCGTGCCTCCAAAATTTGTTGTCTCATTTTCATCGCCCTCTTTATTCGTCCTCTTCAAGTTTTTCCTCAATATCTTCCACGGGCTTTTTCAAGCCTTCGATGGTCAGATTCTTTTTCTCTGCGTAGTCCCAAAGCGCCGCATGGATTGCCTCCTCTGCGAGCAGAGAGCAGTGCACCTTCGCAGGCGGCAGGCCGTCAAGCGCCTCCATGACAGCCTTGTTGGTCACCTCGAGCGCCTGCTGCACGGTCTTTCCTTTTACCAGCTCTGTTGCCATGCTGCTTGTCGCCACCGCCGCACCGCAGCCAAAGGTCTTGAATTTTGCCTCCTGAATCACACCGTTTTCATCAATATCAAGATACATGCGCATGATATCCCCGCACTTTGCATTGCCGACTGTGCCCACGCCGCTTGGCTGCTCGAGCTCGCCCACATTCCGCGGATTGTTAAAATGGTCCATTACCTTCTCACTATACATTGTGTCCCTATCCTCCCTAATCTTGCTTCTGCGCCTTCACGAAATCCTCATACAGCGGTGACATGGCCCGCAGACGCTCCACAATATTTTTGATCGCCTCGACGGTGACATCAATCTCCTCCTGCGTCGTCTCCTCCGAGAGGGTCAGCCGGAGTGAACCGTGTGCAATCTCATGCGGAAGTCCGATCGCAAGCAGCACATGGGACGGGTCGAGAGAACCCGATGTGCACGCAGAACCGGACGACGCGCAGATTCCCTTCTGGTCAAGCAGAATCAGCAAAGATTCTCCCTCGATAAAACGAAAGCAGAAATTGGCATTGTTTGGCAGCCTGTTGACGCGGTGACCGTTTAACCTGCTGTATGGGATTTCCTCCAGCACTCTTTTTATCAGATAATCCCGCAGTTTCGTTTCTTTTTCGATGTTTTCCTTCATCTGTGCGGCGGCGAGCGCTGCGGCAGTACCCAGCCCTACAATCCCCGGCGTATTATGGGTTCCGGCGCGGCGGGCGCGCTCCTGTGCGCCTCCATGAATGAACGCACCGAGACGGACCCCTTTGCGGATATATAAAAATCCGATGCCTTTGGGCCCATGGAATTTGTGGCCGCTGACGCTCATGAGATCAATGTTGAGCGCATCAACGTCAAGCGGGATATGACCGTATGCCTGCACCGCATCCGTGTGAAAGAGAATGCCGTTTTTCTTCGCAAGTGCACCGATTTCCTTTAATGGCTGTATCGTGCCGATTTCATTATTTGCCGCCATAACAGAAATGAGCGTCGTGTCTTTTCGGATGGCTGCCTCTAGCGCATCGAGCTTTACGATGCCGTCCTCATCCACAGGCAGATACGTCACCTCAAATCCATGTTTTTCCAGATACTCAAAAGTATGCAGCACTGCATGGTGCTCAATCACAGAGGTGATCAGATGCTTTCCCTTTGCCGCAGATGCCTCCGCTGCCGCCTTGACTGCCCAGTTGTCCGATTCGCTGCCGCCGGCTGTAAAATATATCTCATTGGGCTGTGCGCCGATGAGCGCTGCGGACTGTCTGCGCGCCTCATCCACCGCTTTTGCCGCGCTGCCCGCAAAGCTGTATATCGCTGATGGATTGGCATATTGTTCACAAAAATACGGCTTCATCGCCTCAAATACTTCCGCCGAGACGCGGGTCGTTGCCGCGTTGTCGAGATAAATCATTTTTCTTCCTCCTCGTATAATAAGTCCGTTTTCTCCTGTTCGATTTCAAGGAGATCCTGTAATGTTATCGTATCGATTACATTATTGACTGCTTCATAGATGCGCCGGTAGACCTCAACCGTAGCACATTTGTGTTCCCGTTCACAGGAAAGTGCATTCTCCGCAAGACATTCAACCGGTGCAAGAGAGCCCTCTGTCATTCTGAGAATCATGCCCACCGTGTATTCCGCGGGCGCCTTCACAAGCTGGTAGCCGCCCTGCGCGCCGCGGGTGCTGCGCACACAGCCAGCCTTGTTCAGCACTGCGATGATCTGTTCCATATATTTTTCGGAGATTCCCTGTCTCGAAGCGATGTCCTTGAGCTTCACTGTCTCCCCGGGATGCCCCGCAAGATCCAGCATGATTCGCAACGCGTATCTTCCCTTTGTGGATATGGTCATATACACCCTCCTTCTGTCTCTGTATGTTTTAAGGATTGTTTGTCAATACTATAATAATATATATAACACCTATTTCCTAGGAAGTCAATAGGTTTAGTCTGTTTCTTTCACTCGTAATGGACTATGAACTGTTCGCTATGTATAATAAAACTGCCAGCAGTCAACAGCTTTCTATTTTAACCTGTAAAGGCTTTTAGCTACATGTAATTCTCCTGATCCTAATTTTGTTATAGAATTATATCGCTTTTATATTGTACAGATATATGATATATGATATTCTTAAATCATCACCGACAAATATATACTGTAAAATCCAGAATACATACAAACAGACACAATAACCTACCACATTGTGTATTATCTCTGTACTGCTGCCAGAGTTCCTTTATGGCAGCAGTTCTGCTTATATAATCGAAAACCTAAAGGAGGCGCTATATCATGAAAAACCAAAATACATACATCCTTATCCTTTCCCTTCTCGTTGCTCTCTGCCTGATCGGGTGCGGCACCAGGACACCAGAGCCAGATACCAGTAATCCCGCTCCTGTTGAAAGTACCGAATCCAATACCGTCACCACCAAAGTGAAAGAGCGCGGTCTTTGCTTTTCCATCGAACAGGAATATCTTGACAAAGGTGTCACATTAGAATCCTCAAGCGAAAACGCAAAAGGATATAAAAACATTAACATCTTTTACTACAGTCCAACCTCCATTGCCCTCCTCAATGAGATCAACACGATGGATTCCGCAAACCTCACCGAAGAACTCGCCACAGAATACATTGACAAACTCTTATCGTCAAGCCGCTGCCTGATGGAAGTGGTCATGGTCGAGACTCCTCAATATGACAGTCTTTGCGCCAATGGCGCCGAACCGGAGGATTTCACCTATTTCACACCCGCACAA
Source organism: Lachnospiraceae bacterium (assembly GCA_009774345.1). Lineage (GTDB taxonomy): Bacteria > Bacillota > Clostridia > Lachnospirales > Lachnospiraceae > COE1. The sequence continues at coordinate 18,916 of VSNR01000004.1, read as the reverse complement.
GTTTTTGGAACCAATGCTGGCTACACCTATATTCTGTCGATACCAGAACTCGATGACGGCACCCTCAATGAATCCGAAGCCGCCGTCTATCACGACTGCAAAAAGTACATGCAAACTGTCCGAGACAATCTTACATTTATCCCTATAGAAGATGACAATAAAATGCCCTCTTTCACTGCAAAGGACATCAATGGGAACGACGTTCATTCCACCATCTTTTCAGAAAAGAAACTCACGGTTGTCAATGTATGGGGAACTTTCTGCGGACCATGTATAGAAGAAATGCCCGAACTTGCAGAATGGGCAGAAGAGATGGGCGACGATATGCAGATTATCGGTATTGTAGGAGACATCAACGGCGAAAATGACACACAGCACATAGAACTGGCACAGACGATTACGCAGCGGGCAAATGCTTCGTACATTCATCTGATCCCAAACGACGATTTCGACAGCTTCATGGCGAATATCATCGGATTTCCCACCACTTTCTTTGTAGATCAGACGGGTGCATTTATCGGAGACCCCATTGTCGGCGCAAATGTAAAGCGCTGTAAAGAGGTTGCAATGACCTATTTATCTGAACACTAAAATCATATATTTATAAGGAGGTTTCATATGAATCAACAACACACCAAAACACCCGGCACACGAAAACGCATTGCCGATGAAATCATGACTCAGATTGGCAAAAGTGTCATTCTTGTCTTTCTAATCGTCGCAGCGGTCGCAATCTGTATGGTCGCATGGACCATCATGTCCTCTAAGGAAAAAGAGCTTACCTTGGAATCCAAAGCTGCCTCAAACCAATTGACCGCATTTATTGACCAGTACACAAGAGGTGTGGAGCAGCTTGCTGTCAACCCTGACATCATACACATTATGAATGAGATCAAACCTGGTGATGATATCCAGAAAGCAGAAAAGATGGATGCTGTCATGGAGTACCTGACAGACATCGCAAATACCGATACAGAGAATGTCATGGCAGTATGGCTCTCTGATTTGGACGCAAGTGCCCTGGCACAATCTGACGGCTTTGTCAGTGACGCAGACTGGGATATCACAGGACGTGGATGGTATGGATGTATTACCGAAAAGAAAACAATCCTGACAGCACCCTACATAGACTCCTCGACTGGAAAAATGATTCTGAGCGCAGCTTCCCCCGTCTATGATGACGCCACTGGAAACGTCCTTGGCGCAGTAGGGATGGATATCTCCCTAGACCACATGACAGATATCATGCGAAGCTACAAGATCGGACGCAATGGATATATTCTGCTCCTGTCCGAAAACGGCACATTTCTATACCATCCGCAGAATGAATATATACAGAAAAATGTCAAAGATGTAAATCTATCTCAAAATGTCGTCAATGCCATTACGTCAAAAAGCAGTGAATTTTTGAGATACAAGGCAGATGGGGTAACAAAATACGGCTATGTGGAGCTCGTTGGAGACACTGGATACCTCGTACTTAGCAGCCTGCCTCTGTCAGAATACTATGCAATCCTGATTGCAATGGTCATCTCCTTGATAGTATTGTTTGCTGTCGGTATCCTGCTCATTGCACTCAGTATCCGAAAGAGCGCTGCAAACCTGACAAAGCCCATCTTAGCGCTGAACCATACCGCACAACAGCTCGCAGCCGGCAATCTGGATGTTTGTCTTGAGGTCACCTCAGATGATGAAATAGGCGAACTTGGCGAATCCATCGGGAAGACGGTCAGTCGATTAAAAGAGTACATCATCTACATAGATGAAACTGCGGAAGTACTTGCGCAGATTGCTGACGGAAAGCTGCGTATTGCGCTGAAAAATGACTATGTCGGAGAATTTCAGAAGATAAAAACTGCACTGATCAACATCTCATCCGCCATGAATCATGTGATGGAAGGAATCAATGCCAGCTCAGGACGTGTATCTGTGGGTGCATCTGAACTCGCAAACGCCTCTCAGATGTTGGCAGAAAGCGCAGAATTACAGGCGGCATCCGTGGAAGAGCTCGCCGCAACCACCAACAGTGTTGCAGATCATGTGGAAGAAAGCCACCGTGATGCCGAGGCATCCGCAAAGGAGACTGCCAAAGTGACAGCCATGATTGAACAGAATCAAGAAAAAATGACAATGATGATGGATGCAATGGAGGAAATTCGACAGACCTCCCAACAGGTCGTTGGCATCATTCAGACCATAGAAGAAATTGCAGATCAGACGAACCTGTTATCATTAAATGCCTCTATAGAAGCAGCCCGCGCTGGAGAAGCCGGAAAAGGCTTTGCCGTCGTGGCAGATGAAATCGGAAAGCTCGCACTAGAGAGTGCAAAAGCAGCAAGTTCTACCAGAAATCTGATCGAGCTTTCCATGGAGGAAATCAGCAAGGGTAACAACATTGCCACAGATGCCATGACTGCGCTCAAAGAATCCGTAAGCGCTGTTGACCATGTAAATGAAATGATCAAAAATACTGCCCGAAATTCGGCGATTCAGGCAGAAAGCATGGAACAACTGCGTATCGGTATTGATGAGATAGCCCGCGGTATACAGGACAATTCCGCAGCATCTCAAGAGACTTCTGCAACCTCTGATGAACTTGCAACACAGGCAGATCTCCTAAATAAAATGGTTCAAAAATTTGAATTAAACGAACAGCATTTCCACTAAAGCTGTCTAAAAATGTAACCTGTGTTTGAAAAACAAACATGACAATTTCTTTCCAATATATTGAAAATCTGTGACAAATATGTTAAAAATCAAAGAGATTTATCACTTTTTTAGTGTATATTTCACAATTTTCAAAAGATACTATGGAAAGGAACTACACTTTATGGAAAATAAAAAACTCGCCGCAAAAATCAGTATTCTCACTACCAAAATTACCCTGGCTGGCATGCTGCTGCTCTGGCTTGTGATCTCATTCAGCACAACATCCATCGTCCGAAATGATATTACAAGCCAAATGATGAATGCCGTGGAATCCAGAGCTGTCATCATAGACGATTATGTGACATCTGCCGAAGAATACTTGAAAGCATTTGCTCTAAGCGGTGAGGTAAAGCATCTGCTGAAAAATCCAGATGATCCTGAACTGCTTCGCAGAGCTCAGCAATATACCGTAGATTTCTCGAATATAAAAGGAATCTTTGAAGGGCTCTATATCGCAGATACCAATACTTATGTACTCACCCACACTGCCAAAGAAGCAATCGGCATTACGACACGCAAAGGAGAAGATGCCGAAACTTTCCGCAACACTATCCTGGCGACGAAGGACCTGACCAACTTAGGTATCATGCAGTCACCGGGAACTGGAAATATGGTCATCTCGATCTATTGTCCGATCTATGATGGTTCGACATGCATAGGATTTGTGGGCGCCGGTGTCTATGCAGACAGACTCATGGATGCTCTGTTAGATTTGGAACTTAAAAATCTTCCTGAAAATAATTACGTATTTATGAATGCACATACAGGCGTCTATCTGTATCATGTTGATGAGTCTTTATTAAATACGCAAGTCAAAGAAAAAGGACATTTGGCAATCATAGCGCAGGCGCAAAAGACAAACGACACTAAGCCAGTAATGTACACTTACCGCAATGAGAAGGGCAGGAAACAACTCGCCGTCTATAAATATCTCCCAGACAGAGAATGGATTTTTATGGTTCAGGCTGATTCCTCCAAAGTATACAGCTCTGTTATTATTGTGGGCATTTTGATGGGCATTGCCTGTGCAGTGGTCGCTGCTTTGCTCCTCTATGCAACACGTATCATTTTAAGCAAAACTGGCAGAGAATTAATGATCGTAGAAAATGCCATTTCGGAACTGAGCAAATTCAATCTCACTGCGGATACAGGACTGGAATCGTTTTATGGCAGAAAAGACGAGATCGGCATGATCGCAGACGCCACCCACAATGTATGCCGCCATTTAAAAGCCGCTTTTGAAGACATCGAGAGAATCCTGAGTGAAATTGCAGATGGTAATCTGACAGTAGATGTCAAAAAAAATGAGACCTATTATATTGGAGATCTGAACATGCTGACAGGCAGCCTACAGACAATCCGCTCCAAATTAACAAAAGTATTAAAGGAGATCTCCTCAGTATCGAATCAGGTAAATACAGAAGCAGAACAAGTACTGTCAAGAGCTGATGCCATGTCACACGGCGCAGCAGAGCAGACGACCGGAGAAGCAGGTAAAGGGTTTGCTGTCGTAGCTGACGAGGTGAGAATCCTTGCAGGACAGTCCGCAGAAGCCGCCAGAAACACGACTGCTTTAATACGCGAAGCGGTTGCAGCAGTTGAAACCGGCACCCAGATTTCAGATCTTACCAATCAAGCGCTTCAGGAAGTTGTCGCAAGCGCAGAGAGCGTATCTGATGCCGTATCCTCCATTTTTCAATCTGCCGGCGATCAATCCAGTGCCATAGACCAGATTTCGCAAGAGCTAGAACGCATATCAAATGTCGTCAAAAGCAATGGAGATGTTGTCAGGGATTCCGCCGCGGTAAGCGAACGAATGTCTGAACAGGCAGTGATGCTGAGAAATCAGGTATCTAAATTTCAGCTCTAATTTTTCATCAGAAAGGAGTGATCTATAATGCGAAGAAGAACCTGGCAAGCACTTTACCAAAACGGAGCCAAAAGCCTTTTAGCCCATGCAGAACAGCAGACATATAGTACTCTGTATGGGCATGACCACAAACTCAAAACCATTTTACAGTAACTTTATATGTTCTGCTGTATCTGCACTTTATTTATGCAGCGAATCAAGCAGGGGATTCCTCTGCGTGGGTCAATAAATAAGGAGCACTAAGATGAAATACATCAATGCAGCAGAAGTCCTGCCAGAAACATTATTAAAAGAACTACAGTCATATGTTGACGGGGAACTTCTCTATATTCCAAAAGTCTCAGCCAAAAAAGAATGGGGCACCGCCAATGGTTCACGGCTTTTTTATGAAGAGCGCAACAAAGAAATTCGAAAACTCTTTCAAGAAGGCTGTTCTGTAGATCTGCTTTCGGAGCAGTATGGTCTGGCATATAGTACCATCAAAAATATCATATACAGATAATTCAGAGGAGGTCGTAACTCATATGAGCTGCCGCCTCCTCTGTTTTTATCAGAATTTTCAGGAACAAACTGGTGCAAACGTGGACAGGATTTTTGGGAAGCCATACACTATAATAAACTTAGGAGCTAAATATAAATTACTGTTGACAATAACCTGTCACAAGTAATTTTATTCGTCTCCTACACAAGAAGGAGGAACAAATAGATGTCGATACAGCTTATTCAACAGGCAATATCCTATATGGAAGAACATATTTATGAGAATATCAATTATATGGATGTTGCCAAAAGCGTTCATATGTCAGGCTACAACTTTCATCGGACATTCAGCTTTATCACTGGTATGACCGCCAATGAGTATCTTCGAAGCCGACGCCTCACACTGGCAGCACAGGAGTTACAGACAACAAATCTGTCTGTGACAGATGCCGCATATAAGTACGGCTATGAATCTCCTGAAAGTTTCTCAAAAGCCTTTTCACGGTTTCATGGTTCCACACCAAAACAGGTGAAACAAAAAGGCGCCAAGCTTCATCTGTTCAGCCCTCTTGTAATAAAAATTATATTGGAAGGTGGTAATATTATGGATTACAGAATGGAACACAGGGAACGTCAACAGTTTATTGCAGTAGTCAGGGCATTTCCAAATGAAATCATCAATGACGACAACGATCACAGTATTCCCGATTTTTGGACAGAATGCGACACAAATCATCTGATCGAACATCTGAGATCCCTTCGCCCTGAGGGAAAACGGGACTTGTACGGTCTGTGCAGTCCTGCCAAAAACAACGAAACCCACTTCGATTATGGTATAGGCATTGTGCGCGATGAAAATACCAATGTCACCGAACTAGATGCGTTATTAGCAAATGGTTTTACCCTGTGGGAAACCCAACCAGCAGATTACGCTGTATTCAAATGCTTTGGCACCGACGGTGACTGTCTTGGCGAGATGTGGAGTAAATTTTACAAAGAATTTGTGCCTCAGACGGGCTATACTCAGACAGAAAAAACCGACTATGAGATCTACTATGAGCGCGGAGAAAAAAATCTATTCTGTGAACTGTGGGTTCCAGTACAGAAAAATTAAAACCAGCCCCCGTCAGCTTTGCTGACGGGGGCTGGCATATTTATACGGATATGACACCGACAGCACCAAGCACGAGAACCAGAATGCCAAGCACAATCCGATACCATCCAAATACCTGAAAATCATGTTTTTTGATATAGTCCATCAAAAACTTGATGACAAAGACTGATACAAAAAACGATACCAGCATTCCAATGATCAACACACCAGCCTCGAGCGTTGTAAACGACAAGCCAAATTTTACCAGCTTTAACAGGCTCGCGCCAAACATCACTGGGATCGCCAGAAAAAATGTAAACTCCGCTGCCACACTTCTCGACACGCCGATGAGCAGCGCACCGACAATCGTGGCGCCCGAGCGCGATGTTCCCGGGAAAACCGCCGCAATTAACTGAAAGATTCCGATGATAAACGCTGTCTGAAACGTGATGTCGTCAAGTTTTCTGACCTTCGCGCGTCTCCCTTTGTTGCGCCGCTCCACGATGATGAATGCCACACCAAATACAATCAATGCAAGCGCTACACAACTGGCATGATAAAACAATGCCTCAAACACATCATCAAACAAAATCCCCACAACCGCCGCCGGAATACATGCCACGACGATCTTGAGCCAGAGCATGATCTTATCCATCTCAATCACCGGCTTATCTTTGTCTCTAAACTGAAACGGAAAGATCTTATTCCAGAACAGAATGACAACCGCCAGTATCGCCCCGAGCTGTATCACGACCAAAAACATCTCCAAAAATTCCGGGGTACAATCCAGTTTGATAAATTCATCCAAAATAATCATATGCCCCGTACTGCTGACAGGAAGCCACTCTGTGATTCCCTCAACGATGCCAAACAGGATCGCTTTTAGAAGTTCTATCATACCTTATAACTCCTTTTCTTTTTTCAAAAATGCCACCAGTTCTCCATAATGCTTTTTCGCATCCTGATATCCTAACCGGTACAAGGCTTCAAGCTTTTGTCTGTCCTTCTCAATCCTGCCAATATCATTCGCATACCGGGGGCGGATCACAAATGCCCTGCCTGCCTTTTCCTCCTCCTCAAGAAACTGTAACGTCTCATTGTAGCGCACATAACGGTCCGCTGTCAGCTCATAGATTTTGGGGTATTTGGCATACTTGAGTTTTATCATCTTCAGCATCGCCGGCGAAGCCTGCCTGCGGACATATCCTACTTCCTTTGTGAGTATGACCACATTTTTCTCATTTCCGTCCGCAATCGCTCTGCGAATCGGAACTGCATCGGCAATGCCGCCATCGAGATAGTATTCATTGCCGATTTTTACATTTCTGGACACCAGCGGCAGCGACGCGGACGCCCGCACTGCAATCGTGTCCCTGTACATCTCCCGCATCGGCATGTACTCTGGCTGTCCTGTGCGGATATTTGTCACCACCGCATAGGCATTTCCCTCATATTTTGCAGCCGTCTTGTAGTCATACGGGTCCAGCTTATTTGGAATCTGGTTATAACACAGATCGGCATTGAACAAATCCCCCGTCGTCAAAAGACTGTGGAGGCTGCAATAATTCTTATCTTTTAAATAATTTAACGCCACTCTGTAAGCGCGCTTTTTCTGTTTTGAAATATAACTGCACAGGTGGCACGCTCCCGCCGAGACACCATAGCAATTCTGAAAATATAAATTTTTCTCCATAAAATACTCAAGAACGCCGGCAGTATACATCCCCTTCATCCCGCCGCCCTCAAGCACCAGACCACATTCAACCATAATTTCCTCCCCAAGCGTCTGTCAAAAACGCACGCTTCCCTGTCATGAAAAATGGGTTTACAAACATGAAGTTTTAGAATTTCTTAGTCTGCGTCTTTTGCAGGCTTAGAAATTCTCTTCATGTTATATTCAAGCTCGACAAATCTGCGCATTGCGGGCATCGCGCGGCGCACCTTCTCCGTCTCAATGCAGTATGCCATCCGAAAATACCCCGGACAGCCAAACGTATCACCCGGCACAAGCACCAGATCATACTTCATCGCCTTCTTACAGAATGCCACCGCGTCCCCCTCAAGCGCTTTTGGAAAGATATAGAATGTCCCGCCCGGCTTCACAACCTCAAATCCAAGCTGCACAAGCTCATCATAGATCAGCTTCATATTCGTCTCATAGACTGACAGGTCGGAGGTCAGCCCCAAAACCTCTGCCACTGCTATCTGTATGATGGAAGGCGGGCAGTTATGACCAATTCCCCTTGAAATCTGTGCACACATCGGTGAGATCAGTTCACTGTCCGTACAGTTGGGATTGGCTGCAATATATCCAAGACGCTCACCCGGTATGGACAGCGATTTTGCAAACGAATAGCACGAGAGGGAATTGTCATAATACTTTGAAACATACGGCGCATCCACACCCTCAAAGATAATATCCCGGTACGGCTCGTCCGAAATCAGAAAAATATCATGCCCATACTCTTGCTGCTTCGCCTCAAGGAGCTGTGCAAGCCTCTTGATGGTCTCTGTCGAATACACGGTGCCAGACGGATTGTTCGGCGTGTTGACAAGCAGCGCCATTGTCTTTGGATTCAGCAGCTTTTCTAATTCCTCGAAATTTATCTGAAACTGTCTCGTGTCAGCCGGCACCACCTTTAACACTGCGCCCGTCTGATTGACATAGTGATTGTACTCTGGGAAATACGGTGCAAACGTGATCACCTCATCCCCCGGCTGTGTGACCGCCCGCACCGCGTGCGCAACCGCCCCCGCAGCGCCCGTCGTCATGAATAGATGCTCCGCCGTGTACGCCATGCCATACGTCCGGTTTAGATACGCTGCAAACTTGGCGCGGACAGCAGGAATCCCCTGCGACTGGCTGTAGCCGTGAAGCTCCATCGTGTCGCGCGTCTGCAACAGCTCTATCATCTTGTCCGTAAATGCCTGCGGCACCGCCACAGACGGATTGCCAAGGCTGAAATCAAACACATTCTCCATCCCAATCTCTTTTGCCCGTCCTGCTGCCCACTCTGACATCTGACGAATGACCGACTTCGCGCCAAGCAGCTCTTTATACTTCTGTGAAACCATACTCTTGCTCCTCCCTTTGATCTTCATATTAAATCTTCATTTTTTATCCTGCCCCTCATTGTATCACTGTGCGCGTGAAAATGCAATTCTTTCAACCATTATCTTATTTTATGTGGAAATTCTGGTTACTGTTCAGACAGGACTTAGCATTTACTGCTAAGTCCGTGAGAAAACGTATAGCTCTCAAGTAAAAATCCATTTGCGAAGCAAATTTTGCATGGATTTTTACTCGTTACTGGCACGGAGTGAATAGTAACAAATTCTGTATTCCGGTCCTTTTGGGATCTTATGCCTAAAAGAACACCCTTGACAAATATGTCTAACAGTATTAGACTATAATTGTCTAATAACTTTAGACATAAACAGTGAACACCAAATGAATCGAATTGAAATGAAACAAAACAGAAACTAAATCCCAAATACTACACCAAATGAAGAAAAACAAAAAGGAGAATGAAAACAATGGATGAAAACAAATTAGGCGTCATGGAAGGACGATTCGCAGAAATGATCTGGGCATCAGCGCCCATCAGCACAGGAGACTTGGTAAAAGCCTGTCAGGAGGCCTTCGGATGGAAGCGCACGACAACTTACACCATGTTAAAGCGCCTCTGCCAGCGCGGCATTTTCCAGAATGACAGCGGCACCGTGATTGTGCTGATGCCCAAAGAAGAATTTCACAAACGACAGAGTGAGCAGTTTGTCGCTGACACCTTCGGCGGCTCCCTGCCCGCCTTTATCGCCGCCTTCACCAAAGGAAAAACCCTAAGTGACAGGGAAGCAGACGAAATCCAGCGCTTAATCGACAAAAGCCGCCAAAAAAAGGAGCGTGATTGAACATGTTGCCAGAAGAACTCTTTATACAAGTACTGCACCTAAGCTTTTATGGCTCTATAGGATGCGGTGTCATCCTCATCTGTGCACTCATCAACTACACACGGACACCGCGATGGATCGCCATGATCCTCTGGGGACTCGTGGCGCTGCGTTTAATCCTGCCGCTGTCTGTCTCCTCCACATTAAGCCTTCTCCAGCTCGGCAATGCCGCAGACTTGCCAGCGCAGCTTGAAAATGCACTCAACAGTGATGGCACATACAGTGGAAACTACAAGACTGCCATCGAGGGAAGCCATGAGTATGAACTTGCCGTCTCCGTCGGAAGCCCCGTCACTGCCAGCACAGAAGGCGGCAAAATAGCATACTATTACGAGCGCGCTAACGGCAGTATCGCACCAGCAAAAACTTCCTATGAACTGTTCTTAACCATTGGCTCACGCGTATGGCTTGCCGGAATAGCAGCCCTGTGGCTCTGGGCAGTATGCTCTTACCTGCGGCTGAAATACCGCCTTCGTTTCTCCATCCGCCTGAGCAAAGGCATCTATGAGACGGACGCTGTGCCCTCTCCCTGCGTGACAGGCATTCTCAGACCACAGATTTATCTGATTCCAGCGCTGACAGACCAGCAAAAAGAGCACATTCTGCTTCATGAAAAAATGCACATCCGCTATCTTGATCCCGTCTGGAAAATGGTGTCCTTTGTCGTGATCAGCATACACTGGTTCAATCCTTTTCTATGGTTTATGTACAAAATATTTCAGGGAGAACTGGAAAAGGCGTGCGATGAAAGGGTGCTTGCACGTCTCGGCGAGGACAAAAAAGCGGACTACAGCGAGTCCCTGCTGGCATTGTCTGCCTCCAAAAACTGGCGTCAAAAATGGAATCTTCCCACGCCCGTTTCCTTTGGCGAAAACAACATCAAAGGCAGAATCAAACGGATTCTCGCCTACAAAAAACCGCTTGCCGCCGTCTCTGTACTGACTGCCCTGCTCGCTGCTGCCGGCTGCGTCATCTTTCTCACCACGCCGGCGGACTCCGCCACAGATCCCTCCAACACTAATCCTGGCACCCAAACCGCCTTAAGTCCGCCACCAGATGACACTACACTATCGTCCATCAGTACAGAACTGTCCTTGACAGACCAGACAGCCAATCAATCCGCCGCGCCGACAGAAATCACATCAGCCCTAAACAAATCGATAGTTCCCCAAAACACAGAAATTTATGAGGAACATGAATACAATGGAATCACTTACCAGGCAGGCGACAACGGTATTTTCCGCAAGGCACAAAACGATTCTGCCGCCGAACAGATTTACGCAGGATTTGCAGGAACATCCTTACACATGACTGTATTTGAAGAAAAACTATATTTTATAACAGACAATACATACACCGAGAACGCACTCGACTGGGCAGACAATACCATCCGCTATATTGATTTAGCCTCCCTCGATACCGGCGATCTCTCAATGGTGCGGGAAAATGCCCTCATTTCAGACTTTTTGATTGATGATGGCATCATAAAGATCTATTATAGTTTTCCTGACGCCATTGACACCTTCATGCTCTACACCGACAAAGACACTGTATTCAACCATAAAAACATCACACAGCTGTCAGAAGCCGAACAACAGCAGTATGGACTTGGCATCACGAAGTCCATCTTACAAAATACTGGCACACTGGTCAATCTCTCCAACAGAGTCCGCGATCAGAATATCGCTTATCTGGATATGGATGGTGACGGTGACATAGAGAAAATAACGCTCTCGCCATCCGCTTCTCCTGACGCTGTGCAGTACTATCGAGAAGATGACCCACTGGCATACTACCAACTGCAAATCGGCAGCGCAGAGCTGGAAGGATTTGGCGACAATGTGGCAAATATCCTCTGGGGACTCAGCCTTGACGGACAGCATATCCTGCTGGTACTCTACGAAGATGGTCCAAGCGCCGACCCATACACGCATTTTTATCAATTTCAAAAAAATAACATCACTGAAATCGGTGGTTTTGCCCGCGATATCCGCCGGTGTGAAATTTCCTCCGACGGCATCATCACAGGCTCTATCCTCAAAGAGATTATGCAGACCGATTGGATAACAATGCGCTGGCAGATCGGTCAAAATGGACTGCTGGAAGAAATTCCGCAGGACGTATACGACTTTATCAGCAGGAATTGGGTAGAATTATATGAGGAACTGCCCCTTCACACTGCTGTCAACGCCGATGACACCTTTACCATACAACCGCAAAACGTCCGCTTCTTACAGACCTCCGCCGACTGGAACTGGGTGCTTGTGGAGACAGAGAACGGGCAGCAAGGCTGGGTACATCTCGACAATTTCAAGGTCGTCGAACTGCAAAAAAATGTGATGGACGTGTTTGACGGGCTCTATATGGCAGGATAACTTCCCCTCATCCATGAAATAAAATCTGTTCCACAAGTTCCCTGTGCGGCTTCCCCGCATCCGCCTGATACACCAAAACGCCGTGTATATCGGCGCTTCTGTCCATAAATGCCGGAAACAGGAAGCCGCACTCAGGATCGCCTGCCTCATAGTCACCGAGCAGCGGACTGAATGTACCTATGATAAATTTGTAGACCTCCTCGGATTCCCACAGGTTTTCCTTGTCCTTTGCCTTTATCGGAACATCGTAGCTGCCATATAATATGCGCACTGCATAGGGTTTTGCCGAGTCATACTTTTCTCCGATAAACTCATAAAATAACTCAAGCAGCGCATCATTTTTTAACTCACAGTCCTTGAGGCCCATCAGCACCTGCCATGTGTGTCCTGCTTTTTCGTCCTCCTTTGCAAAAGGATAATACCGCAGGTTTTTATTGGTCTGTGCAAACGGCACCGTCTTTGCAAGTTTTAGATTGGCGTCAATGTCCTTCTGCGGCAGCTTCAGAAAATGGCGGTTGAATGTACCGTCAATCAATCCCTCCTCGTCAAAATACGCCCCCGCAATCCGCGAGAAGCAGTTGCGTTTTGGCGTCATGCGCCTCGTCAGCTCCAGCATGTCGTCTCTGTTGATTTCGTTCATTTTCCAGCCGCTCTCCTTTCACTCACTTTTAGTACCTTCTATATAATGCTCAATCCTGCACTGATGCCGTCTCTGTCCTGCCGGCGCATCCTTATTATAACTGATTCCCACCAAGAGAATATCACTGCCATATCTGCTGACTGCCTCTGGATACCTCCTGCTGCGAATCTGCTCTATCGCACTGTCTGCTGACTGATTCCATTTTAACTCAATCACCAAAACTGGAAATAACGAATCTTTCCTTGGAAGATAGACAATATCCGCATAGCCCGCACCTGCTGGCAGTTCCTCAAACATCATGTACTCATCACCATAGCTAAAATAAGCTCGCTTAATCACACTCCGCAGCGCCTGTTCATTGTTATAATACAGCGGAGATTCTTCCTCGTGAATCTTTTCAATCTGCCTTCCAACCGCCTCCTCGTTTCCATGGACAGTATCCGCAATCAGTTGTTCACTCTCCCGTACCCGCCGTATTATATCATCCCGTTTTCCTTGTCGGACTGCTTTTGCAAATTCCATGCGTATCTCTTCATTGGGAATATGAATCGTCTGTGTGATCTCATCATAAGTCAGATATCCCAGATGAATCAGCAGGGTCAGCACATCATCCCTGTCCCGAAATGTTACCAAGTCATTTGCAAAACCATTGGTGTCCACCTTGATCTCTACACCGCCAGCCAACTCTGTTACCGTCTTTCCCAGCCCGTCAAAGTCAAGATTGATATATCCCATCAGACTCTCCGCCGCGGAAGTCTGCGTCCAGTAGGAATCAAAATCATCATTGCGAATTGCCTCCATAACCGAATTAGGATTATAGACAGACGCAATATCTCGGAATGCATACCCATCATACCATCGTTTCATTTTGTCAAAATCGCGGTTATACTCTCGGCAGAGCATTCTGACTTCATCCTCCGTAAATCCTGCGTATTTCCCAAACTGCCTTGGCTTGACCATTGTAAACTCCTTGAAATCTGATATAGCAGACTGAGAACCATCCTTTTTGACAGGCAAAATACCAGTCATATAAACTGCCGCAAAGATTTTATCTGTCATTGCGCTGTTTTTAAATAAAGAACGCAGAAATTCCATATATGTTCTCTCAAAATCAAAACGCCCCCTCCCCTCTCTGATGGGCGCATCCCACTCATCAATAATCATAATGCATTTATTCCCAACAGTTTCCACTGCATTTGCCAATGTCGCCTCAAATCCCTCTACAACGTTCACATTAGGATATTGTTCTGTCAGCTCCCGAATGATATTTCTTTTCATATAAGATACAATATCCACACCCGAAGTTTCCCCGATCACCTCTGTCATATCCAGATAAATTACATCATACTGATTCCGGTAACGCTGGTATTGAGCATCACTGGCAATCTCCAAATCATCAAAAAGCCCTGCCGAATCACAGGTCTTATCATAATAGGCACACAACATCTTCGCAGCAAAGGATTTCCCGAAACGGCGCGGCCTGCTGATACAGGTCAGACGGCGCGGTGTGTCAATCGTCTGATTGACCAATCCTATCAGTCCAGTTTTATCTACGTAAATATCATTCCTGACTACAGCAAAACCGCTGTTGCCGGGATTTAAATAGTTTCCCATTTAACACTACCTCCAAACCGTTTCAAACTTCCTGCTCCCATTATACCTTCCCCCCACACGTATCACAAGCTGTTTTTCTTCCCGCGCATTCCTTTCAGCATCAAAAGCGACACCACCAGCACCACGGAAAAAATACAGTCTGCAAGCAGACAGCTCCTCTCCTTCAGCGGTGCAAAATTTGCTGAGATTGCCTGTGTAATAAAGCCCAGATAACAGTCTGTTACTTTCACCTTAATCCCCGGCACCGCTTGAGCCAGTTCCCCTTTAGATAATAAATGACAAATAACACCGAAGTCACCGACCACGTCAGTGGATAGCTAAATGCCACAGTTGAAACTTCCGGCCGCAGCGGCACCACTGCCAGATTCCAGACGACACGCAGCACGCAGATGCCAACGCAGGTCATAAGCATCGGCGGAATGGCATCACCACATCCACGCGTCGTACCGCCGAGAATTTCAATGCAGATATATGTAATATAACTCGGTGAAATCACCCGCATCATCCCAAGCCCAATCGAGACAACACTGGGGTCATCCGTAAACAACCCAAAAAAGACACGCCCGCCGGCAAGCACAATCACACTCAAAAGCACACTTGTAAACGCCGCCATCCCCATGCAGATGCGCACGCTTTTCCTGATGCGGTCATACTTGCCCGCACCAAAATTCTGCCCCGCAAAGGTCGTGATGGACACACCATACGCCCCCATAATCATCCAGAAGATTCCATCCACCTTTCCGTAGGCGGTCCATGCCGCGATCGTATCGGTTCCAAAGGCATTGATACTCGACTGAATAATTAGATTTGATGCCGAGTACATCGTGGACTGAATGCCTGCCGGCAGTCCTATGCGGACAATGTTGTGCAAAAGTACGGGGGAAAAACGGATTTCACGGACAAAAAGCCGATAGGAATCGTTGGTTCGTATTAGTGTCATTAGTACCATCAGCGCGCTGATGACCTGCGACAGCGCAGTTGCCACCGCCACACCGACCACCCCCATTTTCAGCACTGTCACAAAGAGGATATCCAGCAAAATATTGGCAAAACACGACAAAATCAAAAAGTAAAGCGGGCGCTTCGAATCCCCCACCGCGCGCAAAATGCCCGAGCCCATGTTGTAGATGAGCGAGGGGATGACCCCCAGAAAATAAACGCGCATATACACTGCGGAGGGCAAAAGAATCTCCTCCGGTGTATGCATTGCCCTGAGCGCCGCCGCCGAAAAAAGTATCCCCAGCACCATAATCACTGCGCCGCCGGCGATCGAGAGCGCCATTGCAGTATGCACTGTTTTCTTTACATCCTCCACCTTTTCTGCGCCATAATACTGCGCGATAATCACCGTCGCGCCAGAGGAAAGCCCTGTGAAAAATCCAATCAGCAGATTGATCAGCGTCGCCGCAGGTCCCCCCACCGCCGCCAGTGCCTCCTTGCCGACAAATTTCCCCACTATCACAGCATCTGTCGTATTGTAGAGCTGCTGAAAAAAGGTTCCGAATAAAATCGGGAAAAAGAAAAAAAGGAGCTGTTTCCAGATCACTCCCTCCGTAATTTGATTAGAAATATGACGACCTTCTGTTTTCATACGTAT
Organism: Lachnospiraceae bacterium; assembly: GCA_009774345.1. GTDB lineage: Bacteria > Bacillota > Clostridia > Lachnospirales > Lachnospiraceae > COE1. The sequence goes on along the minus strand of VSNR01000004.1, from coordinate 2,587 downwards.
CAATACCCCACTATCTCAACACAGTACGCACATACATGAGCGAAAATCCAAGTAAATTTTGTCCCTGCCATTCTTTCAGATCCAACCGCCGTTCATCCTTCATGGAAAGCCCCGTTCCCCATATTTTGTCCTGAACTGCACACTCCGCCAAAATACTGTTCCGCGTTGCCAGCAGCTTGTCTTTTAATGCCGCACTCTCATCAAACTTCTGCAAAAGTCCCCGGTATACGATGATCTGGCGCATTCCATTCCATAACATCTCCTCATAATTTTTGACCGCCCGCCCAAGGGCTTTTATTTTTCCTACATTGTCTGTCGCTAAGATCTGTTCTGCAATCTCCATATCCTTAAAAAGCACTGCCTTTTGATACATCATGTACTGCTCCATAGAAGAATATCCAATCCCGTCCACAGAGAAATTTGACAGATACCAATTGCTAAGATACCCATTGCATTCGTCTGGACTATGGAAACAAATTATTTCCCTCATACAATTGTTACCTCCGATTTATCTATTTTGTCCCGTATTTCCTGCATCTGATAATCAAGCTCCTCGATCGAGTCCGCGCACGCTTTTAGCTGCCGCTCAATCTCCTCTGTATTGTTGATATTTTTCTTGTATCTTAGCTTGTGTTCCAGACTTCCCCAAAAGTCCATCGCGATCGTTCGAAACTGCACTTCTGCCTTCATGTACTTCTTCTCATCCGGTAGAAAAACGGGCACGCTCAAGATCAGGTGCAGGCTTCGATAGCCGTTGGATTTGGGCTTTTTGATATAATCCTTTTTCTTCAATAATATTATATCGTCCTGCTTGAGCAGCAGCTCCGCCAGACGGTAGATGTCATCTGGAAAGGAACAGATCACCCGCAGCCCGGCAACATCTGCAATATGTTCTTTGATATTCTCAACGGTGACTGGACAGTCTTTGCGCACGAGCTTTTTATAAATACTCTCCGGTTTTTTCAGACGGCTCTTGATCGACTCAAACGGATTTCTCTTGTACTGCTCAGAGAACATTGCATTGAGCACTTTCAACCTCGTCTCCACTTCCATAATAACACAGCGGTATTCCATCATCAGCTTGTTAAAAGACTCTGCCGTACTGAGCTGTTCCGCCTGTATCCTGATAATCTGCTCCTGTCTGCGCAAGGCTTCCGACTGCTTCTCTATCTTGCGTTCCAACTGGTTCTTACAGTTAAAAAGCTCGATGGTATTTTTGACCCTGTTCTTGACGATCGAGTCTACAAATGGTCTGTGAATAAAATCTGAAACGCCCAATTCAAAACATTTGTTTTCTGCCTCAACAGCATGTTCACTGCTGATGATGAGCACTGGAATACTGTCCATCCACCCGCGCTCTCGCATCTGTTCAATGACTGCAAAACCGTCCGAATGCGGCATGTGCAAATCCAATAAAAGCGCCGAGATCTCGTCATGCTGCGCACACAGCACCGCCATCGCCTGCTCGCCGTTCTCCGTCGTCTCGACGACATAATCCACTTCCAGAAACTCCCTCAATAATTCGCGGTTGATCTCCGCATCGTCCACTACCAATATCTTTTGCATTGTCTGTCTATTCCTTTATTATATAATCTACCATTTTTGTAAATAACTGATTGTAATATAATTCTCCCGATCTGGCTGCTGCCAAAACTTTTCATCAAATTGCGAATCGTAGATTGCAAGATCTGACATTCCTTCATATGGATAAATCTGAATATATTCCAGCGCAGTTTTTGAATTATATTCCTCAATATATGCCTTTGCCGCCTCATAACCCCTATCACATTTGATAACCTTCTCTCCTTTTGTATGAAGCCAATACACATCGGATATTCTTATTTTGGTATGATATACTGTTTTACAGCCTTCGGGCAAGCGCAATGTCTCCATATGCCAGAAAATCGGTATTTTCCACCCTATCAATACCCAAAACAGACACACCGCACCTGCTGCCAATAATATTCTTCTCACTATTCTTTTCTTCCATTTTCCCATGGATGTTTCCCCCTATGCCAAATCGGTATACGCCGATTTCACCTTGCGTGACAACAGACACACCTCCTTGCCGTCAAGCTTCACAGGATTTCCTTAAGTAGACATATTCTTTGACTAATATTATAAAATCCGACATAGAAGATGTCAACGGTCAAGCAAAATTGTCCTATATACGAAAAAATCCCCGAAATATTCGAGGATTCAAAAGGCGACTAACGGATTTGAACCGATGATCAGGGAGTTGCAGTCCCATGCCTTACCACTTGGCTAAGTCGCCTTATTAATATTATTATATGCAGAAAAGAAAAAAATATACCAAATTTAGAAACTCCCCGAGTAGGGCTCGAACCTACAACAACTCGGTTAACAGCCGAGTGCTCTACCATTGAGCTATCGAGGAAAATGTCTTTGCTCCGCAAAGCCATCAGAAAAGCTTCGCTTTTCCAAAACTCTGCAACGAACATTATACTGAGAGTATTCCCTCAAAACCGAACACAAAAATGAATCTCTTCTCTATCTTTCTGTCTGACATCTTTCCAACATTCTCCCTATACCTCTCAGGATAAGCCTTCGACCGATTAGTAATATT
>VSNR01000397.1 GCA_009774345.1 Lachnospiraceae bacterium | reverse complement strand
TTGTGTGACAGGAAAATGGGTGATTTTACGACAGCAGGTGAGGTTGAATCTGTGACAGCTCATGAAGTTATTAACATCACTGGCAGACATGGCGGGAAACTGACATTTACATACCAGAATGGAGTTCTCGCAAAAGTGACAGACGAGACCGGAAATACAGTGACGCTGCTGTACAAGGACGGCTGTCTGGCAGCGATCAGAAATGCGGAGAATCACAGCATCAGCTTCACCTACGATGCATCGGGTAATCTGCTGACCATCACAGACTTTAACGGTGCGGGTTATCTGACCAACACGTACGACCAGAAACAGCGCGTCGTCAGACAGGTTCTGGCTGGCAGGAGCGAGTGCAGCGTTGACTATGATGAGGCGAATCGGGAGACTACGTTCCATACAGGGGATAAATATTTCACAAAATACACCTACGATGCAGACGGCAATGTCACAGACATCAGCAATGCCAAGACCGGAATCCATAACAGGTTTGACAGTTACGGCAGAATCATAGAGCAGACAGATGTATTGGGCAATGTCACAAAGATGACTTATGACAGCTGCGGGCGCATGGACAGCATCACCTATCCCGACAAGACGACAGAAAAGGTAAGCTATAACCAGCTAAACCAGCCGACGCGTGTCGAGAACCGGGACAAGACGGCAGCGTTCTACACGTATGATGCCAGAAATAACATAACCTCCGTAACGGATGAAAACGGCAATACCAGCCGCTATGAGTATGATGAAAAGGATAACCTCACAGCCTTTACGGACAAAAATGGTTCCAAGTGGCAGTATACCTATGACAGCAGAAATCATTTACAGGAAGCGCAGGACTGCCTGGGCAACAGATACCAGTACGAGCACGATGCGGCAGGGCGGCTCATTTCCTATACTTCTCCTACAGGCAGTGCGACAGCATACACTTACACGAAAGAAGGAAGCCTGCTGAGTGTGACCGACGCAGACGGACAGGTGCTCTACAGCTATGATGCAAACGGCAGCTGTACCAGCATTACGGACAGAATGGGGCATAAGCAGCAGTTTGCCTACAATGAGGCAGGACAGCTCACATCCGTCACAGACGCGATGGGTGCAGTGCACACCTTTACTTATGATGAGGAGGGAAATCTAAAGTCCGAGAAAGATGCGCTGGGATATCAGGAGACCTGCCAGCGGAACCAGTGGGGCAGTGTGACCTCCTACACCGATAAAAACGGCAATACAACCAGCTATACCTTTGACGATGCGGACAGGCTTACCGTAGTCAGAAACGCGGCAGGTGGGGAAATCCGCTATGCATATGACATCATGGGACAGGTGACAGCCATCACCGACGAAAAAGGACGCGAAACGGCGTATGCATATGACCATGCAGGCAATGTCACAAAAGTGACGGATGCGCTGGATAATACCGTGGCATACACCTATGACGGTAATGGCAATACGTTGACGATGACCGACGAGGAAGGCATTGTCACAGCATACAGCTATGACAAAGAGGACAGACTGACCGCCATCACAAGAGAGGAAGAGACGGTAAAATTTGCCTACGACGCACTGGGCAGGCTCACCTCTGTCGAGGATTCCTGCGGACATACAGAGACTGCTGGCTATGACGGAGACGACAGACTCACCACCTATGAAGATAAAGAAAAGAACCGGACCACTTACGCATATGACAGCGCAGGACGCATCACAGCGGAGACGGCGCCAAATGGAGCAGTCACAAAATATACCTATGACAAAAATGGAAACTGTCTTGCGGTCGAGGATGCGCTCGGGCATAAAACTGCGTATGAATATGATGCCAACAACCGCGTGACAAAAGTGACTGACGCGGCGGAAAACAGTGTCACATACGACTATGACGCGAGAGGAATGCTCACCGCTGTGACCGACGCAGGCGGCGGTAAGACGGTATATGAATATGACGGCAGCGGAAATTTAGTCAAAGAGACCAATCCCGCAGGCGGCGCAAAGCAGTATACATACGACTGCCTGAACAGAATTACCAAAATCACAGACGAGGCAGACCACAGCAGCATCTATGAATACGATGCGGCGGGCAATATGACAAAGTACACCGATGCCAACGGCAATAGCTGGACGTATACCTATGATGCCATGGACAGAATGATAACAGCGGCGGACAAAAACGGCGCAGGCATCACAATGGAATACACGGCATCCGGCAGACTGTCAGCCGTCACAGACCAGGAGGGCGCAAGGACAGACTATACCTATGACCGCAGAGGCAGGCTCACAAAACTCTCCGATGCCAG
>VSNR01000396.1 GCA_009774345.1 Lachnospiraceae bacterium | reverse complement strand
GGCCTGATCAACCTGATTCTGGTAAAGGACCTTTCCCGTTTAGGCAGGGATTTTGTGGAGGTGGGCCGTTATACGGACGTCATTTTCCCCTCCCTCGGATGCCGGTTCGTATCGGTTCTGGACTGCCTGGACAGCGAGGGGGACAACACCGATATGCTGCACTTCCGCAGTCTGATGAATGACTACCATCTCAAGGACCTGTCCAGCAAGGTCAAGTCGGTGCTTCATGCCAAGAAGAAAAGCGGCCAGTATCTTGCCGCCTACGCTCCCTACGGATACCGCAAGAGCGAGGAGGACAGACACAAGCTGGTCATTGACGGGGAATCCGCCGCTGTTGTGCGGCAGATATTCCAGATGCGTCAGTCCGGCATGGCCTATGGGAAAATCGCCGCCGCCCTGAATGAGAAAGGGATTCTCCCTCCCCGCTGGTACTGGGCGGTCCATTACGGAAATGGCAGCTGCAAGTATTCGCGGCTGTGGGCTTACGCAACCGTCCGAAGCCTTCTGAACGATGATGTTTATGCCGGTACGCTCACACAGAACTGCACCGGTTCCCATTCCTATAAGGATAAGACCATGATAAGGAAACCGGAATCGGAATGGATTTCCCATGAGGGCGCGCACGAGGCGATTATCGGGCCGGAGCTGTGGGAGGCTGTCCAGAAAATCAATCAGGCGGCGAAACAGATTTCCGCTAACAATACGCCGCCCCAAGCATCTCTGTTTACCGGAAAGCTGGTCTGCGCGGACTGCGGGCATCCTCTGGTTGCCGCCCGCGAAACACAGCGCCGGAAAAATGGCACTGTCAAGCACTATACTTCTTATTTCTGCTCCCGGTTTGCCACTACCGGACACAGCATCTGCTCCTGGCACCGGATTTTTGAGATCAGCTTGAAAAACCTGGTGCTGAGTGAAATCCGGGCGCATGGAAAAGCGGTTGCAGCCGATGAAGCCGCTGTACTGGATAAGCTGAAACAGCACATCCAATCCGCAAGCGCCGCGCAACAAGAGGACTGCCGGCAGGAAATCAGCCGTTTGCGGCGGCGTTTGGAGGAACTGGAACAGATCACCGCAAAACTTTATGAAGATAAGGTAAGCGGGGCAATCAGCGGCGATTCCTTCTCGGTTCTGATTCAAAAGAACGAGCAGGAACGCATCCAGAAATCGGAACGCCTAGACAGCCTGTTAGCCGGGGAACGGAAAGCCCAGCAGGACATCGCCAATATCCACCAGTGGGCCGGAACCATACGGCAGTATCTGGACTTGCAGGAACTGAACCGGGAAATCATTGAGGAACTGATTGACCGAATTGAAGTTGGAGAACGAACCGTCATAGACGGCCAAAGACACCAGGACATTAAAATTTACTACCGCTTTGTTGGGCTGGTGTGATCGGGCAAAAAAAGCACCTGACCGCATCAGCAGCCAGACGAAAACATTCTGTAACAGCAGCGATATTTGATTGTTGCACACGGATTTGTCGAATTGGAGAGAAATTAGCAGTTTACCCCTCCCAAATGCCTCGTGTTCTTGAGCAGGTTGCGGAACGGGGTAAAATCGTTGTCGCCTTTTGCGCTGTCTACTCCGTCATTGATTGCGATATATCTAACGTCACGCTCCACGAAAAAGATTTTCGTATAGTAGCCGACTTTCAGATAATCACGCCCCAACCTTGACACCGTAGCCACGTTTCCAACTTCAATCTCCGCAATCATGCGGTTAAAATTTGGTCTGTCGAACGTCTTTACAGTTGAATATAGCTCTCAAACCAAAACTTACAAAGAGACATTTGCAACCACTGAGCCAAATAACCGTGACAAGGCTTTATCTGAAATTCATCAAAAAGCACTTGCACAACTGAAAAAGATGCGTTTCCGTTTTTCTGGCAATATCATATACGTCGCAAAGACTTTCTCTGCCTCCTGCTGCCGTTCTTTTGTTGTTAACATACTTTTGTTCCTTAATGGAACTTTTTGATTGACGTACAAATTATCAAGTGTTATCCTTTATCTATAGATGTGAAAGAATGACGGTAAATGAGCGTGTTAAGGAAATAAGAAACGCCCGAAACCTAACCCTTGAAATGATTCAATCCATCTGCCGCGAATTTGAATATAATGAAAAATGACTTCGTGATGGCATTGAGCCAAAGAATCAAATATTGGAGGTAGAAACATGAATTATATTATAAATTTTACATGGGATTCAGAAGCGAATGTATGGATAGCCACAAGCAATGATATACCGGGACTTGTGCTCGAATCTGGTTCATTTGACGCATTACTGGAACGTACTCGCTTCGCAGTACCAGAACTGCTTGAGCTAAATGCGTCTGAACGGCAGCCCTTTTCTTTGACATTCAAATCTGAACGGCACGAAAGGATGATTTTGTAATGGCTGAGTATGAAAAGAAAGTGCGAAAAATCATGCTGCAAAATGGCTGTACTTTTGTGAGACGCGGAAAAGGCGATCACGATATCTGGTACAGTCCAATCACCAACCGAAATATAACCGTTGATACCAAAATATCATTCTTTGATTATGATATCAATAGGTTTTTGTAATCAATGATGAATAACGAAAAAGCCCGCATCGGTTTTCTGGCTGCCGTCCTGAAGCTGGACCCGGCGGACATCAAATCAACCCGCATACTCAACCCTTACCTGCGCCAGACACATGCTGACGACAAGCTTGGCATCCTTGATGTTCGGATTCTCATGAATGACGACACAGAGATTGACACTGAAATCCAGCTCTCTGAATTACTGGTATGGTCTGACCGCTCCCTGTTCTATGCTTCCAAAATGTATACCGACCAGATCAAGCCGGGACAGAAATACAACGTGTTTAAAAAATGTGTAAGTATCAGCATTCTTGACTTTATTTTGTTTGAAGAGCATACGAATTTTTACTCCTGTTTCCATATTTTAGAGGATACAAACCACTTCAAGTACACAGATAAGATGGAATTTCACGTCATAGAACTGCCAAAGCTTCCCACAAAGCTCCAAGAAAACAGCAGCCGTGTTGAGCTGTGGGCTAAATTTATCAATGCCGAAGAAACGGAGGAATTTAACATGATCGCTGAAAAAGACCCCTATATCCAAAGCGCTTATGACCAATTACAGATCATCAGCCAAGACGAACAGAAACGTCTCGAATACGAAGCCCGTGAAAAAGCTATCTTAGATTATAACCAAGGTATGTACGAAGCAGAGCTGCGTGGTGAACAACGCGGCGAAAAACGCGGTGAGAAACGCGGCATCAAGAACACAGCGCGTAAACTCCTCTCGTTAGGTGTTGATATCAATATTATTGCAGAATCAACCAATTTATCGATAACAGAAATCGAAGCATTGAAAAATGATATCAATTAAGCCTTGATGAACGTAAGGGCATAGCCGAAAAGTTATGCCCTTATATTTCACTCACTCTTTCTTTTTCTTATGTAATGCCACATCATCGTATAAATCTTCCTTTCTATTCAAACTTCGTCAGATCTATACAAAATACGAACCGTCATTTTTTTATAGTTTCTTGCAATATGGCAAAATAAATGACAATATTTTA
>VSNR01000395.1 GCA_009774345.1 Lachnospiraceae bacterium | reverse complement strand
TCCTATTCTGGTAGTATTGTTCTAAAATACTATCAGACAGGAGGCTTTTGTTATGGATCCAAGAGTAATGGAACTACGTATAAAGAAATGGATTCCTGTGATTGAAGAGCAGGCAAAAAGTGGGATGAGCAAGAAGGAATGGTGTGTTATGCATGGCATTAACCGCACGTCCTTCTTTCGGTGGCAGAAACGGGTCAGGAAGTACCTCCTTGATCAATGTGAGGCTCAGCCCTCACAGCACCCATCATCTATCCCATCTAATAATGAAGTGTATTTTGTTGAACTTCCCTCTACACAGGATTTCCCTGCGCAAATGTCAGGACAACGGTGTGAGGAAACAGTCCAGACCTGCGGTACCCGCCCTTCCATCAGCATCCGGTGCGGGGGCTTCACCATAGATTTCAATGATGGTGTAGATGAAAAACAACTTTCCGTGGTATTGAGGGTGTTAAAATATGCTGACTGAAAATGGTTTTACCTTCTCAAAGCTCATTCTGGCAACAGGCAGATCCGATCTCCGCAAAGGGATTGACGGACTGGCCGCCATGGTGAGGTTAAAGTATGGCCTGAACCCATTAGAAAAAGATACCTTATTCTTGTTCTGTGGCACCAGACGCGACCGGCTCAAGGGACTCCTTTGGACCGGGGACAGATTCATTCTTTTGTATATCCGGCTGGCAGACGGATGCTTCCAGTGGCCAGGAACAGCACAGGAAGCCAGAAGCATTACCACAGAGGAATTTAAAAGGCTGATGGACGGTTTTTCCATTGATCCCTCTATTGGACCCAAACGGCTCCCTCCTGTAAACAACCCCAAAAGCAGACGGAAAAGAAAGTGATGGCATGGGGAATTCTCATGCCTTTATTTCATATACAAATAGGTATATTTTACAAACAATTCGCAACTACTGTATTGATATTTAAATAGGTATGCTTTATAATTAAAACTAAAAAGGAGGGATTCCCAATGTCATTAGTAAAGCTCAAAGACAAAAGAAGCGGTACGACCTATGTCTATGAATCAGAGTCGTATTGGGACAAGGAAAAGAAGCAGCCCAGGTCCCGCAGGAAGCTGATTGGGAAACTGGACGAGGAAACCGGCGAGATCATCCCTACCGGAAAAAGCGGGAGGAAGAAGAGTTCCGGCAGAAAGCAGGAAGAAAACGATTCCCCGGAACCAATCACAGAGCACATCCGGGTCATCGCCGAAAAAGATGAGCAGATCCGTCTGCTGAAAGCAGAGAACCGGGCATTGATCAAGGAAAAGCAGGAAGTTCTGAAAGCACTGGAGACGCTGTGCCAGAGGCTTTCAGACTGAATCATATCGGGAGGGAATACCATGAGGGCAGACAGGGATATTTTTATTGATCAGATCAGACAATTCGACACAGATACCCTGCTCTCCCTTGCTGTCTCCCTTTATGATGAACTGTCCCGGCTGAGGATGATCCAGCTTGAAAACGAAAGGATCAGCACTGAGGCGCACATCCAGTTTTCTGAATTAAACGAAAAATATGCTGCCATTGTCCGTGAAAACGAGGAATTAAAGAAACTCCTGGAAAAAGAAATCGAGAAAAACGTCCTGAAGACAAAATCCATCTTCGGCCGCAAAACAGAAGGTTTCCCCGCCCTGCTTGATGCTTTGGACAATCCGGGGGAAGAACTGGAAGATGAGAGCACGGCGGAGGATACCGGCCCTGCGAAGGACCGCAGAGCCCGGGCGATTGATTTGGAAAGCCATAAGGGCGGACAGACCACCAGGAGCGGGCGTACAAAAAAGAACCCCAGCCTGACAGATTCCCTTGAGAAACTGCCGCGGCAGATCCTATATGACCTGGATGTGGACGCACTGAATGAACAGTACGGCGAACACAACTGGAGAATCGCCCACTGGCACCAGCACAGACAACTCATGAAACTGGACACGCCTTACTATACACAGGTGGTTTATACACCTGTTATTTCTGCAGGCCTGGAACATGACCTGTTTACCATCCCATACATGAACCCTCTGATCGATAAAAGCGCCGTATCCTGCACCATCATGGCAGACATCCTTTACAGGAAGTTTGCACTGGGCCTGCCTTTTTACAGACAGGCGCGGGATTACCAGATGCAGGGCATCGCCCTGAACAAACAGACCATCATAAACTGGGCAGGCACGCTTGTACCGGAAATCTGTGAAGAGGTCTATGAATTCATGACGCAGCTGCTTGTGGGTTACAGGTATACCCAGTGCGATGAAACCTATATCCAGGTAAATAAAGATGGGTACGGTCCCGGACATAAGAGCTTTCTCTGGGTCCATACCAGCAGCGAACTGACAGACTGTCCCCCTGTCATTATCTTCTGCTATGAAGAAACACGGGGGACGGACCATCTGCGTCATTTTTTCCGGGAGTTCCTTGGCTATATCACTTGTGACGCCTATATTTCTTACCGGGTACTGGAAGAGGAAAGCGGCGGGGAGATCCTTACAACCGGCTGCTTCATGCATT
>VSNR01000394.1 GCA_009774345.1 Lachnospiraceae bacterium | reverse complement strand
ATACCACATGAATGTGGTATGTGCGGTCTTGCAGACGGCGTTTTGTGCCTCTCGGCACAAAAGGACGGGGGAACGACCCGCAGAAAGGAGGACAGCCCGTGGCAATCTACCATTGCAGTATCAAAATCATATCCCGCGGCAAGGGCAAGTCCGCTGTTGCCGCAGCCGCTTACCGGGCGGGGGAGAAAATCACAAACGAGTTCGACGGAGAAACCCACGACTACACCCACAAGGGCGGCGTTGTCCATACCGAGATTTTACTGCCCGACAACGCCCCCGCCGCTTTCTCTGACAGGGCGGTTTTGTGGAACGCAGTGGAGAAAATCGAGAAAGCGAAAAACGCCCAGCTTGCAAGAGAAATTGAAATTGCCCTGCCCCGTGAATTGACAAGGGAGCAGGGCATTTCTCTTGTCCGCGAGTATGTGAAAGAGCAGTTTGTCAATGCGGGAATGTGCGCCGACTTTGCCATCCACGACACGGGCGGCGGCAATCCTCACGCCCATATCATGCTGACAATGCGCCCCATCCAGCAGGGCGGCGCATGGGGAGCGAAGCAGAAAAAGGAGTACATTCTTGACCCGCAGGGAAAGAAAATCTATGACCCGAAAAAGCGGCAGTACAAGTGCAAGGCCATCCCCGCCACCGACTGGAACGAGCAGACCAATGCCGAGGAATGGCGGGCGGCGTGGGCGCGGCTTTGCAATCACGCGTTGGAGCAGTACGGACACAACCAGCGCATCGACCACCGCAGTTATGAGCGGCAGGGCATCGACCAGATACCCACCGTCCATTTAGGCGTTGCCGCTTCCGCTATGGAGAAGCGCGGCATCCGCACCGAGCGCGGCGATCTGAACCGGGAAATCAAAGTGACAAATCAGAAACTCCGGCAACTGAAAGCCCGTATCGCCAAGCTGCAAAAGTGGCTGAAAGAGGAACAGGAGAACACCGAGCCGCCCACCCTTGCCGACTATATCCAGGGCATCCTGTCCCGTAGGGCGCGGGAGGGGAAATCGCAGGTTTCCCAATCCATCTATAACCTCAAGGACGCGGCGAAAATGCTCAATTTCCTGCAAGCCAACAACATCATGGATATGGCGGGGCTTGATGAAAAATTCAAGTCCATGATAGGGGAACAGCTTGACATTCAGCATAAACTGAAACCCATTGACCGGCGGTTAGGCACTCTGAAAAAGCACATCGAGCAGGCCGATAGTTATTTCAAGTACAAGGGGAAAAAGCATCTGACCGAGGCCGAGCAAATCCGCAGGAGCGTTTACAACATCTTGCGGCAGGAACAGCGGGAGCAACAGCCCCGCAGGGCGCAGGATGTGGAGCGGTAACAGACAGGGCGGCGGAAAAAGTTAACGATTTTTCTATTTAGGTATCACTCAGATAATTGAGATAATATTCTTCCCATGTACCTTTAACATCTCTATTATGTGGATTGTTAGGAATAATTTTTTTTGATGATGGCAAATAATAGAGATTTTTATATTCATGCTTTCCCATGACATAGCCATTTTGCATACCCGGTAGAGTTTTCAGTTTTCGTTGCAAGGCCAGATAGAACCTTTGGATGTTCTTATCGGGTTGTTTCCAAAGTTGCCTTAAATATATTTGTTCGCGCGTTTTGTCTGTCTCATATCCACCATTACCCTCTATCGTAAAGGGTGCTATCTCAGGCGAGTAGAATGTCCCGAATTTAACGGGGTTTTTTATATCCCCGAACGGATAGCAAGAAAAGTAGAACGAGTGATAAGTTGGTTCAAAAAAATATTTAATAAATGTGTCTGGTGTATTTTCCTGAAAAACATATACGTTCCTATTTCCAAGTTCATCACCAATTAGTTCCACATAAGCCGAAACATTATATTTTTTCATTAGTTGATTGGCACAACAAAAAAAGTCATCTATCGGCATAGCTATCCAAAAATGCGAAGACACGTTTATACCTCCTATAAAACCGGAAGCTACGAAAATTATTTCACTGTTCGTACTTTTGTCGGCTATAAGTATAGCACATCTCCCCGCTGAAAACAATCCCCGTTCCGACTATCCAGACCGTCAAAGGCCGAGTAGTATTTTTTTGCTCCGCAAAAAAATCTCCACTCTTCCCCCTTGACTGTCTGGATTTTTGCCGTTGCCATTTCGCCGCCGAAAACGGGGAACAGGATTTGACAACCCTGCCCCCCGCTTTCGTCTGCTTCATTTTAACGGCAAAACCGTCTGCACTGGTGCGGCGGCTGACGGTAGGTTTTGCGGTGGCTCTGCCCCCGCGCCCCCGGCCTCTCCCAAAGAACAGGATAAGGGCAAATGCGTAACCGGCGGGCGTGGACATTTAGGCTTGCGGCACAGCCCCCAAAGCCGCATGAATACGGGCTTCCTGGGCCGTTCCAAGCCCCGATGCGGTGCGGGGTAAGGGCTTTATACTACCTGCCCCCGAAAACGGCTTTTAACTGTCCACGGGGCTTTTTCCGCCTGATTTTTCCCATCCCTTGAAAAGTTCCTCTTGACAAAAAGCCTAACGGATTTATTTTCGGCGTACCCGGATCAGGGAAATCCTTCTTTGCAAAGATGGAGATGGGAAATGTATTTTTAAATACGGATGATGACATTATTGTGATCGATCCCCAGCATGAATATTTTGGCATTGCGGAGCGGTTCGGTGGCCAGGTGGTGGTGCTTTCTACTTATACGGGTACTACATTAACCCTATGGCACTGCCGGAAGACGTATCTGACATTCAGGGCATCATTGCGGAAAAAGGGGAGTTCATGCTTGGCATCTGTGAGCAGTGCATGGGTGAGGCACTTAATTCCCGGCAGAAATCTATTATAGACAGGTGTGTACGCCTGCTCTATCAGGAGGTCAAAGAGGAATGCATGAGGAACAGGGGAAAGCAGGAAGGGGAGAAAACAAAAACTTTATGGAAGCAGAAAACCCTGCATGATTATTATGAAATCCTCGTGTCACAGCCGGAGATGGAGGCAAAGGAGCTTGCCCTGTCACTGGAACTGTTTATCGGCGGTTCCCTGAACATCTTCGCCCATGAAACAAATGTGGATATCGACAACCGCTTTCTGGTTTACGGCATCCGGGATATGGGGAAGGAATTATCCGCTATCTCCATGCTTGTGATGATGGAAAATATCGGGAATCGCATCATGGAAAATGCAAAGCGTGGCAGGGCTACATGGCTTGTGATAGATGAATTCCATGTGCTTCTTGATAAGGAATACTCCGCAAAATACCTGTTTTCATTATGGAAGAAGGTACGAAAATTAAGTGGACTTTGTAGTGAAATTACGCAAAATGTGGTCAATATGCTGCAGAATTATACAGCCATCACCATGCTTGCCAATTCGGAGTTTGTGGCACTATTGCGGCAGGCTCCTACAGACCTAGAAAAGCTATCGGAAGTGATCAACATCAGCCCGGAGCAGCTTAAGTTCGTCCGGGGAGCGCAGAGCGGAACGAGGATATTAAAGCATGGCAACATGATCGTGCCCATGGATATCACTGTCGATAAGGACAGCCCCATCTATAAATTATTTTTCACTAACCCTTTTGAGGACGGGAAGGAGGCTGCCCATGAAGAAGGACATTGAGAAAGCACTAAAGGAATTTTTGATGGATGTAAGGACTACCGGGGAGGAGAGGAAGAAAGGAATCCCGCTCATCACATTTGTATATAAGGAAGAGGACAAGGCAGTGCTGCTTAAGGTGCTGCCTTTGCCTTTGGCGGATATCCAGCCGGAAAGGAATATACCGGTGTAGAAGGAGCTTTTATATAGGGTAGATTTCTTCAGGGAAGGGGAAGCAAAGGTATCATTCGGCGTACTTCCTGCAATAAAGGAACCTGCCGCCTTTTTAACGCTGACAACTGAATACCAGTATGCAGCGGCTTTAAGAGGTTTCCCCTTGATAAAGTTGCGCCGGACAAAGAGCTTCGCCATTACCTGCCTGCCCTATTGGGTAAACCGAAAGACCGTAACAGGAGAAGGAAAGCAGCAAGCGGCATCCGGTGCGGGGCTTCCCATGGCAGGAAGCCCTAAGGGGAGCCATAATGATACTTCTGCCCGGTGAGGGCAGCCGGAACAGCACGCCGGAGGACGGGCAGGGAAAAGGAAGCGCTCCCTGTTACGGACTATTGCACTGGTCAACAAAAATTGGACACTTAAATTGTATTTTTTAACGTACAATCTATAAATATTATACAGCTGCATA
>VSNR01000393.1 GCA_009774345.1 Lachnospiraceae bacterium | reverse complement strand
TGTCAATTTTTAACGGGTATATACTCCTTTTTGAAAGGAGGCCCATGAAGATGGAAGCAAAAGAAGTGAAAAAATGGCAGGATGAAGAAGCATTAAAAAGATACGGGATGATAGCGCCGCTCCTGGATCCGGAACTGGATGGAGGGAAAAGGCGGCAGATGAGGGAGGAAGCTGCAGAAAGGAACGGCATATCCAAAAGGACACTGTACCGGTATGAAAAGGGATACCGTGAGGAAGGGTTTGAAGGCCTGCGTCCGGCGGGCAGGACGAAAAAGAGGCGGCAGGGGCTCCCGGAAAACTTTGAAAGGCTCATGGAGCAGGCGGTGCAGCTGAAACGTGAGGTCCCAAAGCGGAGCGTGCGCCAGATCATAAAGATACTGGAGCTGGAAGGATGGGCACAGCCGGGGGTTTTAAAGCAGTCCACGATGCAGAGGCACCTGTACGATGCGGGCCTTGGGAAGAGGCAGATGAAGCGTTATGCCGAGAAGAGGGAAACATCATCAAGGCGTTTCTGCAGGCCGCACCGGATGGAGCTTTTACAGGGGGACATAAAGTACGGGCCGGATCTGCGGACAACTTCTGGGGAACTGGTAAAGACCTATTTATCATCCCTGATCGATGACCATTCCAGATATATCGTGCAGTCAGAGTTTTATGATAACCAGAGACAGGAGATCGTGGAGGACACGTTCCATAAAGCGGTATTAAAGTCCGGGAAATTCGACTGCGCCTACCTGGACAATGGTGCGCAGTATACGGCGGAGCATCTGGGAAAAGCCTGCGCGAAGCTGGGGATACGGATCGTCCATGCAAAACCAGGCGCGTGCCAGTCCAAAGGAAAAATAGAAAAATTCCACCAGAAAGTGGACCAGTTTATGGCGGAGATCCGCGCAGCGCACGTGCATTCCGTGGAAGAACTGAACCGCAGGTGGAAGATATTTTTAGAGCAGGAATACCAGAAAGAGGCACATGCAGGGATAAAGGAGTATTATGAATCTTATGGCGTGTCAGTCCCTGCCAGGGGGATCACGCCGGAGCAGGAATGGATGAGGGATACCCGGGGGCTGGTTTTTATGGATGTATCCGTGGTGGCGGAAGCATTCCTGCACCATGAAACACGCCGGATAGACGAGGCGGGGTGTTTTTCTCTCAGGGGAAGCCGTTATGAAGCGAGCGCTGCGCTGGCAAATATGGAGGCGGAGATCGCTTATGACCCGATGGATATGAAAACGGTGACGGTAAGATGCCGCGGTGCGGAGCCGCTTGAGGCACACCGGATGGAGATAGGTGCGTTTTCATCCAAAGTGCCGCCAGTGCCTATGGGGATGACGGGAAACGTTCCGGAAACATCAAGGCTCCTGGATGCACTGGAAAAGAAATATAAGGAAGATCACGGGCAGATGGCGCGTGCCCTTTCCTTCGGGGAGTACGGGAAGGAGGCGGGGAGGCATGTATGAGAGTTTTTTTGAAATGGAGCATACGCCATTTACAAGGGACATCCCGGTGGAGAGGCTGTACACATCGCCGCAGATAGAGGACGCACTGGGAAGGCTTGTTTATGTCGTAGACCATCAGATGTTTGCTGTGGTGACGGCAAATCCGGGATGCGGGAAGTCCACTATGGTAAGGATGCTGGACGGAAGGCTTGGAAAGGAAAAATATCTGCTGTTATACCTGTCCGATTCGAAGCTGACGCCGAGATGGCTGTATGCAGGGCTTTTGGGGCAGCTGGGCCTGGAGCCGCATTATTTTAGCGGGGATTCCAAACGGCTGCTGCAGAAAGAGATCTGTGCGGTCAGTACAGAGCAGAAAAAGAAAGTCGTGTGCGTGCTGGACGAAGCGCACCTGTTAGGGAAGGACATGTTGGAAGAACTGAGGTTCCTGCTGAATTACAGGTTTGACTCCACAAGCCCGATGTCGCTGGTGCTTGTAGGGCAGACGGAATTATGGGAGCAGAAGCTGAAGCTGCAGGCCTATGAGGCCATAAGGCAGCGTATTGACATGAACATCGTACTGGGAAGGCTGGACCGTGCAGAAACAGGAAAATATGTTGCAGCCCATATGGCATATGCGGGTGCGTGGAAAGAGATTTTCACCAGCGGTGCGGAGGACGAAGTCTATAAGATATCTGCGGGCATACCGCGGATGATAAACCGTGTATGTGAAAAGGCGCTGATGTATGCGTGCCAGCAGCAGAAGCGGCTTGTGGACGAGCACATGGTGCGTTTTGTGGCGGATCATGAGATGCTGGGAGGTGTGGGATGATGACATGGCCGGAAGGGCGCATGGAGTTTGTATGCACCGTGCCGGCGGAAGAAGGAAAAAGGGAAGAAAGATGGCTTGGGGAAGTGAAAGTCAGAAGATATGGCCCGGGCATGGCGGAGCTTATTATTTATGGGAGGGACAGCTGCATCAATGCAGTGATCGGGAAATATATGAGCGGCCAGTATATTTGTATGCCGGACATCGATACAGGGTGCCCGCTCAGCAGGCTGTCCGATTTATTCTGGAACAAAGAGAGGCTGTCAGCGAATATGAATGAAACAGATGCTGTAACCGTTGCCCACGCCCTGCGGGCATTATCCGGGTATACAGGGAAAGACTGGCTGTAGGGAAGCGTGGCAACTATACGCAAAAGAGATGTTAGGCGAAGTGTGCGGGGAATTGGGACAATTACATAAACTGGAAGAAAAACAGGCCGTCCGGGATATCCCGGGC
>VSNR01000392.1 GCA_009774345.1 Lachnospiraceae bacterium | reverse complement strand
GTCACAGACCAGGAGGGCGCAAGGACAGACTATACCTATGACCGCAGAGGCAGGCTCACAAAACTCTCCGATGCCAGCGGCAGCAGCCTGACCTACACCTATGATGCGATGGGCAGGGTGCTCACGCAGACCGATGCGCTCGGCAACACTACGACATGTGCCTACGCGCCAAACGGAAACCTGACCAAGTTAACGATGGCGGAGGGCGATACAGTCGAGTATGCCTACAATGCGCTTGGACAGGTAGAAACAGTATCTGATGCCCTCGGAAACTGTACAACCTATACACATGACGCGATCGGACAGGTGACAGGCATCACAGACGCCATGGGAAATACGACCGCATTTACCTACACCGCAGACGGCAGAATCGCCACAGTGACCGATGCGCTCGGCAGCACGACCGCATACGGGTATGACGGAAACGGAAACCTTACTTCTGTGACGGACGCCCTCGGCAATACCACGGCATTTGAGTATGACGCACTGAATAACTGCATCAAGGAATATCAAGATGCGGGCGAAGTGAAAACCTGCATTACGCTGTACCAGTATGACAAACGCAGCTGCATGATCAAAGAAATCAATCCGTTATTGGAGGAATGCAGCTACAGCTATGACGGAAACGGTAATCTCACAGAGATCGTGGATGAGGAGCAGAACCACATCGTAGTGACCTATGATCTGAATAACCTTCCGACAAGCATCCAGTACGGCACGGACAAGACGGTGAACTACCGCTACAACAGCCGCGGTCAGTTAGTGGAGATGCAGGACTGGACGGGAACGACGGCATTCTCGCGCGACATACTCGGCAGACTCACAAAAGTAAAAGACCCAGATGGAAGAGAAACCGGCTATGAATACGATGCAATGGGAAACCGCACAGGCATTCTCTATCCAGATGGCAGCAGATCGGCATTTTCCTTTGACAAAAATGACAGGCTCAAAAAGATCACCGATGCAGCGCTTGGGACAACTGCATACGACTACGACAAGGTGGGAAACCTGATCAAAGCTGTACAGCCTGGAAACACCGTGGCATATACTTATGACAAAAATAATCGTCCAGTATCGCTGAGCCGCCAGTTTGGTGAGACAATCCGTATCGGCGAACAGATCACTTATGATGCCCTTGGGCGCATCACACAGCATAACAGTACGTCAGAAACACCCGAATATGCCCGCAGCAGAAGCTATATGTATGATGCTCTCGGACGGCTCACTGCATACAGCGATGGCGAAAATACAGAGACATATCTGTATGATGCCCTTGGCAACCGTACTGCAAAGCATCTGAATGGCAGCCCAGCCGCCGCATACCAGTACAATGCGTTCAGCCAGTTGACATCAGTGACGCAGGGTGAGGACGTGTACAGCTACCATTATGACCGCCGCGGCAACCTGACAGAAGAACGGCATGGAGACCAGGTATTAAAAAATTACGTCTATGACGCCGCAAACCGCATGATTTCAGGCACAAACCTTGTAACTGGCAGGAAATCGGAGTATACTTATAACGGACTTCTGGCAAGAGTGAAAAAGGCGTCAGATGCCATCGTCTCGACGTACATACCGGATTACATCGGCGGCATGCACAATGACCTGGTGACACAGGTGTCAGGTCTTGGAACCGTGAATGCGGCATTTGCACATGGATACAGCCGTGCCAGCCAGCGCTTTACACCGGAGGCAGGCGTAAGCATTCCGGCAGCAGACACTTATTTCCAGCATGATTTATACGGAAGCCCGATGTTTGCGGCAGATGCGGACGGCATGATAAAGCACCGCGCAGACCATGACCTATGGGGAATGCCGAAGAATACCTGTGAGGACAGCGCAATCAGTGCAGGGCTGCGCTTTACGACATACGAATACGATCCTGTGCTTGAAAAACACTTTGCACATGCGAGACTGTACGACCCCGCGCAGGGAAGAATGCTCGGCACAGACCCTGTAAAGAGAGGGCTGAATGGCTATGCATACTGCGGTAATGACCCTGTAAATCATACAGACCCGACGGGTGAGATTGCAAATATCCTTTTAGGCGGGTTTGCAGGCGGCATAATAGGCGGCGCATTTGGCTTCGCAGGCTCAGCCTTATCACAGCTTGCAGAAGGAAAAGGCTTCAATGCCAGAAAGGCATGGGGAGCGGCAGCAAACGGCGCGATCGTCGGAGCGGCAAGAGGCGCACTGACAGGATCGGGTGTAGGAATCCCCGCGGCGCTTGGCGTGAACTTTGCGGCAGGCATGGCAGGAAGCCTAGCGGAGCAGAAGCTTGCAGGAGAGCGCATGTCACCGATGCGCGCGGCAGTGGACGGAGCCTTCAATGTATAATGTACCCTATAAGGTGGACACGGCAAGAGGAAGGGATTGCTTGAAATGTTGATTACCGCTAGGGGAAATAAT
>VSNR01000391.1 GCA_009774345.1 Lachnospiraceae bacterium | reverse complement strand
GTGAAGCGATACGTTGCTATACAAACTATAAATGGGGCTATGCCCTGTGAGGAGGTAAAAATAGCGGAGAAAACAGAGATTTTCTCTAACTGATATTCCGAAGAGTGGAATGAAGGGGTAACGCCCGGAAACGCTCACCTGATACTACGTTGGAGGCGAGGGAGTGCAATATCCCAAGCTGGCACAGCACGTTGAAGTCGGCTGAGAACCGTCCAAACAGGCTGAATGCTGATGTGGAAAGCTGTCCAGAGGTGGATGGTGCGGTCTATAGGCCGGGGGTCTATAAAGCTCTCATGGCGAGAATGTGGCTGACTACCACTGACAAAACCCCGAATGAAATGGTCAAGAAGAAAGAGCGGTAGAAATGCCGTTGCCGCGAAAGTGGCGTGTGTGAGGTTCAGTAAGCAGGTCGCGATGAAAGACCTTGCGGTGTTACAGGCACCGGCAAGCACACTGGCCAAAAGGGTAGCACTAAAAGAGCTATGCACAGATAGGAATATCGGAACGTAGAAAGTTCCGGATGTGGAGCGATTGCACGCTGTGAAGCATGAAAAGGAAAACCATGTCGCCGCCTTGGGGGTGTGGCATAACTTTTCTTAATCCGGGAGGAAAGTGCAGCCATGGTACCGTGTCCGTTAGCGATAACAGGACTTAGAAGCCGTGAAAAAAGTAAGCGGTGGAGGGACGGGCTGTAGTCAGGAATGTGATAAATAAAATGAAAGGAGCATTATTAACAGACATCATAGGTTCGAGTAGGACTAAGAAAGGCGACACCCGAAAGGAGTGAGCCGACTATGACAACAGGAAAAAGGGCTTTAAAGAAAGCAAAACTAAGACATGCAGAATACTACGATTTTCAGTCGATTCAGGACGGATTATACCGTGACAGTATGGATGGGAAAGAATTTCGCAATCTCATTTCCATCATAACTATGCCGGAAAATATCCGTATGGCATATAGGAATCTGAAGAAGAATCCAGGAAGCCATACACCGGGAACAGACAAAAAGACAATCGATGACATTGAAAAGCTGACTGACGAACAACTGGTGAACAAGATACAGGAAAAATTCAGATGGTACAGACCGCAGAGTGTCCGCAGGGTGGAGATACCAAAAGGGAATGGGAAAACCCGTCCGCTTGGGATTCCCACAATCATGGACAGGTTGGTGCAGCAGTGTGTGTTGCAGGTATTGGAGCCTATCTGTGAGGCGAAGTTCCATGAACACAGTTATGGTTTCAGGCCAAACCGAAGCACAGGAAATGCGATTGCACAGGCATATAAAAATATGCAGATGAGCCACCTGCATTACGTGGTAGACATTGACATTAAAGGATTTTTCGATAACGTAAACCATGGCAAGCTGTTAAAACAACTCTGGACGCTCGGCATCCGGGATAAGAAATTGATTTCTATTATTTCAACGATGCTAAAAGCAGAAGTAGCTGGAATTGGTTTCCCGGAGAAAGGAACACCACAGGGCGGCATTATTTCGCCGTTACTGTCAAATGTGGTACTGAACGAGCTTGACTGGTGGCTTGCAAGCCAATGGGAGGAAATTCCGACAAAATATCCATTCAATGACCGCCGGAATACCAACGGCAGTCCAGCCAGAGGAAATAAGTTTGCCTCGTTGCGGAGAAGCGGATTAAAAGAGATTACCTGTGTCAGATATGCGGATGATTTCAAGATTTTCACGAGTAATTACCAGAGTGCAGTAAAACTGTTCCACGCAACAAAAGGGTGGCTGAAAGACCGCCTTGGGCTTGACATCAGCCCGGAAAAGTCGAAGGTTGTTAATCTTAAAGAGAAATATTCAGAGTTCCTTGGGTTTAAAATGAAAGTGATCCCCCGTGGAAAGCGGAAAAATAAAGCCAACAAGGGAGAGCCACGGTACGTAGTGCAAAGCCATGTCAGAGAAAAATCAATAGAAAAGATAAGAGAGGAATTGAAGAAACTGATTTATGCAATCGAATACCCGCCGAACAAGGCACATTGCATTTACGCCGAAGTAAGCAGGTACAATTCGTTTGTGCTGGGCGTCCATGATTATTACAGTATGGCAACCAGAGCCAGTGAGGACTTTAGACCAATCGCCTTTTCAGTCCAAAAGAGCCTTAAAGCAAGAATGAGACAGCGGATAAAAACCGCTAAAGAAGTCAGGAAAAATAAAATCCCAGTCCATATCACAAATGTTATCCGTGAAAAATATGGGAAAAGTGACCAAATGCGATATGTGAATGACCTTGCCCTTGCACCGATAGGGTATGTGCGACATTCCCACCCAATGCAAAAGGCGTATGGGGCAAACTCATACACGGAAAAAGGGAGGGAATTAGTACACAAGAAGCTGGAGGGAGTTAATATGGCAGTCCTGCATGGTTTAATGAGAAATCCTGTTGAGGGAGAATCCATTGAATTTAATGATAACAGGCTGTCGCTATATTCAGCGCAGAAAGGAAAGTGTGCGGTCACTGGAAACCAAATGGAAACGGAAGAAGTTGTATGTATCAGAAAGATTCCAAAGGAGCAGGGAGGTACTGATAAATACAGTAACCTTTTGCTTGTCTGTAGAAAAGTGCAGGAATTATTGTATATCAGAAATACAGATACCTTTATTGTGGAAATGGGAAAGTTGAATCTTGACATAAAACGGTCAGAGAAGCTGTTGAAGCTTAGAAGCCTTGCTTTTGTTGAGAGCTGTTAAACTGTTAATTTATCCATTCTTGATGGCAAGCCGTGTGAGCTGAAAGGTTCATGCACGGTTTAGAGTGGGGGAAAAGGGAGAGATAATATCAAACTCTTACCTATCACTATT
>VSNR01000039.1 GCA_009774345.1 Lachnospiraceae bacterium | reverse complement strand
CCGGGGTGTAGATATAATACTTAGCCTTAAAATTAAAAAAAAATTCGGACTTATTTTTATTATTATTAAAATGGATGGAGTTTAGTTTTATTGTATGTTCATCACATTGGTTCCAAATCTGGCGGATGGATTCATAAGAGTTGTCAAACTCCTCCCGGGTAACAACATCAGGATACATGGCGTCAAAAATTTGGTCGGCGTCGTCCGCGTTGAGAGCGGCAATAAGCAGCTCTGTTTCCTGATCCATGTGCTCATTTTTCAGTAAACCGGCGCATCCTGACAGGAGACAGCAAAGAAGAATGGAAAGAAACAATATCACAGCAGTTGGTTTATGGTTCACAGTCGGTCCCTCCTCATAGGTACAGTTATTTATTTTATCGGCATTATTTTTCGATTTTTTTATAAGTGGCAAAAGGAATTATTTGTGAGGTCACAGGAAACATGGTATGATAAGTATAGACAGGGGGAGAATTTTAAAAACAATCATAATCAGCGCGGATGGAGATTAGAAAGAGTCCGCAGTTTTATTTCTGAGGAGACTGCGGTAAAACTATTCCATTTTATAAGCTTAGGTTGTATAATAGTATCACTATATATTGAAAAAGGAAGCTATATTGAATATTTATTCGGAAGGAGCCATGGGAAATGTGTCATAAAAATGTTTCAGAGGGAGAGTTTTTGTTAAAAGATATTTTATATAAGGTAACAGGGACTTCTTTGAGTGCGGAATATCAGGATATGGAGCTTGTCTTATATCCCGAAGTAAGCGCAAAGACTGAAAGTGATGATGTGGAATATGAGATGAGTTATGTCCGTCTGTATCATAATAATGGATTTCATACGCATACTAAGCGCTTTGAGGATCTCAAAGGCAAGAAATTTGTGTGGAAAGAAGAGTTCAATGAAGAGGAAGAAGAGGCAGGAACGCTTTACGTACAGGAACATGAGTTTGTGAGAAAGGGAACGATAGAAATAGTAAATGTAGAAAACGGGCAGATGACAATAAAATGGAGCGGCAAGGCGTGTGTGGGATGGAGCAGAAAATATGGAGACAACGTGCCATATGAAACAATATTTACAACAAAAATTCCAGATTCTATGGCGTATGTCCTGGATGCAATTCAGTCATCGAAAATGCGGATAGATGACAAAACAGAACTTGAAATCTTAAATTTGGACGAGTTTAACGCAGAAGTAATGAGAGTCAGTGAAACGCAGATCTGGGACAGCTTTCATACCATCTTGAAATTCCGGCTTTTGTATGAGCATCAGGAATACCTGGGAGAAGTGGTATTTACAAATGGTAAAATTAACTTTGAGCAGAAATTTGACCCGGCATGTCCAAGGAAAGTGGTTTTTAGAAATGTTGACTATAATTTAAGAGCGCATTATGAAATGTTCTCTTTTGATATCATATAACCATAATATGATAATGATGTACTAGTATGAGGTAAAGGATGAACATGGAGCAGGAGAAGCAGAAAAAAACAGAAAAAATAGCAGCTGAAATTATCCAGATGTCGAAGAACAAGCTGTTAGTCAATATGCGGTTTATGGACATGGCGCTGAATCAGTTCAGAATGGCACCCAAACCGGAAGTGACGCCTTTTACCGCCTGTGACGGGGACGTGTATCTCTATGACCCGGCACATATATTGAATGCGTACATGCTCGATGAGAATCTGCCTATACGCAATTTCCTTCACAGTGTGCTGCACTGTGTCTTTAAGCATTTTTATGTGAATACACTGGTCAATCAGAGGATGTGGGATTTGGCATGTGATATTGCAGTGGAGAGCGCGATCAATGATTTGGCGCTGGATTATCTAAATATCACCAAAGCAAAAGAGCAGGTCCAGTTTTTTGACCTCTTTAAAAAGAAGGTTCAGACCGTTTCCGCAGAGAAAATCTACAGATATTTTCTGGATGAAAAGCTTTCAGAGGATTTGGTGGAGCGTCTGTCCCTGCTGTTTAAGGGAGACGATCATGTCCTGTGGTATCTGACGCAGGAGCAGAAGATCAAGATGAAGCTGTACGCGGGCTTTGGACAGGATGCCAAACCGCTGCCAAGCAGGCTGATTTTGCTGCAGGGCTGGGCGGACATTGCCCTGCGGATGCAGACCGAGCTGGAAGTGTTTCTGGTGCAGGGGAAAGGTGCGGGGCTGCTGACGCAGAACTTGAGAGAGGTGAACCGGGAACGCTATGATTATTCAGAATTTCTCAAAAAGTTTGCAGTCCGGGCAGAGATGATGAAGCTCAACCCAGACGAATTTGACTATAATTATTATACGTATGGATTAACATTGTATGAAAATATGCCGTTAATCGAACCGCTTGAATACAAGGAAGTAAAGCGCATCCGTGAGTTTGTGATTGCCATCGACACCTCCGGCTCGACTTCGGGCAGTCTCGTGCAGACGTTTGTCCAGAAAACCTACAATATTCTCAAAAGCACCGAGAGCTTTTTTTCAAAGATTAATCTTCATATTATTCAGTGTGATGCAGACATTCAGGAGGATGTGAAGATCACCACACAGCAGGAGTTTGATGCGTATCTAAAGCATATGCAGCTTCACGGTCTGGGCGGGACAGATTTTCGTCCGGTGTTTGAGTATGTCAATGGGCTGGTGGACAGGAAAGAATTTGAAAATCTCAAGGGCCTGATCTATTTTACGGACGGATATGGAGATTTTCCTAAGAAAAAGCCGCCGTATGACACAGCGTTTGTGTTCGTGGAGAATGAAAATTATACCGCAGCCAATAATTATGAGATTCCGTCGTGGGCGATGAAACTGGTGCTCAGAGAGGAGGAGGTGAGACATTGCAGTTAGAGCGAGTGACAATCAAAAATTTTCGGGGAATTGATGCGTGGGAAATTGAGTTCAAACCGGGATTTAATCTGATCAAGGGAGAAAACGGAAAGGGAAAAACTTCTGTATTGGAAGCAATTGCAGTAGGATTGGGCGGTTTTGTTGCGGGCTTGGAGGGGGTTCAGGCAAGGCATTTTATGCAGGATGAAATCCGCCAGATTTATAGCGTTGTTGGTGATGGTTCTTATATGAAGAAAAACATTGTGCCGACCGAGGTGACAATTCGGGCGCAGTTAGATGGAGAGACATTTGAGTGGACAAGGGGAAGAAACAGCGTGAAGGCTTCCAGAAGTACGATGCAGCCGAGAGCGCTCTGCAAGAAAGCGGAAAAAATGGCAGCAGATGAGAATACAGAGCTTCCCATTTTATCTTATATGGGGGCAGGAAGAGTCTGGTCTCAGAGACGGGAAAAGTCTGAAAATATCTTTCGGACACAGTATTATCGGACAGTGGGGTATACAGATGCCTTGTTAGAAGCGTCGAATATAAAGCTTCTTTTGAACTGGTGCGCCAGAATGGAACAGCTGGAATGGAAAAAAGAGCAAAAAATTTCGGAGTATGAAGCGGTTAAAAAAGCGGTGTCTGATTTTATGCAGTGTATGGAAATACAGGATGGTATTGAAGTATTTTATGATAAGCAGCAGGAAGGGCTTTTGTACCGGAAGGGGGATTTGATTCTTTCCGTTACGAGTCTGAGTGCAGGATATCAGTCTCTGGTGTGGATGGTGATGGAGATCGCCTACAGAATGGCGGTCTTGAATCCCTTTATGAAGGAGGCTGTTGCGCAAACACATGGGGTTGTATTGATAGATGAGATTGACATCCATCTGCATCCCAGATGGCAGTGGAATATTATCAATGCGCTGCGGACAGTATTTCCCAATGTGCAGTTTATCGCGGCAACACATTCTCCCATATTATTTGCATCGGCAAAAGATCTATGGCTGATTGATGTGGAGAATCAGGAAATCACTTATGAATATTCGCATTATGGAATTGATATCAATACTTCTGTTACCTCCTATCAGGAGACACAGGAAATGCCTGCGGAAGTAAAAAAGAAAGCAGATGCGTTCAACAATGCGATGGATGAAGAAAATTATACAGAGGCAAAAGCGATCTTGGCGGAGCTGGAGCAGAATACAGCACCGTCATATCCATTATTATTACAGATGCAGACAAGATATGCGTTTGAGACAGCTTCATGGGAGGCATAGATGTTATATATCAAAAAGGGAAAGCAGCCGGATTCGCTGATACAATACCGTAAGAATAAGTTTGCGTATTTTGATGGTTATCAAGGCAAGGCCGAGATACGACAGAAACTGTTGGAAGAACAAGGATACCTCTGTGCATATTGTATGCGCAGGATTGATGCGGACCATATGAAGATCGAACATTGGTATCCAGAGGATCGATTGAGTGATGCCGAGCGGCTCGATTATACAAATATGCTGGACGCATGTCTGGGACATATTCATGGCACAAAGGGCGCAGACGATACCTGTGATACACATAAGCAAAATACTGTGATAACTGTAAATCTTCAGGAAATGGCTGCATTGAAAAAGATACAGTATCGTTCTGCCACCGGAGAGATTTATTCCGAAGACGAGAAAATACAGGAAGATTTGAATCGGACGCTGAACCTGAATAGCAGCAAACATCTGCTTATGGCAAATAGAAAGGCTGTGCTGGATGCGGCGATCATGGAATTGCGTAAAATGCAGCAAAAGGGAATATGGAGCCATAAAATAATGGAATCCATGAAGGCGGTTTATGAGAAGACCGATTCAGATGGAAAAAAGAAAGAGTACGCAGGGATTGTGTTATGGTATTTGGAAAAAAGGTTGAAATAATACAGTCATACCCAGAGGAGGAATAAAAATGGAGCTTACACAAGAAGAGAAAGCCGCGCGGCTGCAATGGGCAGTGCTCAACTGTTCTGTTGCAGCGCTTGTAAACATCTGTGATGAATTGGGCTTTGTGGAGATGTCCGCGCCTGCGCTGGGGCTTGCCTGCCGCTTTCGCGGGCTTGAGGTGGTGCGGGCGTTGGCGGAGAAGGGCGCAACGTTTGATTTTCCATCTACGGAGGAAATCGAGGAAAAATACCGCTGTTATGTCGGGTACAAATACGCAAATTACCGCACGAATTATGCATTGTATCTGCTCAAAATTTTCCGCGGCGGTGTCAAGGGCGCCTGTAGCATGAAAGGCATGAAATTTACACAGAACGCAAAGCGCGAACAGGGAAAACCCCTGCCGTTTGTCTCGGATGATGAACGCCTCGCAGCGCTGGAGTATCTGTATGAGAATCAGGAAAAGCTTTCCTTTCAGCCGCAGGAGCTGTTATTCTATTCGATATTTGCCAGAGACACCGTCCTCTATGAAGCGCTGAAAAAACGCGGAATTACACTGTCCGAAATCCGCGTGCGCACCATGACAGAGGGCGGTATGGCTGGGGACGGCTACTGGTATGAGTTTGGCGCCCTGACGGGAAAACTGCCCGATGAGGCGTATGTCAGCGTCATGGAACAGCTTGCGTCAGAGCTAGATTCCAAGCCGTTTTACTATACAGAAAAGATGTATGAGATCACCAGAAAGCGGTTTGGGGATACCAGCGTTTTTTCATTTTTTCTCGTGCACTTCAGGCAGGACAAAATGAAAAAGTATCAGATCATACGCAGCCTGATCGACGAGAATCGTTTAGAGGCGCTGCCAGTCATCGAACAGATGGGGTGGCTTGCAGTGCCAAAAAAGCGGGATGAAATGATCGAGTACGCCATGAACCAGAAAAAGACAGAGGTACTTGCGTGGCTGCTGGATTATAAGAACCGCACGGCGGATTTGGCAGCAGAGCAGAAAAAAGCGGAGCAAAAGCAGATGCGTGCGCTATGTATGGCACCGGATTCCGCAGCGGCGTTAAAACAAATATGGCGCTATAAAAAGCGGGAGGACGGCACCTTAGTCATTCATGGTTATAAGGGGGAGGCTGGCGAAGTGACCGTGCCCGAAAAGATTGGGAGAGCCGTCGTCACAGAGATTGACAGGCTGGCATTTATCGGGTGCAGTACGCTAAAGCAAGTGACTGTTCCCGGTACAGTCAAAAGCATCGGACACCGCGCATTTTTTAATTGTAAACATCTCGAAAAGGTGGTATTGTGCGAGGGCATCGTTGAAATCGGAACGCAGGCGTTTGGCGCCTGTGAAAATCTAACAGAGATCAAACTGCCGCAGTCTGTCGGGCGTTTGTTAACAATGGAGGAGGAAGACGGGAAATGCAATCCTGTGGACTGCAAAGATTTCTATAGCTGTACCAGCCGTACTCATGAGATTTTCCCAAGAAATCCCAAACTGACCATATACTGCCCAGAGGGGAGCAGGGCGGAAGCATTTTGCAGGGAAAAGAAGTTTCCGTACAGCATTATCAATACAGTGGAGGAGAACAATGAACATTAAGCAGGCAAAAGAAGATATCAAAAACGCAGTTTTGGCCTATCTGACAAAAGACCAGTTTGGCAATTATGTGATTCCGGTCGAGCGGCAGCGCCCAGTCTTTTTGATGGGAGCACCGGGAATCGGAAAGACCGCGATTATGGAACAGATCGCGCAGGAGCTTCAGATCGGGCTTGTCAGCTATTCGATGACACATCACACGCGCCAGTCCGCGCTGGGGCTTCCGTTTATTATCAAGAAAAATTATGGCGGTGTGGAGTACAGCGTCAGTGAGTACACGATGAGCGAGATCATCGCGTCGATCTATGATTTAATGGAAGAGACAGGTTTACAGGAGGGCATTTTGTTTCTCGACGAGATCAACTGTGTCTCGGAGACCCTTGCGCCCTCGATGCTGCAATTTTTGCAGTACAAGACATTTGGGCGCCACTGCGTTCCCGGCGGGTGGATTGTCGTCACAGCGGGCAACCCGCCAGAGTACAATAATTCTGTGCGCGAGTTTGACATTGTGACATGGGACCGCCTCAAGAGGATTGATGTGGAGCCGGATTATGATGTCTGGAAAGAGTACGCCTGCATCAGAGGCACACATCCTGCGGTCACAACTTATCTGGATGTGAAAAAGGATGACTTTTATAAGATTGAGACCACGGTGGATGGCAAAAGTTTTGTGACAGCGCGCGGATGGAGTGATCTCTCTGATATGATCAGGCTGTATGAACAAAAAGAGCTTCCAGTTACAGAACAGCTGGTGATACAATATTTACAGAATAAAAAGATTGCAAAGAGCTTTGCCGTGTACTTTGATTTGTTTAAAAAGTACAGGTCGGATTATCAGATTGACAAGATTCTGGCAGGCAAGGCGGGCAAGGAGATTGTAAAGCGCGCAAAAGCGGCAAAATTTGACGAGCGCCTGTCGCTTCTGGGCTTGCTGATGGATGGGCTGGTGAGCGTAATCCGTGAGGTTTCTGCGCAGGAGGGAACCGTCCTAGAGCTGGTGAACTGCCTGAAACTGATGCGGGCAGACTTTGCCGTGGAAAAGGACTTTGTGGAGGTGGTCAAAAGGCGCGCTGAGGCGGAGCAAAAGGCGGTTTTGATCGGAAAGAAAGCAGGCAATCTCTCCACAGACCGCGAGTATGTGCTGAATCTGACACTCGCCGCGCTGGACGAGCACTTAGCGTTGATTGTCGAGAAGGCACCGGCGAGCGGGGAGGCTGCCTTTAAGCTGCTCAAATCCGATTTTGACAAAAGAAAAAAGGCACTCGCCAAACTGACAACACAGGCAGAAGCGAATCTGGCCAATGTGTTTGCATTTTGCGAGGAGGCGTTTGAGGAGGGCAGCCAAGAGCTTTTGATCTTCGTGACAGAACTTACCATCAACAGCTATTCGGCGCATTTTATCAGCAAATATGGGTGCGAGGCGTATTTCAGGCACAACAAGGAGATGCTGTTTACAGAGCGCAAGAAGGATATTCTGGCGGAGATTGATGCGCTGATGAAATAAGACATGGAGATACAGATGAAAAGGACAAGTATTTTTAGACAGTTGCTTATGCCAATGATTGCGATTGTATGTGCGTTGGCGGTCTGCCTGACAGGGATCGTCGTTTCAATATTTGCGAGAGCGTATGAGCAGGAGATTTACGGCAGGAGTCAGGATAAATCCCAGCTCGTATCCGGCGAGATTGCTACGTTTTTGGATGGCGCGTACACGATCGCGGAGGAGTTGTCTGTCAATCCCAGTATTTTGACGATGGATACAGCGGTGCAGACGCCGATCTTGGAGGACTGCGTGCAGCGCAATCCCTATCTGGAACTGCTTTACATACAGGGAACAGACGGGATGCAGACCGGGCGTTCGTCAGGGGAACTGGCGGACCGTTCGACGAGATGGTGGTTTGTACAGGTGGCAGAGGAGCAGAAGGCATTTGTGTCAAAGTCTTATTATTCCGTCAATACCGGAATGCCCTGTGCCTCGATCTTTTTCCCCATGTATCAGGGAGAGGATTTTGCCGGCATTTTTGCAGTAGACCTAAAACTTGATTATCTGCAAAGCCAGATTGAGAAGTTTTCCGATGTGGAGCATGGGGAGTATTCTTTTGTCATCGACGGGGAAGGGGTGGTGGTTGCCCACCCGGACAGCACGCAGATTGAAGAGCTGTATAATTATAAGCAGATGACCAGAACCGTGTCGAGCAAGGATGGAACGGGACAGCCGCTGGTGGATGCCGACGGCAGCATTGTGACAGAGGAACAGCAGATTATCATCTCGGAGGATTACCAGAAGATTATCTCAGATGTCATGGCGGGAAACACTGGCATTGGTAAGATCACAAATGAGGGTGAAAAATATATCGTGAGTTATGCGTCCATATCCCTCAAGGGGGCGTCAGACTCGTGGTCTGTGATCACGCTTCACAGGGAATCGGCTGCGATGGCGCCGGTTCACCGCATGATAGCAGTTGCGGCAGTGGTGGCTGTCATGGTCATTGCGGCTGCGATCGTGGTGATCGCGCTGCTGGCGCGCAGGCTGACCAGACCGATTGTTTCTATTACAGAGATGATCAGAAATGCTTCAGACGGGGATTTTACGGTGCAGGCGCAGGAGAACAGCACGAATGAGATCGGTGTCTTGTCAAAAAGTCTGAACAAAATGACAGGGAAGATCTCTGCGATATTGATAAAAATCGCCACGATTGCCGGGGAGGTTGTGGAGAGTTCAGAGCACCTAAACCAGATTGAGGAGCACATGGATGCTGCCAGTCAGGCAGTGCGGGAAATACTCGACGGTTCCAATGCGCAGGATGCGGATGTGCAGCATGTTGTCAGACAGCAGGAGGTGCTGGGAGAGAAATTCGGACAATTGCAGGAGAAGAGCGGATTTTTATTAGAGGATGCCGAGAACACGATCGTGTCAGGAGAGAATGGAATGCATTGCGTCGCAGAGCTCAGGCAGCAGAATGAGATCACCTCAAACGGGATGGCAGATGCCTATGCAAAGATTGCGACATTAGAGGAACAGTCGCAGAAAATCTCGGGGATTTTGAGTACCATTGATGAGATTGCCGAGCAGACAGGACTGCTTGCACTGAATGCGTCGATCGAGGCAGCGCGCGCAGGCGAGCATGGCAGAGGCTTCTCGGTGGTGGCAGAGTCCATCGGCAAGCTGGCGGCAGACTCCTCGTCTGCGACGGTGGATATTGAGAAAATTATCGCTGAATTATGCAGGGATATCGCGGACGTGGTGGCAAATATAGAGTCGATCCGCATGGGCGTGGCGGGGCAGGCACAGGTGGTTGAAAAGGTTCAGGAAACCTTTGCAGATTTCCGTAAGCTGGCAGAAAAAACAAGGGAATCCGTGCAGAGCATGGAGACACTGATTGTGGATATGCGTGACTGTGACCGCTCTGTGGGCGAAGCGGTGGAGCGAATCCGCGGGATTTCAGCAAACACGGCAGGACTGACGCAGCAGGTGGCAGACTCCCTCGAGGAGCAGCTCAGAGGAATCCGCCAAGTGGCGGCGTCCATTGAGAATCTGTCTATGGTTTCCGGGGAAATGAAACAGGAGATGACAAAATTTAAGATGTAATATAGAATCTAAGCAGAATATCTTGTGATGGAAACTGAATCGTGCTAGAATATATTGATAGTAAATTTAATGTACGAAGATGCTGTTGCGAAAGATACAGCAGTATGCGAAATAGGAGTATTTTAGTATGAAAAGAAAGAAGTCATTACAGGATGTGTTGATCGTTGTGTTTCTGCTGGTGGCGGTGGTTATCTTATTCTGCTGGTTTACAACGCAGAACAGTGTTCGGATGGAAGAACGCAATAAGAATTATGCATCCGATTCCGCGCGCCAGACCATGACGCGGATCAATGAGGAAATGAACAATGGGCTGGCACTGATCACAACGTATGCTTATTTTGTCGGTGAAGGACTGAGCACGCCTGTGATTGATGAACGGCTTTTACAGGAAATAGAACATAATGCACTGTTTGATGCAGTGCTCTTTACGGACCCGTCCGGTACGAACCACACCTCTGATGGGCGCACGTCTGACGCTTCGGACAGAGATTATTACCAAAATGGAATGCGCGGAGAGAGCGGCATTGCGATCATTCTTGACTCGTTCTTTTTTAATGAGACGATGGTGAGTTTCTATGCGCCAGTCCGGTATCAGGGTGAGATTATAGGTGTGCTTCGCGGTTCGTATCTGGCGGAGGAGTATTTGAAGGATATGCTGACCACCTCCTATTTTGGCGAGGCGGCAGATGTGTATCTGTGTATGTCAAACGGCAGGGCAATTGCAAGCTCTGACGGCAATATTTATGAGGAGGATTTAATTGATACACTGGTTCAAAACAAAGTGATCGACAGTCAGGCAGCCAAAGAAGCGAAGGGAATCTTTGCGCATGGCGGAGAAGGTTCTTTTATCTGCAAGCAGGGCTATAAGACGGACAATATCTGTGCGACGCATCTTCTCGACCATGATTTTGTACTGGTACAGACCTTTCCAAAGAGTGTGACACAGCGCATGATCAGGGATGAAAATATTGTGGGAATCCAGCTGGAAGTGATGTTGATTATCCTGTTTGTCATCTATATCATCACGCTGATTATCCGTGCAGGCAGAGAGAAGAAGCTGCTCGAGAGTGAAAACCGGGAGATGGGATATATTATTCAGGGGGTTATGACTCTGTTTGAGCGGTTTGCGCTTGTCGATCTTGAGTCGGGAACCTATCAATATCTGGCGGGCACGAGGGCTGAGGACTCGAGTCTGGCAGCAGCTGGGCAGTATGAGAAGCTGACAGAGCATTTGTGCTCTATTGTGATTGATGAGGAGGAGCGCGGGGAGTTTACCCGCATGATAGACAGGGAATCGCTCGTTCAGGCATTGACAGAGCAGAGCGACGTGCGGTTTGAGCGCCATGTACTGCGAAACGGTGTGCCGGAGTGGGAGCACATGAATATTATCTGTCTGGAAAGAAAGGACGGGACCGCAGTCAAGGCACTGATTATCCGCCAGAATATCACAGAGGTGAAGGAGAAAGAATTAAAGATTCAGGAACAAATGTTCCTCGCAAGCCGCAAGGAGCGGCAGTATCAGATTGCAATTATGTCCAATTCCATTTATACCTTTGAGTTTAATCTGTCAAAGGATTTGCTGGAGCAGGATATCGTGCGCACTGTGGATGGACAGCAGATCTCCATGCTGGACAGGATGGGGCTTCAAGTGCCGTGCAAGGCGTCAGAGTGGTTTGCATGCCGCAGAAAATTGATTGCGGAGGAATCGCTTGAGGATTATGATACGGTCGTGAACGCGGCGTATTTAAAAGAGTGTTTTGCTTCCGGTGAGGCGGAAGTGAGTGTCGAGTACTGGGGCAAAGACCTTGATGAACAGGAAATATGCGTGCGCCAGTCCTTCCTGATGACACAGGACGACAGATCAGGGGACATTATGGTCATGGTGGTGAAAAAGGAGATTACCGAGAGCGTCAGAAAGCAGCGGGAGCAGACGCAGGCATTGCAGGATGCCTTGATGCAGGCACAGCACGCAAACCGTGCAAAGACCACCTTCCTGTCCAATATGTCCCATGATATCCGCACACCGATGAATGCGATCATTGGATTTGCAACGATTGCGGTGAGCCACATTGATAATAAAGATCAGGTAAGAGACTGCTTGCAGAAGGTGCTTTCTTCGAGCAACCATCTGCTCAGCCTGATCAATGACATTCTCGACATGAGCAGGATTGAGAGCGGCAAGGTGCAGATCAAGGAGCAGGAGTGCAATATCTCTGAGCTGATGCACAACTTGGTCAACATTATCCAGCCGCAGGTGAAGGCGAAGCAGTTAGAGCTGTTTATTGACACCTTTGAGATTGTCAATGAGGACGTGGTCGCAGATGCATTGAAGCTCAATCAGGTATTTATCAATCTGTTAAGCAATGCAGTGAAATATACACCCGCTGGCGGCAGTATTGCGTTCCGCATTATGCAGAAAACAACCTTCCGTCATGGATATGGGGATTATATTTTCATCATCAAAGATAATGGTATCGGCATGTCCCAAGAATTTGTGGAGCATATTTTTGAGCCGTTTGAGCGGGAATCCACCGTGACGCAGTCTGGCATACAGGGAACGGGCCTTGGCATGGCAATCACGAGAAATATCGTGGAAATGATGGGTGGAACGATTCAGGTTGAGAGTGAGGTTGGCAGGGGCAGCACCTTTACGGTAGAGATCTCGCTGAAACTTCAGGACATAGAGAAAAATGCAGCGCAGATCAAGGAGCTTGACGGTCTGCGGGCGCTGGTAGTCGATGATGATTTCCATGTCTGTGACAGTGTGAGCAAGATGCTCAAACAGATCGGAATGCGTTCTGAGTGGACAACGTCCGGCAGAGAAGCGGCGTACCGCGCGCAGATGGCATACGAGGAGGGCGATGCCTTCCACACCTATATTATCGACTGGCAGATGCCAGAGACTAGCGGTGTGGAGACTGCCAGAAAGATTCGCAGCGTGGTGGGAAACGATGCGCCGATCATCATTTTGACAGCATATGACTGGACGGATATCGAGGAGGAGGCAAAGGCTGCGGGAGTGACTGCATTCTGCGCAAAGCCGCTCTTTATGTCTGACTTAAAGTCTGCGCTTCTTGCTGCAAACAACTTGGTTGACAAGGATGAGGAAGCTGCGGCGTGGACGCTGGCGGATTTCAGCGGCAAGCGCGTTCTGCTGGTGGAAGATATTGAACTCAACCGCGAGATCGCGGAGGTGATTCTGGAGGAGGCTGGATTCGTAGTCGAGTCGGCTCCTGACGGAACGGATGCTGTCTCGATGGTGGAGAAGGCGGAGGAATATTATTATGATGTTGTTTTGATGGATGTGCAGATGCCTATTATGAACGGCTATGAGGCGACAAGGACGATTCGCAATATGCCCAGAAAGGATGTCAAGACGCTTCCGATTATAGCGATGACTGCAAATGCCTTGGAGGAGGATAAGGAGGCTGCGTTGAAAAATGGCATGAATGCCCATATCTCCAAGCCGCTCAATATGGATATCTTTATCTCTGTGCTCAAGCAGTTTGTGAAGTGATTGATGAATGGGAGGGACCATGTCGGCATAGTCATAGTATATAGAAATGAAATGAGGCGTTTGTGATGCGGGATAAAGTGAAAAGCAGTCTGGTCTTCTTGATGCTGTTATTGGTTTTGGCGCTCTCTGTGTGCGGATTTACCAGCGAAGACCGAGATTTATGGAAACAGGACGAGGAAGTGCTTGAGCAGCAGACGCAGAATCTGCTGGATTCGATGACGTTGGAGCAGAAGGTGTACCAGATGTTTATCGTGACACCGGAAATGCTGACAGACGGCAGGGCTGTGACAGCTTTTGATGAGACAGCGGCCGGTGCGCTGAGAGAATACCCTGTCGGCGGATTGATCTATTTTTCCAAAAATCTGACAGATGCAGCGCAGACAAAAGAACTGCTGCGCCGCACGCAGGCGTCTGCCCTCGAGATAGAAGGACTGCCGCTGTTCCAGTGCGTTGATGAGGAGGGCGGCAGGGTTGCCCGCATCGGAAACCACAAGGGCTTTGAGGTGCCAAAAGTCGGTGCAATGGGAAAAATCAATACAGAGGAGGATGCATACGCGGCGGGCAGCACCATCGGCGCCTATTTAAGGGGGTTGGGATTTACTTTGGATTTTGCGCCGGATGCTGACGTTTTGACGAATCCCCAAAATACGGCGATAGGAGACCGCTCTTTTGGGGAGGACGCTGAGCGGGTGCTGCGCTGTGCCAGTGCGTATTCGGATGGACTGCATGCGCAGGGAATACTCAGTACGTTTAAGCATTTTCCGGGGCATGGCGCTACAGAGGCCGACACACATGACGGCTTTGCCTACACAGATCTGACTTATGAGGAACTGCGGCAGGCAGATTTAATTCCGTTTGCGGGCGCCAGAGAGGCGGGCGCTGACTGTGTGATGGTTTCCCATATCGCTGTGCCCAATATTACCGGAGACAATACCCCTTGTTCTTTGTCTTATCAGATGATAACAGAAGTTTTGCGTGAAGATTTGGGGTATGACGGAATCATCGTGACTGATGCGATGAATATGGGGGCGGTTGTCAGTCAGTATGCCAGCGGTGAGGCTGCGGTGGCTGCGGTCAGGGCGGGCGCTGACGTGATATTGATGCCGCAGAATCTTCAAAGTGCGGCAGAGGGGGTTCTGGCGGCAGTGCGAAGCGGCGTCATTTCGGAAGAGCGCATTGACGCGTCCGTGCGGCGGCTGATCCGGGTGAAATTGAAAATGAAACGTTGATAAATGATAAGTAAGATAGATACTTGGCAGCAGGATTTGTTTTTATAATTGTCTTTTATAATTTATTCCCCATTCTTCCATAGCCATGATGATAGGGCGCATAGACTGCCCTAAATCATTTAAAGCGTATTCCACACGGGGCGGCACTTCTGGGTAAACAGTACGGGTAATAATACCGTCTGCTTCCATCGAGCGCAAACTGTCTGTTAAAACTTTCTGGCTGATACCCTCTAAAGATTTTTTTAATATCACCGGCGGCGACCCTATTCTGCACCGGGATTTTTGGCGGCTTCTTACGCTGATAAAAGAGCATGAAATCCCATTTACGATTTTAGGAAATCCGTTTCATTTAACAGATGCGGTGGTTTCTGTCGGTGTTGATGTGTTTGCTTTTGCCCGTTACTGCCCCACCAGTGAAGAAAAAGACACAGGTATTTCTCCGCTTGAATACCGCGAACTGCTTGATACATGCTATAACAAATTTCAGAAATATGAAGCAGAGGGCTGTCACACCTATTTTAACAAAAAAGACCACCTTTGGACGCTTTATGAGTATGAAAAAGGGATTTTCAAAATTCCAGAGGATACACAGGACGGCATGATATACGGCGGCTGTAATTGTGGTAACTGTCACATGACCATCTTACCAACGGGAGATGTTTACGCCTGCCGCCGGGTACAGGGGAGCAAAGTTGGAAATGTATTGAATGACCGTCTTGCGGATATCTGGGTTTGCCAGATGGAAGCATATCGTGATTATACAAAATTTGAGAAATGTTCCAAGTGTGAGCTGCTTGCATTCTGCCGTGGCTGTCCCGCAGTAGCAAGCGGGAAAGACGGGAATTTTTATGCGGCTGATCCGCAATGCTGGAAGGAGGTTGTCTGAACGCAGCGAAAGCGCGCAAAGAGGATAGAATATTAAGATTTTAGCTGCCTGAAACACAGGAAAAAGATGGTACTTGATAAATTTCCAAACTTTATACCACAAGTATAATGACATTTCCCATAAAATGTGATATAGTATGATATAATAATACAGAAAGGAACTGCACAATGATGAACAGAACATTATCAGTCAACGGATTTTACCCAATTAGTAGAGCATTTGAACAGGCGCTGGATTCAAAACAGAGTCTATGTTTTTCGTGTCCATATAAGAGGGGGAAAAGTTGGCTGAGTCGTGTTCAATTCAGGCTTGCAGTTTAAGGCGAACAACAAATTCAAACCGCTTATCTTGTATGGAGGAAGTCTCGCAGACAGGATAGGCGGTTTTATTTTATGTAGTTTTTATGATAGAAGGGAGAATAAAATGCCAGCAAATGATGTAAATAATGTATTAGAAATCAAGGGAAAAGTCAATACAGCCCTCTGCTATGCAAAAGTAGTGGAGGAGGAAGCCATAGAGCAGATTCGCAGAATGTGCGACTACGAGTTCACACAGGGAAGCAGAATCCGCATTATGCCTGATGTCCATGCGGGAAAAGGCTGTACGATCGGCACGACCATGACCATCACGGACAAGGCAGTGCCAAACGTAGTCGGTGTGGACATTGGATGCGGCATGTACACAGTGAATCTCGGGAAGACGGATATTGATTTTGAGAAAATGGACGCAGCAGCACATTTTATCCCATCGGGGATGAATGTCTGGGAAGGCAGGCAGGAGCGGTTTGATTTGCTGCGGCTTCGCTGTTACCGCAGCTTAAAGGATGCAAGACGCCTTGAGCGCAGCCTTGGCACTTTGGGCGGCGGCAATCATTTTATCGAGGTGGATTTGGCGCAGGACGGGACCAAATACCTTGTCATACATTCCGGCAGCAGAAACCTTGGAAAGCAAGTCGCGGAGTTCTATCAACAGCTGGCGGTTGAACTGCATACCGGCAAGGAGGAGTATTTCAGGAAAAGGGATGCCCTGATTGTGGAATACAAGGCTGCGGGGCGCAGGAAAGAAATCCAGAAAGCCCTGAAGGAACTCAAGTGGGAACACAGAGATTGTCTCATTCCAGAGGATTTGCGTTACCTGTATGGAATATTTCTTGAAGATTACCTGCATGATGTGGAGCTTTGCCAGCAGTTCGCGAGACGAAACCGCGAGAAGATGGCGGAGGTGATATTAGAAAGAACAGGAATGACAGGCACAGACGCATTCCATACAATCCATAACTATATTGACACGGAGGAGATGATACTGCGCAAGGGCGCAATCGCCGCCCATAAGGGCGAGAAAGTGTTAATCCCAATCAATATGAGAGACGGCAGCGTGCTTGCCGTTGGCAGGGGCAATCCAGAGTGGAATTACTCTGCACCGCATGGCGCCGGACGGCTGATGTCACGCACCAAGGCAAAAGAAAATCTGTCTATGGACGATTACCGCAGCATGATGGAGGGCGTCTATACCACCTCTGTCAACGAGGCGACACTCGACGAGGCGCCAATGGCATACAAGTCACTGGCGGATATCATTGATGTCATCCGAGAGTCCGTGGACGTGATTGATATTATGAAACCGGTTTATAATTTTAAGGCATCCGATTAGGGCAGGTTTAGAAAGAAAAACTCCTGTGCTGGCGGATGTCAGGGCGTGTCTGCAAGATTGAGCATTCAGACAGGCGACAGAACAGGAGGAATACAAAAATGGTTACGATACCGACGATCGACATGGTAAAGACGGGGCAGCACATCGCGGAGCTGCGGGTTCAGGCGGGGCTGTCTGTGCGGCAGCTACAGGAAATCTTTGGATTCTCCACGCCGCAGGCGCTGTACAAGTGGCAGCATGGTACAGCGCTGCCGACAATCGACAATCTGGTCGTGCTGGCGGCAGTGCTTGGCGTAAAGGTTGATGACATACTGGTCATGAATGACCGCCCGATGGCAGTCAGCGCATAAAAATTTGATTGATATTATTGGGCAAAACAAGTATAATAAGAATAGTTGTAAGAAATCATCAAAAATAAAAAGAATGGAGATACCGCATGTGCACAGCAGCCGCTTACAGGACAGAAGATTTCTATTTTGGACGTACACTGGACAATGATTTTTCTTACGGTGATGAGGTGACGGTCACGCCGAGGAATTATCCGTTTCATTTTCGGGAAAAAGACGAGATCAGGACACACTATGCGCTGATTGGGATGGCGTATGTGGCGGAGGATTACCCGCTGTATTATGACGCTGTCAATGAAAAAGGTCTGGC
Source organism: Lachnospiraceae bacterium (assembly GCA_009774345.1). GTDB lineage: Bacteria > Bacillota > Clostridia > Lachnospirales > Lachnospiraceae > COE1. The sequence continues at coordinate 8,890 of VSNR01000039.1, read as the reverse complement.
GATGGCAGGTCTTAATTTTGTGGGAAATGCCGTCTATCATGAATACGAGAAGGACAGGGACAATATCGCGCAGTTTGAGCTGGTTTTGTGGATTTTGGGCCAGTGCGCCACGGTGGCGCAGGCGCGTTCCCTGATTGGGAAAATCAACTTGCGAAACACAAGCTTTAACGCGGATCTGCCGCCGGCACAACTGCATTGGATGATTGCAGACCGCGAGGAGACAATCACTGTCGAGGCGGTCGCAGACGGCGTGAAAATCTATGATAATCCAGTGGATGTGCTGACCAACAATCCCCCGTTTCCTGTGCAGATGTCTGCGCTGGACAATTATATGCATCTGTCCGCCAAGCCGCCGGTAAACACGTTTGCACCGGGACTAGCACTGCATCCGTACAGCCGGGGAATGGGTGCAATCGGGCTGCCGGGAGATTTGTCGTCCCAGTCGCGGTTTGTCCGCGCGGCATTTACTAGGATGAATGCTGTCTGCGGCAAGGGCGAGAAGGAGAGTGTCAGCCAGTTTTTTCATATTTTAGGTTCAGTGGAACAGCAGCGGGGATGCTGTGTTCTGGAAAATGGAATGTATGAAGTCACGCACTATACTTCCTGCTGCAATGCGGGCAGGGGAATATATTACTATACCACCTATGACAATCACCAGATCACGGCAGTTGACATGCACAGGGAAAATCTCGACGGCGATAAGCTGGTTCGCTATTCGGCAATCAAGGAAGAACAGATTTTGATACAGAATGTGTAAGGAATTGTAGAGGCGCTGATATGGAAAGAGAAAGAGAGCTTGTGGGGAATGGGGCAGATCCCCTGATTGGAATGAAGGCTTTGGTGGTTGAGGATAATGAGCTCAATCTGGAAATTGTGACGGAGGTTTTGAGGGAGCGCGGTCTGGTCGTGACCAGTGCCGAAAATGGCCAGATAGCGGTCGATCTGTTTTCGAGTAGTCCGCCGGGGACATTTGACGTGATCTTGATGGATATGCACATGCCCGTCATGGGCGGCGTGGAGGCGGCGAAAAGAATCCGCGCAATGGAGCATTTGGACGCACAGACCATACCAATACTGGCACTGACCGCAAATGATTTCGAGGAGGACATCCGCCAGACAAGGGAGGCAGGCATGAATGACCACCTGACCAAGCCCTTTGACATGGAGAAAATATTTGGGGCGCTCGCGGTATATGCGGGAACTGATAAAAACAAATAAAAATGTATTCCGTGATGAGTGTTTGCTCATGATGGAATACATTTTTTATTTGGGAAGCGATTATTCTTTGATGGTGTCAATATCAATTAAATTGACACCGATCACATTTAACAATGCTTTTAAAGAGAGATACTCTGATTTTAGTTCTGCGTAGGTCTCTGTAGCAAAAAAAGATGTAAAGTTCTGTTGACAAAACAATGTCTAAGTGATATGATAATGATATCAAAACAATAACAAAACAATAACAAAACAAATCAACTTACCGAAAACACTTACAAATAGAGGAGGAAACGTGATGAAGGAGAAGGTATTATCAAAGAAAAAGAACGGAATGGCGGCATTGTTTGGCATCTTGGCAGTGTATGCAGCATCGGTGGCAGGGATTGCATTTGGCGCGCGGAATACATCTGGCGGAATGATTGTTGTCAGTATCATTGTGGCGGTTGTGGCGACGATTCTTCTTGCAGGGCTGAAAGTCTTAAAGCCGCAGGAGGCGTTGGTGCTTACCTTGTTTGGCAAATACGTGGGCACTTTGAAGGAGGATGGATTTTATTTTGTAAATCCGTTTTGCACCAGCGTGAATCCGGCGGCGCGGACGAAGCTGAACCAGAGCGGCGATGTCAATGATTCCGCTGCACTGATGGCGATTGCAAACAAGACGGCAGGAAACAGTGTGGAACCCGCAAGCAACAAGATTTCACTGAAAATCATGACGCTCAACAACAACAAGCAGAAGATTAACGACTGCCTTGGCAACCCGATTGAGATTGGCATTGCGGTCACATGGAAGATTGTGGACACGGCAAAGGCGGTGTTCAACGTGGACAATTACAAAGAATTTTTGTCCTTGCAGTGTGACAGTGCACTCCGCGATATCGTGCGCATCTACCCCTATGATGTGGCGCCAAATGTGGACACCACCGGGGATGGCATATCGGATGAGGGAAGCCTGCGCGGTTCCAGTGAAATTGTCGCGGACAGAATCCGGGGAGAGATTCAAAAGCGTGTCGAGGAGGCAGGAATCGAGATTGTCGAAGCGCGCATTACATATCTTGCCTATGCACCGGAGATCGCCGCGGTAATGCTCCAGCGCCAGCAGGCGTCCGCTATCATTGATGCGCGGAAAATGATCGTCGAGGGCGCAGTCGGCATGGTCGAGATGGCGTTGGAGCGTCTGAGCGACAATCATACCGTTGAGCTCGACGAGGAGCGCAAGGCGGCGATGGTGTCAAACCTGTTGGTCGTGCTCTGTGGAAACCGTGACGCACAGCCGATTGTTAATTCAGGAAGCTTATATTAAACACACAAGACCAGCACAAATACTGTGTTTCTAAAAAACAAAAAGGAATGATGATATGGGTGATTCTGGAAAAAAACAAGTGCCGCTGCGGTTGTCGCCAAAGCTGTATGACGCGGTTGCCGCGTGGGCGGAGGACGATTTCCGCTCTGTCAACGGGCAGATAGAGTACTTGCTGACAGAGTGTGTCCGGCAGCGGAAGAAAAACGGAAAGTATGTTTCTGATGAGATCGACAAGCCGCTGGAAATCGACATTTGAGACTAATTGTCATAGAGAAGGGGCGTGATACAGATGAAATACTGGAAGAAAATGGCTGCGCCGATTGTGATAGCTTCTATTATAATTGTTTACTATATTGGGGCAGCAGTATTTTTTATGATGGTACCCGGCATTCCGGCAACCGTTAAAATTCTTATGATGGTGGTTCCGCTGATACTGGCGGCGGTGATGCTCGGTGTATTAATAAGCAGAATAAAAGAGATTCAAGGAGGAGAAGAAGATGATCTTAGTCAATACTGATTACATTAGCGGAAAAGAGCTGGAAATGCTGGGAATGGTCAAAGGGAGTACCATCCAGTCGAAAAATGTCGGAAAGGACATCACACAGAGTTTTAAGACACTGGTGGGTGGAGAGCTGACAGCCTACACAGAGATGATGAACGAGGCGCGGGCGCTCGCCACAAAGCGCATGGTAGACGAGGCTGAAAAGCTCGGTGCCGATGCGGTTGTGAATATCCGCTACGCGTCCGCGGCAGTCATGCAGGGTGCCGCGGAGGTCATGGCATATGGAACTGCCGTGCGATTCAAATAATATTAGACGATACAAGTATAACGAACTGTCTGGAATGAAATATTTCAGGCAGTTTCTTACATTCTTGTAACATTGTTATTTTTCATTTTCAAAAATGCCCGTACAGGTTATAATATAGAAAAAATGGAGAACACTGCAATGGATACAAAACTAAGAATCATGATCGTTGAGGACGATACAGCGCTTGCGAGGGAGCTTGGCAGATGCCTTGAAAAGTGGCATTATGAGGCAGCCGCAGCAGAGTGCTTTGACGATATCGTACAGGAATTTATGGAAAAGAAACCCCAGCTCGTCCTGATGGATATTAATCTTCCCTGCCATGACGGTTTCTACTGGTGCAGCAAACTGCGGCAGATCTCAAAAGTGCCAATAATCTATATCAGCAGCCGCAGCGGTGACAGGGATAAAATCATGGCAATCGCGCAGGGCGGCGATGACTATGTGGAGAAACCGTTTCACATGGAGCTGCTGAGGGCAAAAATCGAGGCAATGCTCCGCAGGACTTACGAGTACAAAGTGCGCGAGCGCGTATTTTTGAATGCAGGGCTGTGTTTTGACAGCGCGGCGCAGAGCCTGTATTACATACACGCGTCGCAGTCCTCCGGCGAGGAGGAAGTAGACCTCACCAAATCAGAGCGGCGGCTTTTTGCGCGTCTGGTGGAGAACAGGCCGGACGTTGTGACGCGCGATGAGCTGATGATGGAGCTGTGGAACACAGATGAGTATGTCACGGACGCGGCACTCACCACCATTATCAGCAGACTGCGCGCCAAACTCAAGGCTGTATGCGGGGAGGAAGTCATCTTTACCAGAAAAGGACAAGGCTATTTTGTGAAATAAGGAATTGTAGAAAATGGAGGATGAACATGAATGACAGGAATCAAGTGGATGCAAAGAAAGTGGAAAGACTATATCATGCGCAGTATGATCATGCTGGGGTTTAACTTGTATTTTATTTTTTTGATGCGGACAGCGCAAGTGAACTATCTGCTGTATCTTGACATGCTTTTGCTGGTGTTGCAGGCAATTGCAGAAGGTATGGCTTTTTTTGCGTTTTGGGAGAAAGAGCGGCAAAAAGCAGTGTATTTACAGGAGAATACGCTCATCTACGAGACGCTTGGCAGACCGGAGGACAGCGAAGTCTTTGTGCATGATATGCAGATTATGGAACAGCGCATTCAGGAGAAATATGCAGAAAACTGCGCATTGCAGGACTATGTGGCAAAGTGGTGCCATGAGTTCAAGATTCCGCTTGCGGCGGCATTGTTGATCGCGGACAAAATCAAGGACGCCGGCATTCGAACGCAGCTGCGGGAGCAGCTCGAGCGGATGAACTGGCAGATGAGTATGATGATGCAGGGGTGCAGGCTGCAAAGCCCGCTGTTTGACCTGCAAGTCCGTCAGGTTTCGCTTGCAGCCTGCATCAAAGCTTCCATCAAAAACAATCAGTTCTTTCTGATTCAGAAGAAATTCCAGATCGAACTGTCTGATACAGACGTGACAGTCTATACAGACGAAGTCTGGCTGACCTATATTTTGGACCAGATGGTAAACAACGCGGTCAAGTACGCAAAGCCGGACGCAAGTCATTCCATTCATTTCTGGACAGAAACAGCGAAAGAGCAAAATCAAAACAATGGAGTCAGGCTGTTTATCGAGGATAACGGGGAGGGGATTCAGGAGTGCGACCTGCGCCGCATCTTTGAGAAGGGCTATACAGGCAGCAACTATCACAACGGCAGGTACAAGTCTACCGGAATGGGGCTGTACATGGCAGATCAAATCGCAAAAAGGCTCGCGCACAAGTTGTCTGTGGAGAGCCGCTATGGGGAGTATACGAGGTTTTGTATTGAGATGTATGGGTATCGTTAATCATCTTCAAGCATGGACTGGAAAATATCTTTTAGTTCTTGCAGTTCTTTGTTGTCTGGCGTTTCTACTAAAGCCCTTTCAATTTGAGCTAAAGCAAGTCTTATAAATCCTTGAAATTGTTTATTTGTCATTCCCATTACAATCACCTGTCTTTCTTTTAATCTGTATTGATTGTTACATCTTCATCATATCAGATTATGTAAAAGGTGTAAAGTCTTAGGAACTGTTTAAAAAAGATTGAAATAAAAAAACGCCTATGGTAAAATAACTATAAATATAGGTAACTATAAAAATAATTATATTCAAAGAAAAAGGCAGGAGGATGCATATGGAACAAAATACACCGTTTATAACGCAGGAAGAGTTGACAGATTGTGAAGTGCTGGTCATGAAGGTCATCTGGCAGAGTGATACTGTGATGTCCATACAGGAGATTATCACCCGAATCAACCAGCAGTACCAAAAAGACTGGAAGATTCAGACAGTCTCCACCTTTTTGAGCCGCGCGGTCAAGAAGGGGTATCTGGAAATGAAGCGCCGCGGCAGGTCTTTTGAGTATTATCCACTGGTGACAGAGGAGCAGTACGGCAGGCGCGAGATCGCAAAGTGTGTTGAGAACTGGGGAAAGGGGAAGCTCGGGAATCTGGTCGCTTCGTTTGCGGAGACGAAGCAATTATCGGCACAGGAAAAGGCAGAGATCAAGGAGCTGCTCAATGGTATGGATTAGGCTGTGGCTCTCCTGCGCCGCCTTTTTATCCGCAGCGGGCGGCATTTCCTATGGACTGGTAAAGCTGTCAGAAAAGTTCTGGAAACCAGAGAATCCGGCGCTGGTGCTGGCGCTGTATAAACTTGCGCTGATGCTGTACTGGGTGCCAGTGTCGTTTGCGTGGATTTGCCTCAAGAGAATTTCGTATGAAAATAAGATTTTATCCTATAAGGGCGAGTTTGTGTGCTCGACAGTGCCCTCAATGACAGATGCCTTTTATCTGCTGGGAAGTCTCTGGCTGGCAGGATTTGTGCTCTCTATTGTGCGCTTTGCTGTCAGGCAGCACAGACTGTCAGTACTGATGAGGGGGAATGTACCTGTAGAGCAGCCGCGCTATCTTGCTGTTTTTGAGGAATGCAGGAGGCAGGCTGGGCTCGGTGCAGTAGTGCTTTGCCAGAATGACCGGCTTTCGTCCCCCATCACAGCGGGATTTTTCAGACAGCAGGTAATCCTTCCGTTCGCAGCATATACGGACGCAGAACTTCGAATGATTTATGAGCATGAGCTGACCCATATTCAGCACAGAGATCTTTTCTGGCGGCTGTTTGCGCTCGCAACCTCGTGGGTGCACTGGTTTAATCCAGTGATTTATCTACAGCAGGGAGAGCTGGACTGCCTGCAGGAGATGGTGTGTGATTTGAGCATCGCAGTCAAAAATGAATATTATACCAAAAAGGAGTATGCGGCATTTCTCGTAAAGCTCACAGAACCGGAAACTGTCAATGCCTGTACAACAGCGTTGATCAAAAATAAAAGTCAAACAGTAAGGAGGATTCATAAGATGGCAAAAACAAAAGAACTGAGAAAACCAAAGAAATTCGTTGCAGGGATTAGCTGTGCAGCTCTTGCAGTGCTTACACTGATTCCAGCAACAGCAGTGTCTGCCAAGGCGGCGAAGTTACAGGAGGACTGGATACGGGCGGAGGAGGTTGATACGATTGCGGAGCCGCAGGATTTCTCGGACCCGTCGGTGGAAGAACACAGATTTGATGATGGGAGTGTGGAAGAGATTGACGGCAGTCAGGAGGTGTTGCCGTATTCTTCAACAGTAAATTTGGAAAAGATAATTGATGCCAATACGAGATACCTTTATCAGTATCAAAGAATGTCTGCTGGAGATTCTATAAGTATTCTGGCATCATGTGACGATGATTCGGTTACATATAGGATAGGAATAAAAAATAAAGAAACGGGTGATATGACCTCAATGACAGGAACAGGGATATTAAATCATGAATTTAAGATTTCTGAGAGTGGGACATATACTGCATTTGTCGAAAATAATAATAATTTTCCGATAAAGGTTACAGGGGCAGCAGTGTATAAGTAAAGCTTTAAAGGGACATTAGTCCCTTTAAATACACACAATTCAACTACAAAATTAGTAAAGGCGGTGATGGATATGAAAACATAAATACAGTAAAACAGAGTAACTTGCAAACCAAAGTAAAGAAAGTTCACAAAAGAAAGTGAGGAAAAAAATGTTTAAGAAATCTTTATCTACAATGCTGGCAATGGTATTGACAGTTACAATGACTTTCATAACGCCAATAGCGGTATCGGCAACAAGTGAGGAAAGTGTGCAGGAGACCGTTAACGCAGACGATTTAGAGGTAGAGTTTGTTGACAGCATGGAGGACTTGGAGGTTCATCTCGAAGAGGTTCATGTAGATGAGCTTCCAAGTGGTGAAGCACTGCCCCAAAAAGAAGTGCCAGAAATCAATCTCTCAGAACTGAGTAGTATGGGAGATGAAGTGAGATCAAGCCGTGCCGATGGAATCAATATGGCATATTCTGATCAGAGTGTAACAGTTGAACTGACAGGAGCTATCAAAGCTGAAAATTCCGTAAGTTACATACCAGTAGCATTGGCACCGGGAGATATTATACAAGCTACTTTAAAATTGCCGGTAAATCCAAATCTTGATTATGATTTGCTTTTATATGAGTTTGATAATGAGACACTGGGGAATTGTGTAAAAAACTCTATATTGACAACTTATATGAATACCTATCCAGATGGCACTAGGAAAACCGTTGATGAGGCAATTGCGTATATTAATACAGATAGTGTTGTACATAGTTATGCTGTTATCGTATTTCCGACCAAAGGATTTAGTGCGACGGAGACCTTTGGTTTGACAATTAGTCTTGATCAGGCAGGATATTACGATGCTTCTGAACCGAATGAAAGTCCAATAGACGTGAAACAAATAACTACTAATACAAATGTTGTAGGAAATAACCTGAATGTGATAAATGATCAGGATTGGTTTGTAATCAATACTCCTACGTTAAAAAAGATGGGATTTACTGTGAGTGAAAGCAGTTATTCAGTAGAAGTATATTATGCAATTGATACATCAATGGTACTTGTAAATCCTCAAGATGGGTTGTATAATTTAAGTGAAGGAAATTACTATATTAAGGTTTATAACCAAAATGCTGATTTTGTAAGCAAAGATTATTCATTACAAATACAGGAATACGGGATTATACCGGCTAAAATTAATGTGTATTATGACGGAGACATGGACTGGAATATAGTTGAGATCATTGATACTAAAGGAGAAACATATAAAGGTTATAGATTTTATCAGGTTCTTTTACCAAACATATCGGTAGTTGATTTACGGGGAAATCGAGTTGCATATACAAATGTATATATGAAATGGACGAGTGGTGGACGCACAGATGAAAATGGTAATTATCAGTCCATTACGAAGGTAGTGACTACAGATAAAAATGGAATGGCAAGTTTTCGTATGGTGACACCTACAGCTTTAGGTGTCAGGAAATATATTAATGTTTATCCAAATATAAATTACTTTGATATAGATACAATTCAAATTTCATGTGGAGGTGCACTTGAGGAGTTTTTAATTTGTCATATGAAAGAACGCTAAGAACTGAAAAATTTATATC
>VSNR01000390.1 GCA_009774345.1 Lachnospiraceae bacterium | reverse complement strand
ATTAAAGTTACAAGAATAGCAGGCATCCCACCGACCAAAGTTTGATACCTGCTATCATAACAATCCTCCCAGTGCTGCATCTTTCAATGTAACACTGCAGACAACACTATTATGATAACAATTACGGTACCTTTTGACAATCCACTCAATCAAAAAACTTATGAAAATATCATCAACTCCTTACAGTTCCACCAGCTGCAGTGTACCTGTGGCCATTCTGGCTGCTTGACGATCCATGGTTATTACACCCGCTCCCTCAAAAAAGACGATTCCGGGATCCCTTTATCTATCTGCCGCGTCAGATGCTCCCACTGTGGCAGGACCCATGCTTTACTTCCATCTTTACTTGTTCCTTATTCCCAGGTATCCCTGCAGGATCAGATTTCTATCATTTCTGCCTATGAGGCTTCTGGAGATTATGAGGAAATCATGGCTGGAACTCCCTCCGTTGATGAAAATCTCATTGCGTCCATCATCAAACGGTATGTGAAGCACTGGATGCAGAAGATCCGTTCCTTCCGTATCGGATTATCTTTCCCGCCCCGTCTCGTAAAGCAGTGTTTTGCTTTTTTCGGGAACCAGTTCATGCAGATAAGGCAGACTCCAAATATTCTGTTTCTAACACCCACATAGCCTTACAGGAAAACGCTTCTGCTTTCTCTTATACTAAAGAAAACTAAGTTTTCTTAGAAAAAACGAAAGAGAGGGCTTTAAATGAAACAGAAATTAGCACAGGATATCGCTTTGATGCGTTATTCCATGATCTCACCGCTGATCGTCGGCCTCCCGGATGAGTACAAATCCAAGGAAGCTTACTTTCGTGCGGCCTCTGCACGTGGCGCACTCCATCCAAACGGCTCCTTCATCCATCCGGCGCCGACATCCATCAAACGCTGGTACCAGCACTACCAAAAGAATGGTTTTGACGGGCTGCTCCCTTCCAGCCGCAGCGATGAAGGCACTTCCCGAAAGATTCATCCGGATCTTGAGGAACAGATCCGGTATCTGAAAACGAACTATCCCCGTATGTCTGCGGCAGCCATCTTCCGTCAGCTATGCGACAACGGTTCTGTCAATCGCAATGAATTATCAGAATCCACAGTGAACCGTTTTCTTAACAGCCTTGCCCGGAAAGAAAGGACAACGAACAACCAGGATATGAGACGTTATGAACGTGCCCATGTCAACGAGGTCTGGTGTGGGGACAGCAGCGTCGGCCCTTACCTGAAAACAGAAGATGGCAGAAAGCATAAGGTTTATGTGATTGCACTTATTGACGATGCCAGCCGCTACATCGTTGGCATTGATGTCTTTTTCAATGATAACTTTGCAAATCTTATGTCTGTCATGAAATCTGCTGTTGCAAAGTTTGGCGTTCCGAAGTTATTCAACTTTGATAATGGCAGTTCCTACAAAAACAGACAGATGGACCTGCTTGCTGCCCGTATCGGGTCTGCGGTTCATTATGACCAGCCATATACGCCAACCCAGAAGGCCAAGGTGGAGCGTTGGTTCCGTACCATGAAAGACCAGTGGATGGCAGGCCTTGACATGCGGGATTTCCATACGCTTGATGAACTTCGCACAAGCCTGTACATGTATGTCAATCAGTATAACCAGAGGATCCATTCTTCCCTGAATGGAAAGAGCCCGCAGGAACGCTATTTTAGCGAGCCGGACTGCTTCCACCGCTTACCCGAAGATAAGATTGACCTGTTATTCTTACTGGAGTTAGAGCGCCGCGTTTCCATTGACTGTGTGGTTACCATTGACCACATCGAGTATGAGGTCGATTACCGTTTTGCAAAACAGAGGATCCGACTCCGTTATTCTCCTGATATGGAATCCATCTACGTTGTGGAAGCAGATGGTACGCTTACACCCATCCGTCTTCTTAATAAGATCGAAAATGCAGATATCAAACGTGAAAAGCCACGTCTTTATGGAGGTGATGACTAATGGATTATACGATCCGCTATGGTTTGGAATTCAACCCGTTTTTAAAGAACTCCAAAGAAATCTTTATATCAACGGATGAATCAAAAGAAGTTTTGTTCCGCCTGAACTATCTTGCAAAAACAAAGGGCTTCGGCCTGCTCACCGGCAGTCCGGGCCGCGGAAAAACAACTGCCATCAGAGCCTGGAGACAGGGATTAAACAACTCGCAATACAAAGTGGTCTATACCTGTTTTTCCACCTTTAGTCCCAATGATTTCTATCGGAATCTTGCTGCCGAATTGGGGGCACAGGCCCACTACCGGAAACCGGACAACTTCCGTGCAATCCAGGAAGAACTTACCAGGCTTTCTGTTGAAAAAAGGAAAACGCCTGTCATCATCATTGATGAGGCGAATTACATCAGTTCCGCTATCCTGAATGACTTCAAGCTTTTATTTAATTTTGAGATGGATTCCAGGGATCGTGCTGTGGTTCTGCTGTCCGGGCTCCCATCTTTAAATGCAACACTTCGCCTTAGTATCCATGAACCGTTCCGTCAAAGGATCATCATGAACTATGAGATCTCTGGCTTTACCAAAGAAGAAGGCAGATCTTATATCCTCGAAAAGCTTCAGGGAGCAGGTGCTACAAGAGCCATTTTTGAAGATGCGGCGCTTGAAGCCATCCTGAATGCATCCGATGGGACGCCGCGCGTCATTAACAATCTATGCAACAGCTGCCTGTTGATTGGTGACTCTAAAAAGAGCGACATGATCACAGCAGAGACCGTCATGCAGGCAATTAACAATAATGAGATTTAGCAGCAAAAGCAGGGTAACCTGCTTTTTTGCATTTCCTCCGATCTGTGAATTTGCTTCAATTTTTATAACGATCAGATAACTTGCTGATGTTGGTGCAGACAATCTGCGGATGTGCGGCATGCAAAGTCTAAATCAGGCGCATTTAATCTGCATGGAGCTGGTGCATCTAATTCGCTGGACAACA
>VSNR01000389.1 GCA_009774345.1 Lachnospiraceae bacterium | reverse complement strand
AGAGATCTTTCAAAATCTGAACAGAAGAAATATGACTCCTATGAAAAACAGCTTGAAAGATTAGAAAACAGCGGTCAAGATTCATTAGACAAACTGTATGAACAGCTTGCCATAGCAGACGGGACAGCACAAAAGCAGACCGAAGCTGATAAGATCAAGAAAGAGATTTCAGATGTCCATGACAGTCTTGAAAATTCTGCAACTTACAAGAACCTTTTAAGCAGTATCGAAAAGGTTGAGAATAAGCTTGCAAAACTTGACGAAAAGGGTTATGAGAATCTTTCTAAGAGCCAGAAAAAAACATACGATAAATTACAGGCACAGTTAGAAGCTTACTATGCACAAAAAGAATCTCTTGACGAGAGTGCTACTTCTGCTAATGTAGTGCAGTACAATAAAATATATCTGGCATGGAAAAAACTACAGGACAAACTTGATAAGGGCAAAAATCTCTCTGTAAATGAGTGGAAAAAATACGACCAGTACACCAAACAGCTTGAAAATTACTCAAAAGAAAAAGCCGATACGCTGTCTAAGATGAATGATGACCTTGCGGACGCACTCAATCCAGGAGACAAGTTAGAACAGATCGAAAAGACCTACGAAGAGTCGGCAGAGGGATTGTATGACAGCTACCACAAGCAGATCGACGGCATCAATGATGAAGTGAAAAATACCCAGCAGTATCAGAATTTACTTGCAAAAGCGCAGAAACTCGAACAGAAGAAAGATACAAAGGGACTTTCCAAATCAGAACAGGCAAAGCTTGACAAATACAATGCAGAACTTGAAGCACTCCAAAAAGGCGGCACTGGAACCAATATCGGTGATTACATGAAAACCTGGGAATCCTGGTATAAGCTACAGCAGAAGCTTGACAACGGAAAGAAACTGTCTGCCAGCGAAGCAAAGAAATATGACAGCTACAAGGCAAAGCTCGAAGCATGGAACAATGAAAAGCAGACACAGGTTGGTGATCTTTTAAGCCAGATGGAGGATGATCTTGAACAGCTCAAACAGAAATTTGAACAGAATATGTCAGACGCAGAGGCAGACGTTAATGAGTGCTTTTCAAATCTGTACAAGCTTGCAAAGCAGATCGCGGAGTACAACCTCTCCACACTGAAATCACAGCTTGAATATCTTGACAGCTGCATTTCTTATTATAAAGAGCTTGTATCACTTTATGATACCTTTGACAGTGATAAACTGACAGGACTGCTTACAGATCTTGACGAGACGCATGTCAAAAACCAGACACAGGCTTATGAAGAATATCTGAACAGCCTGAAAGAGAAATACAGCACTACCCTCTCAGAGATGAACGAATACAAGGAACTGCTTGGCGCACTTGACACCAATGACTTTGGTTCCTCTATGAATGTATTCAAGAAAGCGATGGAGGGATATAAAGAAAGCGGCAATACTGCAATGGCAGAGAAATTACAGTCTGTTCTTGACCTGTTAAATGAACGTGCTGCCGATGCTGGAAACTGGGGCGAATATGCCGACCAATGGGCATCCGAATGGGAAAATGCATTTACATCCGCCAAACAGGAACTCATTGACACGGCAAAAGAAATACAGAATGTAAATGACGGACTAAGACAGATTCGCCTTGACAGGATAACCGACGAAATCAAGAAGCTTGATGATGCTAAGTCAGTACTTGCTTCCATCGAATCACTGATACAGGATGACTGGATTTTTGAAAAGGATGGAGAACTGTCAGAATACGGACGCGCCAAAGCCGCCCTCTTGGTATCACAGCTTGAGGATTCTCAGAAGAAAGCAAACGAATACCTGAATCTGTACAATGAGATACTGCACAGTAAAGACAGTTATGCATCTGAAAAAGCATACAGAGAAGAACTTAACAATGCCGCGCAGAATTATTATGACACTATGAATGAGACAGCATCTCTTGAAAACAGCATTGTAGAGCTTATGAAACGCAGTGCTGAAGAAGAAATCGACAGTCTCAAAAAGATCATTGAAGCCAGAAAACAGGCGTTGCAGAAAAAGAAAGAATACTACGATTACGATAAGTCCATCAAAAATAGTCAGAAGGAAATCGACAGTATCAAGGCACAGATTGCCGCGATCGAAAATCTTTCAGGTGCAATGGACGCTGCGACGAAAGCGAAACTCGCACAGTTAAAAGCAGATCTTGCAGAGAAGGAAGATTCCCTGAAAGAGACAAAGGATGACCATACATACAATTTACAGATTGACGCACTGGATGAATTTGCGGCATCATTGACAGACACCCTTGAAAATTCTACAAAGTCCATCGCTGAAATCTTGAAGGAATATGAAGATGCTGTCAATTCCGCAAAGGATATCTACAAGACATCAACCGACAGTGTAAACGACACCATGAGCAAGCTGATATCTTTCTACAGTGGAATGGGCATGTCAGTAGACGGCACAGAACTGATACAGAATAAAAGTACACAAACTCCTACAGAAGGAAGCGGAACCGCGACACCTGTTCAGGGAAGTACTCGAAAGACAGACTCCACAATCGTAGTCAACAAT
>VSNR01000388.1 GCA_009774345.1 Lachnospiraceae bacterium | reverse complement strand
AGAGATCTTTCAAAATCTGAACAGAAGAAATATGACTCCTATGAAAAACAGCTTGAAAGATTAGAAAACAGCGGTCAGGATTCCTTAGATAAACTGTATGAACAGCTTGCCATAGCGGATGGGACTGCACAGAAGCAGACTGCGGCTGATAAGATAAAGAAAGAACTGTCAAATGTACAGGACAATCTTGAAAATTCTGCAACGTACAAGAATCTATTAAGCAGTATCGAAAAGGTTGAGAATAAGCTTGCAAAACTGGATGCCAAAGGTTATGACAATCTTTCTAAGAGTCAGAAAAAGACTTATGACAAACTAAAGACACAGCTAGAAGCTTATTATGCACAGAAAGAATCGCTCGATGAGAGTGCTACTTCTGCTAATATAGTGGAATACAACAAGATCTATCTTGCATGGAAAAAGCTTCAGGACAAACTCGACAAGGGTAAAAATCTCTCTGTAAATGAGTGGAAAAAATACGACCAGTACACCAAACAGCTTGAAAATTACTCAAAAGAAAAAGCCGATACGCTGTCTAAGATGAATGATGACCTTGCGGACGCACTCAATCCAGGAGACAAGTTAGAACAGATCGAAAAGACCTACGAAGAGTCGGCAGAGGGATTGTATGACAGCTACCACAAGCAGATCGACGGCATCAATGATGAAGTGAAAAATACCCAGCAGTATCAGAATTTACTTGCAAAAGCGCAGAAACTCGAACAGAAGAAAGATACAAAGGGACTTTCCAAATCAGAACAGGCAAAGCTTGACAAATACAATGCAGAACTTGAAGCACTCCAAAAAGGCGGCACTGGAACCAATATCGGTGATTACATGAAAACCTGGGAATCCTGGTATAAGCTACAGCAGAAGCTTGACAACGGAAAGAAACTGTCTGCCAGCGAAGCAAAGAAATATGACAGCTACAAGGCAAAGCTCGAAGCATGGAACAATGAAAAGCAGACACAGGTTGGTGATCTTTTAAGCCAGATGGAGGATGATCTTGAACAGCTCAAACAGAAATTTGAACAGAATATGTCAGACGCAGAGGCAGACGTTAATGAGTGCTTTTCAAATCTGTACAAGCTTGCAAAGCAGATCGCGGAGTACAACCTCTCCACACTGAAATCACAGCTTGAATATCTTGACAGCTGCATTTCTTATTATAAGGAGCTTGTATCACTCTATGACACCTTTGACAGTGATAAACTGACAGGACTGCTTACAGATCTTGACGAAACGCATGTCAAAGACCAGACACAGGCTTATGAGGAATATCTGAACAGCCTGAAAGAGAAATACAATACTACCCTCTCAGAAATGAACGAATACCAGGAACTGCTTGGCGCACTTGACACCAATGACTTTGGTTCTTCCATGAATGTATTCAAGAAAGCGATGGAGGGATATAAGCAAAGCGGCAATACTGCAATGGCAGAGAAATTACAGTCCGTTCTTGACCTGTTAAATGAACGTGCTGCCGATGCTGGAAACTGGGGCGAATATGCCGATCAGTGGGCATCTGAATGGGAAAATGCATTTACATCTGCAAAACAAGAACTTATCGACACTGCAAAAGAAATTCAGAATGTAAATGATGGGCTGAGACAGATCCGCCTTGACAGAATTACCGATGAAATCAAGAAGCTTGAGGATGCTAAGACAGTACTTGCTTCCATCGAATCACTGATACAGGATGACTGGATTTTTGAAAAGGATGGAGAACTGTCAGAATACGGACGCGCCAAAGCCGCCCTCTTGGTATCACAGCTTGAGGATTCTCAGAAGAAAGCAAACGAATACCTGAATCTGTACAATGAGATACTGCACAGTAAAGACAGTTATGCATCTGAAAAAGCATACAGAGAAGAACTTAACAATGCCGCGCAGAATTATTATGACACTATGAATGAGACAGCATCTCTTGAAAACAGCATTGTAGAGCTTATGAAACGCAGTGCTGAAGAAGAAATCGACAGTCTCAAAAAGATCATTGAAGCCAGAAAACAGGCGTTGCAGAAAAAGAAAGAATACTACGATTACGATAAGTCCATCAAAAATAGTCAGAAGGAAATCGACAGTATCAAGGCACAGATTGCCGCGATCGAAAATCTTTCAGGTGCAATGGACGCTGCGACGAAAGCGAAACTCGCACAGTTAAAAGCAGATCTTGCAGAGAAGGAAGATTCCCTGAAAGAGACAAAGGATGACCATACATACAATTTACAGATTGACGCACTGGATGAATTTGCGGCATCATTGACAGACACCCTTGAAAATTCTACAAAGTCCATCGCTGAAATCTTGAAGGAATATGAAGATACTGTCAATTCCGCAAAGGATATCTACAAGACATCAAAGTACAGTTTACAAGGGACTACACCAGGTAACGGTCTGGCGGGCGCTGATATGCCCGTCAGATTTTCCATGTAATGTTCAAGCTGTCGCTTGTGGCGGCAACGGTGGTAATCATCAAATCCACCACCCGCCGCTTGTCGTCGAAGGATACGCTGTCCCATGTGTCAAGGTAGCCGGAAATCTGGCTGACCTGTTCCGGGCTGATAGCTTCCACCGTCAACTCCGCTATCTTTGCCAGAAGCTCCTGCTTGCGTCCGTCCAGTTCTGCTATCTTCACATTCACATAGGAGAGCAGCACATTGTTTGCGCCCGTCAGACTGTCCACCAGCTTTTCAATCTCACCGTCCACATGGGCAAGTTCCACTTGCAGGGCGGTGATTTTGGGATTAGCCTTTTCCGCTTTCTTCCTGCCCGTCAGCGTCTTGTAGCTGTCCAGCTTTTTCACCATCTGCTGATACACAACCGCTTCCAGTTCTGCCGTGATGATTTTCCCACAGCCGGGACAGCTTTTGTTATCCAGCCGTTTCGTACAGCGGAGGTACTGTCTGCCGGAGGGATTGAAGATACTCATAAGGGCGTACCCGCAGTTCCC
>VSNR01000387.1 GCA_009774345.1 Lachnospiraceae bacterium | reverse complement strand
TCAATATACAATTGCTTTTCAAATATTTCTGTTTCAAACAAAAAATTTTTTTCTATTTCACCTATATACTGTTCTGACGTAATGCAACTGATTTTTTCTATACATAAAGAATACTCCTGTTTTATCTTTTCAAATAATTCTTCACTTAAAATTTCAATAGCTTGTTTATGCAGTTTTTCCCCTATGTTATGCCAATTTTCCAACTCTATTTTTGCATTATCCTCGCTCTTTAACTGTATACAAACATATTGTCTTTCACTATCATAAAAAATTCGCTTACAATGCACATCACATTTTTTATCTAAGATAGTAAAATAAACTCTCTCTAATATATCTTCACAAAAAATAAATGATAAATCATCAACAACACGCTTTTTTAAACTGCAATTGTTCATATTTCTTTTTATCATAAAGATTTTTTCAGTATTATATGCAAGGGTACAATACTCTTTACATTGAACTTCCGGAAATATTTCACTTGAAGGTCTTTCCCCAAAATTAACGGAACCAAATATTTCTGCAATTAAACTTTCTACATACTGATATGTAATATTTCCTATTACAACCAGTGCGATTGGGCTATTAGAATAGAATCTATTAAAAAAACTTAAAACTTTTCCATAATCCAAAGCATATAAATATTCTTTTTCACCAATTGGAAAGTAAGCCTTTCCATAAGATAGCTCCTGCAACAATGCAGATTCTTTTTTATCAAATGAAAATCTATGAAATTCATCTATAACATCATTTAAAATCATTCCAAAAAGACTCTCATCTAATGTTTTACCCAAACAAATATCCCGCAAAATTTTTAAGCTATTCTTTAAGCTATTTTCTTGCCCTCTTTTTAATTGAATCTTAAAACTTGTTGAAGTAAAACTTGTATTCCCCCATATATACTCATAATTTTCACGTGCAGTCTTTGATACTCGATCAAATCCCAATAGCATATGTTCCAAGAAATGAGCCACCCCTCTATTATTACCATCCTGTTCTGATCCTACTTTCACCAATAGCTCAACATACGTTTCCTCTGAACTATCTACTGGATAAATATAATGTCTAACTCGTTTATTTAATGCTATTCCTTGCATTATAATCTTCACCTTTTTCCTTTACCATATACTTTTCAGCCTGTAAATTATACAACTTCTGGAACGCTCCATGACTGTTTATAAGTTGCGCAAAATCTCCGCTTTCGACTAAATTACCATTATCCATTACATATATCCAATCTACCACTTGTGCTGTCGTTAACCTGTGTGATATCATTATGCAAGTTTTTTTATTTATCATTTCTAATATTTTTCTATATAGAACATCTTCTGCCGCAGCATCTAATGCAGCCGCTGGCTCATCCATAACAATAAGAGCTGCATTAGAAAAATATGCCCTACTTAATGCTATTTTTTGCCACTGTCCTCCTGACAAATCAACACTATCCTTCCAACCTCTTTGTAATATAGTATTGTATCCATTAGGTAACTTACATATAAATTCATCCGCATCAGCTTTTTTAGATGCTTTTTTAATATCTTTCTCATCCATAATGGCACCAATGTTCCCTATTTGAATGTTTTCGTTTACACTTAATGGCAATTTTAAAAAATCCTGAAACACTGCACTGATAAGTTTTCTATATTGTTGAACATCATATTTTTTAATATCTTGGCCATTAACTAATATAGTCCCCGAAGTTGGTTTGTATATTCCAATTAATAGCTTAATTAACGTTGTTTTACCAGACCCATTGAACCCGACTATCAAATATGATTTTCCTGCTTGAATACGCATATTTATATTTCTCAATACCATTTTGTCACAGCCAGGATATTTAAAACTAACATCTATAAACTCTAAAGTTTCAATATGATCAATAGAAATCTTCTGTTCAGAAACATCCAGTTCGTTCTTACTCAAAAATTCAAATAGTGTTTGAATGTATAAGTTATCGTTATAGATCGTAGAAAGAGTATTTAAAATACTTCCTGCATATTCTTGAAGTATATCAATGGAATTGATATACATTGTAATATCTCCCACTGTGTTCCCTTTCCTTAACGTATCAATTATGACATATAACTTCATAACATATGTTGCTATATATTGAATACTCCTAGCCAAAGACGATTGACACAAATTCTGTTTTCTTACTGACTTGTTTTGTTTTATATATCTATCAAGTATAGAAGTAACTTTATTTTTCAAAAATTCTTCTATACCATATAGCCTTATTTCCTTGATGTTTTCATACTTTGTATATATTTCCTTCAACACCTCTATCAATCGCAGCTTTTCTATTCTTGCATTGTATATATTGTGCAGCCTATCATATAT
>VSNR01000386.1 GCA_009774345.1 Lachnospiraceae bacterium | reverse complement strand
ATATAATACCAGACTAAATCAGTCAAAAGGAATGATTTTGGTTATGAGAACAAACAGATATGTACTTGGTATTCTGGCACATGTGGATTCTGGAAAAACAACATTGGCAGAAAGCATTTTATACAAAAGCGGGATTATCAGGAAGATTGGACGGGTAGATCACAAAGATACTTTTCTGGATCATTACGATGTGGAACGGACAAGGGGAATCACTGTTTTTTCCAAACAGGCACAGTTTTGTGTAGGTGAGAAAGAAATCTGTCTGCTTGATACGCCGGGACATGTTGATTTTTCCACAGAGATGGAGAGAACGCTACAGGTGCTTGACTATGCCATTCTGGTCATCAGCAGTGCAGATGGTGTACAGGGGCATACAATGACACTGTGGCATTTATTGAAGAGGCATCATATTCCGGTGTTTTTGTTCATCAATAAGATGGATCAGCCGGGGGCAGTTCGGGAACGTGTTCTTGATGAAATTCAAAAACAGCTGGATACTTCCTGTATTGATTTTGGGAGCTGCATGAAGCCGGATCCGGAGTTTTATGACAGTGTGGCAATGTGTGATGAACAGCTCATGGAAGAATTTCTTGTGTCGGAGAAGATAGAAACATGCCATATTCGGAACGCAATTATGCAGCGAAAGATCTTTCCATGCCTTTTTGGTTCTGCATTGAAGCAGGAAGGGGTGGACGAGCTTTTAAAAGTTCTGGATTATTTTATGCAGGATAAAGATTATCCGGAAGAATTTGGGGCGAGGATATTTAAGATAGCACATGACGAACAGAATAATCGTCTGACATATATGAAGATTACCGGAGGGAGTCTCAAAGTAAAAGCAGTCCTGTCGAATGGAACGTGGAGTGAAAAAGCAGACCAGTTAAGGATCTATTCTGGAAATCAGTATAAAGCCGTCAATGAAGTGTGTGCCGGAATGATTTGTGTGGTCACGGGATTAAAAAATACTTTTTCAGGAGAAGGGATTGGAATTGAGGATAAAATTGAAATACCTGTTCTGGAACCTGCATTGAACTACAAAATAATCTTACCACCCGAATGTAATGTACATGAATTTTACAAAAGGCTCTGCATTCTGGATGAGGAAGATCCCCAGCTGCATGTTGTATGGAATGAGCAGCTGAACGAAATCCATATACAGATCATGGGGGAAGTTCAGATTGAAGTGCTGAAAAATCTCATTTTAGACAGATTTCATGTAGCGGTTGCGTTTGGCACTGGAAATATCATTTATAAAGAAACGGTTGTGGAGCCCGTTGTTGGGATTGGCCATTTTGAACCGCTCCGGCATTATGCCGAGGTGCATCTTCTGATAGAGCCGTTGGAGCGGGGAAGCGGACTTGAATTTGTATCCAGATGCAGTGAGGATATATTGGATAAAAACTGGCAAAGACTGATCCTGACGCATCTGGAAGAGAAGAAACATATCGGGGTTTTGATGGGCGCTGAAATTACGGATATGAGGATATCTGTGATTTCGGGAAGGGCTCATCAGAAACATACTGAAGGAGGAGATTTCAGGCAGGCGACTTATCGGGCAGTCAGAAATGGAATGAAAAAGTCCAAAAGTATATTGCTGGAGCCGTTCTATGCATTTCGGATTGAAGTTCCGCAGGAATTGATCGGGCGTGTCATGTCCGACATTCAACAGAGAAATGGAAAGTTTGAATCGCCATGTATTGAGAATGGAATGGCGGTACTTCAGGGAACGGCACCCGTGGTATGTATGAGAGACTATCAGTTGGAGATTAACTCATTCAGTCATGGAAAAGGAAAAATTTTCTGTACGTTAAAGGGTTATGATCTATGTCACAATGCAGAAAAAGTGATATCAGAAAATGCATATGATTCAGAAAATGATACGGAAAATCCTACTGGATCTATATTTTGTGCCCACGGAGCGGGATATTACGTAGATTGGAACAGGGTGGCAGATTTTGCACATGTGAAAGATGAATTGACTGAATTAGATAATAACAAAGAGGATACAGACCAGATAAGTCAAAAGAGCATTAAGAAAAAATCAGATTTTGGAGATATAGTTATTGCGCAGGAGGAAATTGACGAAATATTTGAAAAGACATTTGGACGTATAAAGCAAAAAAGACGGGGCTGGGGCAAAACGATCGGTTCACCAGCAGTGAAACAGAGCAGTGACCGAGGTATTGAGAATTCATATGAAAGTGAAAGAAAAGATTCATATTTACTTGTAGATGGTTACAATATTATTTTTGCGTGGGAAGAATTGAGTGAGCTGGCAAAGATCAATATTGACAGTGCAAGGGATCTGTTAATGGATATTCTGTGTAATTATCAGGGATATAAAAAGGTAAATCTGATCCTTGTATTTGATGCATATAAGGTTCATGGAGGACAGGGGGCAGTACTGCAGTATCACAATATCCATGTGGTATACACGAAGGAAGCGGAAACGGCCGATCAATATATCGAAAAAGTGACAAATGAGTTAGGGAAAAAACATAATGTCACTGTTGCCACATCTGACCGGCTGGAACAGATGATTGTATGGGGACAGGGTGCGAAGCGTCTTTCAGCAAACGGACTCAGGGAGGAGATTGAGCATATCAATAAGGAAATAAAAGAGAAGAGTGAAGGTCTGGATCAGCATTCGAACGGCAATTCTTTACTGGATTATTTTTCGGAGGAGGTTCTGGAAGCAGTTAAAAAAATGAAATGATTGTCTTTTTATTTCAGTGTTTTCTTTTAATCCGGTGAATCTGTGGTTTTAATGTAATGTCTGTGATAATGACACTCTCCCTCTGATTTAGGATCCACTCCACCGCTTTTACAACATCATCTGGAAGAAGATAAGATTCTGTCTCGTCCCCTTCCCTGAAATCGGCATTGCAATAGAGGTTTGTCTGTGTCATGTCTGGAGAAATTGTTACGACCTTGACACCGTATTTTCGTGCTTCGTCAAACAGGCTGTGTGAAAAACTGGCAGGCCCCGCTTTTGTGGCACCATAAGCACAGTCGTGTGGATTGGATTGTCCTGCAGCACGGAGGAGAGGTCAATGATATATCCAGCAGTTTTCTTTAAAGGACGCAGAAGCTATCTTTCTGAAAAGGAAAACAGATCACTGCAGATTCGGGCTCCCGTTTTCGCATATTTTTTAGATAATCCTGTGATATGTGAAATGTTCCGACACTGACGTCCACGATTTTTTCCATATTGAGGCTGTTAAATACCTGTTCCAACATTTCCTGATAATGTTGTTTCCAATCAGGAATATAGATCGTTGGATCAAAACAGAGCCGCACCATGCAGCCCTTCTGTGTCAGTTCTGCAGCGCAGGATAACCGTTCTGTCAAAGAAGGGGTATGGTGTTCAAAGGCTTCTATGACTGCCTGCGGAGATAGTGTAAAAGCATAGATTATCCTGAAAAGTGGAGCAATACCTTGAAAGAAGGTTTTATTTGCACATTTTGTCCGGATCTCAATCTTTAAATTTTCATGTCTTGCGGCGAAATCGTGCCATTTCCGTACATAGCCAGTGATTGGTTCCATTGCCAGCAAATCAGTATCATATGACACACATAGATAGAGTGAATGGTTTTTTATCCTTGTAGGAAAGAAGCTTTTGCTCATACATATTCTGTATTATATATATAACGTGATTGATTATTGCTCACAAACACAGGCGGTCTATGACCATTTGTGGAACGGTAGTTATCCAATC
>VSNR01000385.1 GCA_009774345.1 Lachnospiraceae bacterium | reverse complement strand
CCCGCAAGATCATCGTCCCTTGAGAGCCGCTCATAAAGAGCTGTTATTCTGTTGTCACCAGCCGTCCTGTTGTTCATGTTGAACTCCTTTCCGGCGGCTGGCTCATCTGTGGTGAATCCATCTTAACATAATTTTCTGCGCCTGTCACCATTTCATTCAAAATTAACCGTGGAATTTTTTCATCCAGCGTGTCGGCATATCCTGAACCCGTATACACCCTGACCTTAAAAAGCGTCCCGCCAATCCTGCGGTAAAAAAAGCCAGCCGCAGAAGGGCTGGACTTTGCCATATTATTATTCAATTTTACTGCCTCCATCATGCAATCCTTTCTTGCGCTTCACACACATTTCCCTTATAATTGTTCGTGAAACCATTAAGTCTCCGACTTCCGTACTTAGTAACCGGATTTCTATTTTATCCGTACCCCATAGCCTGCCCCTCCTTTCGTGTAACTGATTTTTAAACAAAAAGAATTACTCTTTCACTAATAGGAGAAAAACGGCTATAAAAACGGAAGTGTTTTTTAAAAAAACAGCTACAAAATTTTATTTTTTTGCAAAGGACTGACTATAAATGCCGAAATACGCTGAGTTCCAGACGTTCAGGGAACAAAACCTAATAACAGAAGCTGACGGGGATATGCTGCACCGTGAAGCCCGTGCGCTTGCCCTCCGGCGGATTGAGGAAAGCGCACGGACAGAGGAAGATTTCAGGGAAGTCATCAGGTGGTGGGATAAGCTGGACGCTAACAGGGAACGGAAGGAAAGGGATCATGAAAAAGGGCGTTCCGTTATCCCTCTGGAATGGAACGCAGATGAACTGTATCTTTCCAACAGACCTTCCTATGACATGATTTTAAGAAGGCTCGTGCTTGCGGGCGATTTCCTTGATTTCATATTTGACCATCCGAAAACACTGCATGAACTTGTCACGAATGCCGATTTATCAAAAATATTGAAGGAACTGAAGCTGCATCTCAAAAATATGCTCTATTGCCTGTTTCTGCATGATTATTCCGCAGCAGAGTATGCGGAAAGCATCGGACAGTCTGACCGGAACATCCGGGGCATCAGGGAAACCGCACTGAAAAAGATACGGAAGCTCTATGGCGGCGCACTCGCTTATAGGAAAGAGAATGGTCTGCCCATGACGCTTGATGAAAAATATTTCCTAAACAATGGTGTGCGGAAGAAAAAGGACAGCAGACAGCCTGATCGATAATAATGGATTGTTCAAAAAAATAACTTGAACAATCCATAGTAACTGCTTATAATATAGGAAGTATTACACTCTGACGATGCGATTTGATTGATGAATTGGAGCAGATTTTTTATGAAGAATTTATTTGAACATACCAGCGCACCTTGGATTCGGTACAACAGCTATGAATATAAGACGGATAACAATGGTAATCTTTACATAACCGTTTCCAAAGGCGCAAAACCGGAAATGTACCATCCCATGCAGGAAACAGGACAGCTTGTCATTGATGCAATAAATATCGGGCTTGCCGCCATGCACAAAGTCCCGGAAGAAGAACTGAAAGAATCCGCCCTTAATTTTGTGCAGAAGTACGGCTTTCTCGGCTTTATGACCGCCCTGCCGACAACAGCGGATTTCATTGTCTATGAATCCGTGTATCTTCCCAAAAATCACTTTGTAAAGGAAGAATCCCTCCCTACTGAGGACTACCTTTCCTATTTCTATCCGTTTGACAAACCGGATTTCAGAAAAAACGGCGTGGAATCGGGATGGTCTGTGACTGACCGTGAAGGCATTGCAATCGCAATGGCTATGGGAAATGCACCGCAGGCTGTGACGATGGGATTTCAGAAGGAATATTCGGAAAGGTATGACTGGATTGTAAAAGAGTTTACTGACCTTGCATTTACCTTTATGACAAGTTTCCTTTATTACCTCGATTACGATTCGATTGACGAAGATACCCATAACCTGTACCGTCAGGGCATTTCCGCTTTCGGCGGCATAGCGCCGACTTATCGGATTGCTCTTGAAAAGGATTCTCCCGTCATCGTATGGGATTTCCACTCCCTGCTCGTCATGGTGCAGATGTGCTTTTCTTTCATGCTCACGGATAAGGAC
>VSNR01000384.1 GCA_009774345.1 Lachnospiraceae bacterium | reverse complement strand
GAGTACGAAGACCTTCTTCTTGAAGAAAAGGAACATGCAAAAAAAGAAGGCAAAGAGGAATGGGGCGAATCCGCCACAGAGATCGGCAACTGGATCAGCGCATTCCGCAAAATCGTCATATTCCACGACGAACAAATGGAAAACGCCGAGGCAGACAAGAAGGCGCTTGCAGAAATGATCGAAGCCTCACGCCTCACGGCCGGACACCTTTTCCTCGGCTACCGCTTCGTCATGTGGGGCGTCAGGCAAGGGAAGACGCAGGATTCGATGGAGTCGTTCGCAAGCAACATCAAACGTGTAAACCGTGAACTGTTCTGCAAAACCGGCCTAGACAGGCTGCACAAACTCCTCCCGGGCTACGTGAAGACCCGCAACCACGAAGAAATCGACAAGATGTTCAAAGGCATGGACCGCGAGCTGACCGAGCGCATCGACAGATACGATGAAACGGAAATGAGCCGCGGAGCATTGATGAACGGACGTTCGGCCCTGCGCAGCTACGCCGAATTCATCAAATCAATCACAGCGACCGAATGATACGGACACGGCATGGCGGGCGGTCATCCGCCAGCCATGCAAAACAACTGCAAAAACCAAAACTCTCATGAATTATTCAGAATACCTCCAATTACACAAAGACTTCACGAATTCATACCAAGAAACAGAAGCACTCAAATCATTACTTGATATCGCGACTGAACGGCACTACGACTGCCTGAGGTCGATCGCCCACGAGTTCGCCGACAACAGCGGCACGTCAATCATCCATTCATCCGGAGAGCAAACAATCTACGATGCCTTAAAAAAGCATCCTGTGAACATTTACAGAATCCCCGGCGTGAACAAAAACTTAGACCGCCCTTTGTTCAAGGCCCTGATGCATCTGGAGAAAAACACCCCCGATATCTTGAGTCAAAAATGCATGATTGCGATAACGGTTTCTGTCCAGAAAGACTTTGACCGCATTGAAGAGCTTAAGCATGACGTGGAAGAAGCCCGGAAACTTTTCCAATCCAAGATGCTTGATGTCCGCTTCAACGTCAACATCGATATCGAACAGGAGGGAGAACTGTTCATCGGAGGAATGCTGATCCAGTTCTATCCTGAAGAGAATGAACCGCTCAAGGACATCGACTTCCAAGCCGTGATAGAAAAAAGGGATGAATTGACATTGAACGGGGTTTCTTCAAACGACATGGCGAACTTCATCCGCGAAATCATTGCAGAGTTTGTAAGGAAAAGACCCGGAATCACCCTTCCCGAGCTGCAACGGGCCCTGTCTTCCATCTACGATGGCTACAAGTTCCAATTCGTGGAGGAGAAAGAAAAGATAAAAACGCTGGCAGGAAACGGCGAAAACTTATACTACAGCCTGGCCTATGCGAACAAACTCGACGACGGGACGGAATATGTCGTATACAACCAGCTGTTAAGGTATAAGCATCTGCGCAAGGCAATCCAATTTGCAATGCGCAACTCGATAATCTGACCATTCGGCATTTGCGGAAACCGGAAAAGATCATGGAAAACATGTTGATGCACAGCACCGATGACGACATCTCATTCCATTATGAGGCCTATCGGATAATCGGAGACACTGCCGAGATCGACGACATAATCAAGTCAGAGGGTTTCATAAACCTTTGTGCCCTTGACGTCAAGAGCACGTTATCTGAAGAAACTGCAAACTACGTGTCAACAGGCGTCGCGGAGGGTGCCGAATGCATTCTGAATGCATTGAAGGCTGCGCTGGACAAGCTGCCGATTGAGATTGAAGATGTTTCCAATATGCTGATCCAAGTCTGGTTCCCGAAAAACATCCCACACGCCCTGTATATGATTGACGCAACGTTAAGGTTTGTTGACAGACATACAAAAATAGACACAAACGTTTTCTGGGGATTCTGCTTTGATGAATCCCTAAAAGGCCAACAGGCAAAAGCGACACTGATAGCGGCAAGCATATAAGAGGCTGTTTAAAAATAAGAGGCTGTTTAAAAATGATTTTTAAACAGCCTCTAAATGCGGATTAACGGAAGTTTCGCCACTCTCTGTTGGTCAGCAGTCCACGGGCCGAGACAGTGATGTGCCGCCTTCCTGCGTTGTCGGTATACCACAGACTCGTCTTTCCGGGACCGGACAATTCTATTAGCATTTCAATATTACGGGGATTTCATTGCGATTATGTGACTGTCTGTTTTCACCGTGCCGGAGTCGTGGCTCCTGATATTGTCTAATCAACAACGATTTTCAACTTGCTTGCCATTGGGTAACGTGTGGTGCCGGGGATATTCCAATGCCTTTTGACTGAAAAATCTCCAGTTGATATAGACCAACTTTTGCAACCGAAATGCCGGTTTATCGTAGTACGCACATCCCCGATATGCCTAATTATCGTAGTTTGCAATGTGAAAATTTGCCGATTTACCGAAGTTTCATTATCTTTGCGCCATAAATACAAGACATTAATGGAGGCTTCAGTGCTGCTTGAAATATTGCGAGACCAACGAGAAGAACTTGACTCACTTCGTTCCCTATGCTTTTGCAAGCGAAAGGAAGAAGATATGGTTAAACTTGAGAGTAAAAAGGCTCAGGTAGTAATAGGAGTGC
>VSNR01000383.1 GCA_009774345.1 Lachnospiraceae bacterium | reverse complement strand
CTAATATCTGCAATTTTCAAGGTTCATTCGAGCCTATTTTTTTGACTCAGTTTTTTCATAGATTATTTGACACTACCTAAATTATATATTGATTATAACACATGCACTGCAGGCTTCTGCTTCCGCGAAAACACATGATAACAGTATACATGGAGGATTCAGTTTCCGCCTTTCCTGTCTGCTGTCTGAGAAAGGTATATAAGTCTAATCCAGCAGATTATATCATATTGTTGTAACTTGCCAACAGATAGCGATTAAATTTCAATGATTCTGTTGATATAATTTAACAGTAAACAGGAGGTAACAAAATGAAAGATCTGGAACTGTATTTGAATGAGGTAGGAAAAAGGATCATGGAGCGGCGGAAAAAACTGGGGATGACACAGGAGGCACTTGCAGAAAAGGGAGAAGTAACAACCCAGTTTGTGTCCTATGCGGAGTCAGGGAAACGGGCGATGCGACCGGAGAACCTGATGAAGATAGCTTCTGCCCTCGGTGTCAGCACGGACTATATTTTAACTGGTGACATTATAGACAAGGACAAACTGCTGCTGTCAGAAAAACTTGATAAGCTTACGGCCCGGGAGGTGCGGATTGTCGAGGGCATCATAGATGAATGTATAGCCCTTTACCACAGGAACGAGTAAGCCCTGACGGATATCCCTGTAGTGGCACGGAGCCGGCGGATGCAGAAGGATTCAGGCTGTATTCGCCGGAATTCAATAAAATGGATGTAAATGCAAAAAAATAGCGGGTTTCCTGCAATGGCAGAAAACCCATGTGTGCCTGTATTGTTCTTTTGCCGCTATCCTGAAAAACTGTCGCTGTCATTAGAATGACTGTCATGAAAGCCTGATTCCGGAATGTTATCAAGAACCAAAAAGGATGGGAAAAATATCCTGATGACACTGATGATATCGGAAATAAGGCATCCGAAGGAACCGAGCACTATAATGCCACTGAAGATATACTGTCCGATCATGCCCGGAAAAATGGCAGCCAGAACATAATAGCTTATGCCGATGACCAGCAGTGGGGCAGCCAGTGTAAACAGGATTCCCAAAATCCCGTCTCCAATTGTAACGGAATCCATATCGCTGCTGGTAAAATACCATATATAGTATGTTACGAGTCCGTATACCAGTGCGAAGACTATGACAGTATCCGTGATTCCGTCAGGATCGAATGCAAAAGCGACCAGGCATCCTGCTATGGTGGATTTGATGATTAATTTCAATATACTCATATTACCCCTCCGTTCATTTTTTCAGCCTGCATGACCAGCTCGTCAAAAATGTCCTTTACGGGGAGGAGTTTTTCAGGGAATCCGTAGGTCAGGGTTTTGCTGATAAATCCCTTTTTTTCAACAGGCAGTGATTTGCCTGGGGCAATACTGTATTCATAATCAAGAACCGGGTCCCTGTAGAGCAGACGGAGTTTTATGTTTCCTTCGGCAGACGGACCGAGCATGCCGCCCTGATTCACTTTTACCTTGTCAAGCCGGATGACCGCCATGGTGACGGATGAGAACTCAAAAACAGGCATCCGGTCGGATGGCCGGCCGCCATTTTTTTTCATGATATTGTCAAAATCGCCGTCACTAATGCTGAAAAGCCTGTGTTCCGCATCTATGTACAACCCGCCGTAAAAGCACGTGGTTTTGAATATTTCCCGCATTTTTTTCGTTTTTTCATAGTATGTCAGGTAATGATCCCTGTAATGTTCGAGACTGAATTGCGCATTTAGACTGTTGAATCCCGTATATATTTTGTGGAAACATTCGTCACAAAGGTGTTTGTTGTCTTTAAGGGTATATGCCAGCAGTCTTCCGGCATCTTTTCCGCAGATGCCGCATTGTTTCTTATCAAAAAATCCCATCCTGTTATCCTCTTTTCTTTCGTCTGTTTTCTGTATTCCCCCAGATTTCTGCCGCATGGTTTTACAGTGTCCGCGGTGAACTGACAGTCTGTCCGGATGTATGCGGACCCTGCCAGTATATTATAGCGTATCGTTAAATAAATTCAACATTACACGATTAATCAATCAATACATTGCTGACCTAATTTAACAATATATTGATTTATGCAGGATTTGACAGGCAACCCGGTATAGTATAATGGTTGTGTCAGGAAAAAGCTGAAAGTGCAGCTATACAGGAGGTGGAAATGAAACAGAGAACGCCGCCATGGCAGGTGAATCCGGCAGGAGGATAAGTATATCATGACCGGGATGACAGCAAATCCTGCTGCCGATATAAGATTGCGCTGGTGCAGGAAAAGAAGGCCGTAAGCCGGGGACTGTACTGGTGCTGATGGTTGACAGAATTTATAAGGCAGCTGCGGAAAGAAACAAGACAGTTACAGGGAAAGTAAATTTATGGATGACAGTTTGTGAAGGAGGAGAAAAAAGCGTGGAAAAAATTGATAAAGGATCTGTAACAATGTGTTATGGATACAAAGATGGGAACGAGGGAAAGCGGCAGGGGGAAATAGTTTACAATAAGACATCCGAGAATCTGGTGGAGATTTCCCTTGTTTATGCAGACCTTCTGGAAAAACACAGGGAACTGCGCGGCATTGACAGTATCAATTGGAAACAGATGTTTGTAAAATGGGCAAATGATTTTGAAACAGTAAATGAAGGCATTGACTGGAACCAGGAAGATTATCTGGAAAAAATAGAGAAGTTTGCCCGCCATAAGATTCTGGAATATGCGGGTCTGGAAGGATAAAGGACATGCCGGGAGAAAACTTTTATTGCCGGGCACGGACCAGATAACATACAGGATTTTGCACAGAAGATAAGGAGGGGTAAAGAGTGAACAATGAATGGAAAAATGAAAAAGGGAAGTGGGATCTCGAAAAGATAGCGATCGAGTGTATATCTCAACTTAGAAAACTCGGCATTCCGATTGGATGCATCACTTATATAAAGGTGTGCAGGGACAGGTTTGTAACAGGGAAGCTGGCTAAGGTGCAGGAATGCCTTTTTGGCCTGTATATACCTAATATATACAGGAGTCCGCGGTATGGGCTGGAAGAGATAAAAACGGTCATTTTCCACCAGCTCCTTCATTCTGCCGGCGGATGTATGGATCACGGTGAAAAATGGGAGAAATATGCCGCAAAAGTAGACCGCGAATACGGCTGCCACATCCTAGATCGGGCACCTTTAAATTTAAAACCCATGGCAAACTGGGAAACAGGCAGTAAAGGTAAAAAAAACAGCGGAAGGTTCTGCTATCTCGATTATACGCAGAGGCTCATGGAGATTGTAGGGGAATGCGCGGAAGAATTAAAAAACATTCACCTGCCGGTTGGAAAGGTTACAGCCGTACAGTTTGTCAGGGAAAAAAATGTATACGGGCGGTGCCGGAAGAATAAGGACGGGACATTTACCATTCTGGTATCACAGGCATATGGGAGCAGTGAAGCTGATATTTATGGACTCAAAAAGCTGCTCTACCATGAACTGCTGCATACATGCCCGGAGGATGATTCCAGCCCGTATACCGGCATACATGGTCCTAAATGGAGGATGATGGCAAGAAAGGTTGACCGTGAATTCGACTGCCAGCTTATGGGGCAGTCGTTTACGGATGTTATTAAGAAGGCATCAAAACCTGCCAGTGTGCGGTTTGCATGTCCGCGATGCGGCGGATACAGAAGTGTTTATGACGAGAGGGATGTAAGAGGGTTAGACTTGAGTGAAGGCGTATTATGTACATGGTGTTTTACGAGAATGAATATTATCTGGGGAATGGATATTAATGTGCTTGGAACCATGTATTCCCTTTTGGGTGAGTGCCAGGATGAACTGAGGATTCTAAAGATTCCAATATACAAGATCAGCGGGGCCGGTTTTGTTAAAGGAGACAGCCCGAACGGACCGCATGACAACTGGAACGGGAGTTTTTCCATAGATCTGCCGGAAATCTATAACAGCAGGGAAGCTTTAGAGGGTAATAAATTTAGGGCATATCTGTACGGGGAACTGATTAAGGGGAGCAGGGATCGCGGACTACAGTGGCAGGAATATGTGAGGGAAGTGGAAAGCGTATTTGGTTTACCCATTATTACAACAGGGCAGCAGGATTGATCTGCATGCAGACAGGCAGTCGTAGTGCGGAAGATCCACATTGAAACGGGAATAGGGCTGTTTTTGTGGAGTTGTAGACATATAGACATGCTTACATGCATTCAGCGGATCTGCAGAATAAAATTCTAATATCAGAACCTTGGAGAAACTGTTTCCCAGGGTTCTTTTTCTATACAAATTTTTCGGATTATATCATGCTACTAATATTATATCGGTGTTCTTAATGATGTTATTTTTGACTGGTGTATGAAATAGCAACCAGGTTACGCCCCGGAAGAAAGAATCAGGGAATTTAGAAACAGGGAGATATTGTTGCAGCGTTTATGGGATAAAATGTGGAAATTTGTTTTTCTTTCTATCAAATAGCTGATTATACACCGTAAAAAAATACAAAAAGATATATCATACATAAATATAT
>VSNR01000382.1:11531-13286 GCA_009774345.1 Lachnospiraceae bacterium | reverse complement strand
TCAATGCTCTTTTATTTGCAAACTCCCATAATATCAAGGTTTGAGTAACAAAAAATCAGGTAGGATTTGACACTACCATAATTTACGAGGAGGTTAAAGATATGACAGATAAAAGATTTCAACATTTTCCCAGAGGAAATAACAATATAACTACGATACTACAGCCACCAGTGGCGGCAGAAGCCATGCAGCCATCCTGTCCGTCTTCCGTGACGGCCATGCAAAAATTTATGTTTGAGTTCGGCAGCGACGGGAACATCCACTCCGTTTCCTTTTTGGGAAATCTTTCCCATGAAGATATCCGCCTGATGCTGGAATCCGTGCGGCAGGAGCTTTATGCGGACTGCGGCAGTGCCATATATTCATATTTAAAACAGAATAATATGCCGTATTTCGGCCTGAAAACGGAAATGATTCCGTTAAACAATCAGGAAATCATGGAGCGGGCTCGGCGGTTTCTGCAGTTATGCAGCCCGGAAGATTTTGATGTCCGTATCTGCAGAACCGACAATTACTATGCGGTAATGGACCAGCAGGTAAGGACCCCTGACGGCGGATGTGAAGGATGTTACTATGCCGTGCGGAAGTCTGCAGACAACGGAGGCTTCCAATATCGTATTGTCGGGCAGACATATGCCTGCAGCAGGCCTGATGACACTGATCATGGATATTTTGCAGTCCGCACAGGCAGGGACAGTCAAAAATTCCTTAATCTTGATACTAAGACTGGGGAGCCGGTGTTTCCCAGTTTTGGATGCATAGACATCATGGGGGCCCTGATAAACATCGACAGCATCACGACTTCCGGTCAGGCAAAAAAAATAGCGGTAAAATAATTGTCAGCAGAAAAAAAGAGGGGTGGAGCAGTATCCATCCCTCTTTTCCATGCCGCCATTTTCAGCCTGTCCTTAACTTCCTCATTTTAAATTAAACCTAAACCGTCCCTATTATCTGCTCAATAAAAGGGGAAGGCTTTTTGTCCTTCCCCTTCATTATTATACAGGGCATCTGCAAAACGCAAGAAGCCGCCGTGCCTCTTCATGCCCCTGCTCTGCCGCTTTTTGATACCACTTCGCTGCCTCGGCGGTATCTTTTTTTACGCCCTCTCCCCTGTAATACATATTTCCCAATTTATACCAGGCTTCCTGATCTCCCTGTTCCGCTGCTGTTCTATACCATTCTGCAGCTTCATCATAGTCCTTTTCCACCCCTTCTCCACAATAGTACATATTTCCCATTTGTACCTGGGCAGGCGTATATCCCTTTTCCGCCGATCTTCTGTACCAATATACAGCCCTGGCATAATCCTGTTTTTTAGCCCTGACCTCCAGATACAGCCCCGCCAGATTATACTGGGCAGATGCAAGTCCACTATATGCTGCTTCCCTGTAGTATCTAAATGCCCATGCATAATTCTTTTTTACACCGGTTCCGTCACGATACATATTCCCCAGCATCTCCAGCGCCTCAGCACTTCCCTGTTCTGCCGCTTCCCTGTACCATTTTTCCGCTTTACCGTAATCCTGAACGACTCCCCTGGCTTCCAGATACATTCCGGCCAGATGATACTGGGCGGATGCATATCCCCACCATGCTGCTTTGGTGTACCATTTAAGCGCCTCGGCATAATCCCTTTTCACGCCGATTCCGTCATGGTACATATTTCCCAGCATCTCCTGCGCCTCAGCACTTCCCCGCTCCGCCGCTTTTCTATACCATTTTACAGCCTCGGCATAATCCTGCCCTGCCCCCTTC
>VSNR01000382.1:10148-11431 GCA_009774345.1 Lachnospiraceae bacterium | reverse complement strand
GCGCCTCAGCACTTCCCCGCTCCGCCGCTTTTCTATACCATTTTACAGCCTCGGCATAATCCTGCCCTGCCCCCTTCCCTGTATAATACGTTTCCCCCATATGATACCAGGCAACTGTACTCCCCTGCTCCGCCGCTTTTCTGTACCACTTAAATGCTTCATCATAATCGGCCCCGTTTTCCCGGGATCTATACAGATTCCCCAGTTCGACCTGTGCGCGGGTATATCCCTGCTCCGCTGCCATCATAAGCCACTTTTCTGCTGCAGCATAATCCCGTCCGGCTTCGTCTCCGATATAGTACAAAATTCCTAACTTTAGCTGGGCAATGACATCCCCCTGTTCAGCGGCATCCCTGTAATGGCTTATAGTTTCAGGATAACCGGTATCATCTGTTTCGTCCTCCTGTAGTTCCCAGTCATCTTCATTTTCTTCTGCTGTTTCATCACTATCCGCAGGATCAATTTCATGTCTTTCTATTATTTCCTCATATCTCCCGTACAAAGTTCACACCCCCATTTCCGGTTTTATGAAAGATGCTGTTTTACATAATTATACAGTTTTATCTGGTTTTTATAAATTCTGCTCCGTATTCCGTAAAGGGGTTTTTATTCTTTTCTTTACATAACTGTATGTAATTCCGGGTTACGGAAGATACAAATTTATCGTAGTCGCCTGACCGGATTGTTACCATATAACAATGCCTGGCTCCTTTCCTTATTCTGTGTGTCACTTCCGTCCGCATGATGAAATCCATGTCGTCATCCTCTCCTACCCCGATCCCGCCCAGATATTCTCCCCGTGCATTATTGCCAAACATAATAAACGGGACTTTCATTGTCG
This sequence comes from Lachnospiraceae bacterium, assembly GCA_009774345.1. Taxonomy (GTDB): domain Bacteria; phylum Bacillota; class Clostridia; order Lachnospirales; family Lachnospiraceae; genus COE1. The sequence continues at coordinate 10,590 of VSNR01000382.1, read as the reverse complement.
TGGATGACACTGCTAAAGCAACTTTATGCTGGTCCCATGATTCAAGCTGCTGGGTCTTCGCAATAACAACAGGCCTGTCAAAATTATTTACAACCTGAATAACACAATCCTGAATAACTGCATTATATTCATTTTGTATATCTTCCCAGCTGTCTTTCTCCACACCCTGGCGGACCGGATACATGACTTCCACATATTTTCTATACCACTCCGCAGCCGTGACGAAATCCTTCTCCACCCCTTCACCCCTGCAGTACATGTTTCCCAGGCTCTTCCAGGCTGCCGCAACCCCCTGCCCGGCTGCCTTCCTGTACCATTTCAGTGCCTCGGCATAATCCTGTTCCACTCCGTGACCGTATCTATACAGGTCACCTAAATTGCTTTTGGCTTTGCTGTTTCCCTGTTCCACTGCTTTCCGGAACCATTTCAGCGCCTCGGCATA
>VSNR01000382.1:0-10048 GCA_009774345.1 Lachnospiraceae bacterium | reverse complement strand
CTGCTTTCCGGAACCATTTCAGCGCCTCGGCATAGTCCTGCTTTATGTTATAAGATCCATAATAAAATTGTACCTCGACACCGCGGTATCTCCGACATTCCGATGTCCGATATCGCTCCAGTGCCCCTGCATAATCCGGAATCCTTTTTTCATAACCATTTGCATATAAGGCTCCTAAAATATTCTGTGCTTTATCATACCCCTGCTCTGCTGCCTTCCGGAACCATCTCAGCGCCTCGCAAGAATTTCTCCTTACGCCCTCCCCGTTATAAAAAATGTTTCCGAGCTCGCACTGAGCCTGTACATTCCCTTCATCAGCCTGTCTGATTAACCTCCCTATGCCTTCCTGCTCCGGCATATCCGGCAGGCCATCTTTCCTGGGAATGGCCTGCCGGATTTTATGTTTTTCTTCATATTCACTATTCAATGTGCGCATCCTCTTTTTTATGGCAGGCAACCCTTCACCGGAATGCCTGCTGCCCCTTTCCTGCTGCCGGGGCAGCAGGTTAACTTTCCCCTTCCGCCACGATAAATTCCCCGGATGCAGGATCATAATCATAAACGATACTGTAGTATCCTTCCCCGCCTTCGTGCGGCTGCGCGACAAACCGGCCGTCCTCCGTCTTCCTGAAATCGGCATGCTGCCCGGATACTTCAGGCTGGTATGCCTTCCCGTCCTTTACCCCGTACAGCCAGGTTTCCTGTCCGTCTGCCCCGCCTATCATAAGAAATTCTGCGGTTCCGGCATTTATGGTCAGTTTCCTAGTCATGCCAGGATACATGCCCCCGTAAGCATATATTTTTGGAAATGTGTCAATGACGGAAACCGTGCCGTCCGAACCGGCGTAATAAATAATGGCATCTGACAGGTCAATCCCGTCATCCGTCCCCGTTATTCCGAAAGCCTCCATGCTTCCATTCCCGTCGAAATCATCACACACAAAATACAGTTCATTTTCAGATCCCGCTGCCGACCGGAATGCCTGTTTTAAACGGATTTCATCCGGCATTCCTTCCTGCGGGGTATACTGGTCAAACGGAGTCAGCTCAATGGCCACAGCCTGGTATCCGGCACAGATATCCTGTGCTTCCGCCTCCGTAATATGGGACATCCTGTCAAAGTCCAGCCCTTCCGCCCTGTCATAATGATCCTCCTGGGTGCTGTGGAACCATGGATTGTCCCTGTCCTGCATCTGGTCAAATGCCACGATCTCATCCGGATGCAGACTGCCCGTATCCGGATCGATACTGTAATGTATCTGTGTACTGTTGCTTGCACCGCTCGAAGCCCAGTAATAAACTGTATTATCAGCGCACAGGTAATAACAGTATCTCTCGCCGCTTGTGGCTGCATGGACCGCCACGCCGTCCGCAAAGGTGTACAGGTCGTATATCAGGCCTTTCTCCGCGGCTTCCATGGTGCTGACCAGCAGCTCCGGCACCCCGTTTCCGTCCAGGTCCGTCAGGGCGTAGCCCGCATCGGACAGGTCTTTCACAGAGGTATAGTCCCAGTAAAACATATAGCTTACATCCTCCGTATGGTCCCATCCTCCCATGATTTTGTAATAAAACATGTCCAGTATCCCGTTATAGGCAGTATCTGCACTGTCTGTAACGTCCGCACTGTCCGTATCGCTGTTTCCGATATCTTCCGTCTCCGAAAAAGGCTCCTGTACTATGGATTCCTGTATAACAGGTTCCGCTGTCCCTTCCGGTATAACATGGGCACTGGCTGGTGCCTCCTGTATACTGCCGTCCGTATCCTCCCCTGCACTGCCGTCTGTTGCACATCCGGAAACCATTACGCTGCAGGCAGCCATGGCAAGGGACATTATCAAATATTTTTTCATCTGTGCATCCTTTTTATTTATATAAATATTAGCCGACGCGAAATTGCCTTTCGTGCAGCTATTCCTCGGTAACATTTGTCTCATACTCATAATTTTCGACATTTTTTGTGACACACTTGTTGAACATCGTATCCAGGTCTTCGAAGCCTACATAATAATAGTCCCCCCTCCAGAATAAGTCCCCGCTGGATATGGATTTCGTAAAGGCGGAGCCTTCCGGCATCTCATACCTGCTCAGATCGACGCTGCACGTCCCGTCCTTTAACAGGAGCAGGTCCTCGAACTTTCCATATGTATAAAAATAAAGCTTCTGGTCCCCGTCCGGATACTCCATGTCCACATCCTCAATCCGGTACAGCACATAAACTGCGTTGTGGTCGCTGCCGTCCATGCCCGGCTTCAATGACAGGAAATAATTCCCGATAAATTTCACCTCTGTAACCGTATCCCAGTCCTTCGCCTGGATGGCATCCTCGATCTGATGCTTCATTTTTTCCATGATATCGGAAGGTATTTGCGAAAGCTCCGAGACATACCTGTCACATTCCGGTACTACAAATTCCTTTGTGTCCCCTTCTGCCACATACCCCTTTTCCAGAAGCTGGTCCGCATCATATTCCGCAGTCACGGTAACGGTATCTCCCACGGTAAGAGCCTGATCCCTGTCGAGCGAATAGGTGACGAACACCGGGGCGCTGTTTCCATATCTGACAGAGGCTTTTACATCAGGGGCGATTCCCGTAAACTCCACCTCCACATTTTCAAACAGATCCGCCTGCTCAATCTCCTTAAGTCCTTCGACCGTATACTTTTTCTCACCTGCCGCAAACTTTATCTTATAATCCTCGACAGATTCATTGTCCACGACAGATGTCACGGTCACCTCGTCCCCGTTGGACAGGTTTTCCCGAGGGGATATCTTGTAGGATACTGCCTCTTCTATCGTCATCACCCTGCCCAGCAGCGACAGGTCCTCCGAGTCCCCATCGATGCCCGCGGCCTCAAATGCTGCATCCTCCCAGAAATATTCGTCCGCAATACGCGCCGTACCCTGTCCGTCCACACCGTTAAATTCCAGTGTAAGCCCGTCCATGACATCAATCTCCGTCTTTCCGCATCCGCCCACCGAGCATGCCATCAGTCCCGCAAGGGCGCACATGGCGATTATTTTTGTCAGTTTCTTTTTCATTCTCTTTTTTCCTCCGTCGTATTTTTATTTTATTGGACGAATAGAGTATATCATACTGTTAATTTTTGTCAACGTTACACGAATATTTTCCTTGAAACCTACAGGAACATGTATTAATATTGAAAACAGGAGTTCTGATTATATGCGCAGATAGTTTGCTATATGTATGGAATATTCCTATCGATTCTTATTTGTTCTGATGATTCAGGGCAATGCATTCATCAATAATGCCTTCAACCATCCGCATTTCCGTTGCTGTAAGCTTTTCCAGTTTTTCCGCAAGCAGTAATCTGTCCTTATCAACCACATTACCCGTAAGAATATAATCCACGCTCACGCCGAACACTGAAGCCATCCTTACAATATTTTCCCAATTTATTGTTCTTTTTCCTGTTTCCATATAGGAAACATACTGCGTTGTATGCCCGATTTTTTCCGCGAGTTCCTTTTGTGTCAGTCCCATCCTTTTCCTCTGCTCCATAATCCTTTTACCTACTTCTCCCAATTGTACATTTAGTTCCGGCCCAGACATTTCCGTATACCTCCGTTTTCTTTATATTTATTAATACTATATATTGTTATGTTTATATTTGTCAACACAACAAATCAGTCTGTTCTTCCCCGCCCGGATAAAACCGGCCATAACCATCGGAGCTGCGTCATACTCCTGCTGCCGTTAGGCAGAAATGATTTTAACAAAAAACTAATCATACTTTAAGCTGTTGACAATATTCCACAATGCGGTATAAAATTAACTTGCAGAATAAATTTCTTCACTGAAATAGTGAGGAATTTGAAAAGTGCAATAAAGGGAAATAAGAAAGAGGAGGCATTATCGATGAAGAAACAGATATTGAGGAGATTTATGGGAATTGCCGCGGCTGCAATCATAACAGTGACCATGCAAAGCCCTGTACAGGTCAGGGCGGCCGAAAAATTTGATCCTGTATTTTATGCCGCCGTGTATGCGGATGTGGCAGCAGTATTCGGAACAGATGCAGAAGCCCTGTACAATCATTACATTACTTTCGGACAGAAAGAGGGACGGATGCCATATGCCGGGGCAGCAGGCGGTGAAGCCGTTGATGGGATTGCAGATACGACAGCAGTGGCAGCAGAAACTTCCGCAGTAACAGATGACACAGTTAATGGTATCGTAACAATCGACAAACTGCAGAATTACACCAGCCTGAAAAAGAAAATGACAGATGCAGAATTCCAAACGGCTTACAATGAGGCACTCAAAATCGTGCAGCCGCTTGTCGGATTAAGCAGGGAAGAACAGGCAATGGGAATCATGACTGCCCTCAGGAATATGGTTGACAGCGGGCAGGTCGCATATTCCACAAGCTACCCCCACTATAATGATGCATACGGCTATCTTGTAAACCATGTGGCATCCTGTGCCGGCTCCACCAGGACAACCGGGCTATGCCTTAACATGCTTGGCATCAATTACGAGCATGTCCATGAGAACCAATGGTGCCACCAGTGGTGCAGGGCTGACCTGGACGGGACAACATGGGTGGTAGACCCTTATGCCTATACCTGCACTTCGGAGGCTTATGCATACTGGCATCCACTCGCTGACTGCGGACAGTAAAATACCGGTTCAAAATATTGTAATTTTTGCACATAGAAAGAGAATCCGCAATGAAACCTTTAAAACACACCATTTTAATCCTTTCCTTATTATTTTTATTATCCGGTTCCGGTTTTTTTACCATAAACACTTCTGCATCCGGAACCTCCCAGCCCCCTGTTTACTATGTCCGCTTTTCAGGAACAGGGCTGGGTATCTATACAGAACCGTCACTGGCAGGAGAGCCAATGGTCGTGCTCCCCGACGGCACTTATGTACAGCTCCTGTCTGGTCCGGCGGATTCCATCGCTAAAATACGGATATGCGACACAGGACTGGAAGGCTATGCGGACATGAGATACCTGAAACGGCCTGATGCCATTGTCTATGACTGTGACATTTATACTTACGAGGAAATGCAGGAAGATATTGCACAGATGCAGGCACGGTATCCCGGGCTGTTCCATGCCGGTGTAACCGGCCAGTCCGCTGACGGCAGGAATCTCTACGAGCTTATCCTTGGAAACAGTTCCGCTCCTAAAAGCATACTGATCCATGCAGGTATCCATGCCCGCGAATACATCAATCCGTACCTGGTCATGGAACAATTGGAACAGATGCTTGAATGCTATGAATGCGGCAGTTTCCATGGGCGTAGTTACCGGGAGCTGCTTGACGGTGTGGCAGTCCACATTGTGCCCATGGTCAACCCCGACGGCATCGCAGTCAGCCAGTTTGGTGAAGGCGGCCTCCGTTCTCCGGAGCTGGTACAGGTACTGCAGGCCTGCTATGCATATGATACAGCTTCCGGACGGACAAAAAGCTCCTATGCAGGCTATCTTGCACGGTGGAAGGCCAATGCCCACGGGACGGATCTCAACAAAAACTTCATCACGGGATTTGGCTCTGATGCAAAGACCCTGCTTCCCTCCTATGCGGGATATCCGGGAGCAGCCCCCTTTACCGAGCCGGAAACCCTGTCGCTCGGAGCCGTCACCCTGCTGTGCCGTCCGTCTGTTATTATAAACTACCATTCCATGGGGGAAGTGGCATACTGGGACACCAGGGAAAGCCTGTATACAGGGATAAATACAGAGTTTTCCAGCTATATGCTGTCGCTGGTGCCCTATAAAAGAATGGGGAGCGGGACTGCCTCGGGAAGCTATCTGGACTGGATCTACAGCGGTGATAATCCCGTATGTTCCATCACTTTTGAGACAGGAAATGCGGAATGCCCGTTTACCTTTGAACAGTATCCGAAGATATGGCTCCAGCACTCCCTTGTAATGCAGGCAGCCATGGAGTATGCATACATTCACTGACACCTAAAAAGCGGTAATGGCAATCGTTTCCATTACTGTTTTTTGACAAAACTTATTCTTATCTGCTGTTCTGGTATCCTTACTGCAAGGGCAGGGTGATTTATACCAAAATGCCTATAGTTCACAAAACATCAAATTATTACTTATAGTTCGTAAACAACAAGGCATACCAGATAAGTCCACCTTATCCGATATGCCTTTAAATTAAATGGTAGAAAAGTAACACCTGGATCAAAAATAATCATGTAATACACATCATATTCCTGCTGCCATCAGCAAACCATAACCCCGTCCGCATCCGCGATTTTCGTTCCCGTCTTTTTATCGTTCAGTTCCGTCGTAATCCTCGGCACATATATGATCTGGTTCAGGTCGGCAATATCCGTATGTGATGCAACGATCGACCGTGCATCGTCGCCGTCATACCGCTGTATCACATACAGCTCCCCGTATACCACGAATGTCATGCCGTTGTAATCTTCCGTGCCGAACTTCCTCGTATCCACCTCAAACGAAAGCCTTGCCGCCCTGCAGATGATTCCGGTGTGAACACGACGGAGTTCTGTGCGAGCCTTCCATCCGTGCCCAAAACGGTCACATTCGTACCGGTCGTGATGCTCTGGTTTTTGTCGAGCACATAGCCTTTCAGCTCATAGGTAAAGCCCGGTATTAGGTTCTCATAGCTGAATGTGTCTATAATCGTCGTGGAGCCGTCTGCAAACGACGTCTTCGTGAATGTGTCGCTGTCAATCGCACTCGTCCACACCTTCGGCACATGGATGGTCTGGTCCTCGTCCAGAAGGACAATGTTGGAATTGCCTTTGGCAACGTAAGACCACCGCTTTTCTGCTGTACCAGGTATAGCATGGATGCCTTTACGGGGAAAGAGCGGAACCGTGCCAATGCTGTACTGATGCTGTACCAATTTTTACTTACCCCCAAAAAACAGGCAGATCTGGGGAATTGAATACAGCAGGTTTATTGTGGAAAAATAAGAAAAACCAGGTATCATAAAACAATACTTTATTTTTATGACGTTAATCTTGAAATAGGATGATTATTGCTGTATTATTAAAGAAAAGGAGGAGTTTATGCTGCTTGAATACTATGAAAAATTGCTGCAGTTAAAATGTTTTTCATTTGATGACGCAGCAAAAGTATTTGGGGATGAGCGCAAGGCAAAGAATATACTATACACTCTAAAGAAAAAGGGGCTGTTGCAGTCAGTACGCCGTAATTATTATGCCACGATAAGCCTGGAAACGAAAGAAGCTGTCGCGGCTCCTTTTGAGATTGCATCATCCATAACAGAAAACAGTTATATTTCCCATCATTCCGCTTTTGAATTTTACGGGCTTGCAAACCAGGTTTTCTCCGATATATATGTTTCCACGGGGCGGGATTTCCGGGAATTTGAGTTTGGCGGGCGGTGGTATCATTGTATGAAGACCAAAAGGGATTTTGGAATATCACTTCAAAAAACGATACGGGTAACAGACATGGAGAGGACTGTGCTTGATAATATAAAGGATTTTGATAAGGTCGGGGGGCTGGAAGAGCTTTTGCGCTGTCTGGAGATGATCACCGTACTGGATGAAGACAGACTGACCACCTATCTTGGAAAGTACCATAACCAGTTCCTGGCGCAGAAGGCAGGATACCTTTTATCTTTTTACCCGCAGCTGAAATTGTCAGATGGATTTTTTGATTACTGTAAAAAGAACATAGGGAACAGTTCCCGCTATCTCTACCACGATCTGAAAGAAGAAAAGAGTATATTTTCAAAAGAATGGAATTTATGTATACCGGAAGATATCATGCAGCTGATGAATGAAGGAGGAGAACCGCTTGTTTAATTATACAAAGTCAGAATTGTCAGAAATTGCGAATAAGCAGAATTTCATCCGGGATACCCTGGAAAAAGTAGTACGTTTAAGTGAAGTCCTGGATTATATCAACAGTAATCCCATTATGAAAGGCTGCCTTGCATTGAAAGGGGGAACCGCCATCAACCTGACAGTCTTCCATCTTCCCAGGCTGTCGGTTGATATTGATCTGGATTATTGTTCAGAAGGAAACCGGGAGGAGATGCTGGGGCAAAGGCAGAAAATTTCAGAGGACCTGAAAAAATTTATGCAGACGCAGGGATATAGCCTGAATCCCCAAAGCAGGAGCCGCCATAGCCTGGATTCTTTTGTGTTCACTTATATAAATCTGGGAGGAATGAGGGATAATATCAAAGTAGAAATAAATTATTCGCTGAGGAGCCATTTGTTTGAGCTGGAAGACAAGCCTGTTCTATCGGATGCGATCCATATGGAACATTTGATCACCGTGCTTTCGCCTGTTGAACTTTTTGCGGCGAAAATCAATGCGCTACTCAGCCGGGCAGCAGCGAGGGATCTCTATGATACATATAACATGATCGATACGGGGCTGTTTTCTAAAGACGAATACGAGATGCTGAGAAAATCGGTGGTGTTTTATACGGCCATATCACAGGAAGATAATCCAGAAAGATATGATGTGAATGTAATCGATCGGATCAGCATCCGAAAAATAAGGACGGATCTCCTTCCTGTCATTCAAAAGGGAGAATTTATAGAACTGGAAAAAATAAAGAACCGTGTAAAGGAATTTTTGTCGGGGTTAATGGTTCTTACAGCGGATGAACAGGATTTTTTGAGAAAATTCAGGGATAAGGAATATTGCCCGGAACTGCTTTATGATGATGAACAGATCATCAGACGCATCAGTAATCATCCAATGGCATTGTGGAAGATACAGGAACATTAAAACATTTATTTTGCGAAATATGTGTAAAATATATAACCCTTCAATTCATATGTAAAACCCGGTATCAGGTTTTCATATGAAAAGGTATCTATAATCGTCGTCAGGCCGTCTGCAAACGGCGTCTTCGTGAATGTGTCGCTGTCAATCGCACTCGTCCATACCTTCGGCACACGGATGGTCTGGTCCTCGTCCAGAAGAACCTGATGCTCCGCCACAAGATGCTTCCTGCGCCGTAGCCATTTTCGAGGTACATCCGCTCGTACACCACCAGTGTCCTGCCAGCGAAGATTTCCGCATCGACGTCAAACGTCATCCCGCTGCCCTCATGGTTCTCCGGGATGACGTCGCCATATGTGAGGTACTGGTTGTCCTGTAAGTCAAAATCAGCTTTAAAATAGGTCGTGATTACCTGTTTCTTCCCGGCATTGTCCACGACAATCTCGCCTGTCGCAGTATCGCGGAGTTCCGACACTAATTTGTATGTGTATTCCGGACGGACTGCCTCGTAATGCACCGTGTCATATATCTTCATGTCCTTCCCGGCATAAGATATGTGTTCTTCCGTTTTCTGGTCAAGCGCCGTCGTGTCGATATAGGGCATATAGATCCGCTGGCTCTCGTCCCAGAAGTCTTCATGGTCCGCGACGAGTACCCATTTCCCGCTGCCTTCCTCTCCCTGCTCTATGTAAATCTTTTCGTAGCAGACGAAAATTGTACCATCGGGTACTTTTCCCTCGTTTGCCGTGTCCGCCAGATCCAGTACCTCGAAAAATAATTCGTCCTGCCCTGCATCCGATATGTGCAGGGACTCTCCGTCGTCACCATATCTGTAAACCAGATGTTTCTCCCCAGCTTTAGTGACATCCGCGATATAAACTTCATAACCGTCATCAGGAACCAGTTCGATTTCAACTCCATCCCCTGGTGTAAATGCCCATATGGAACCATCGTTATCGACCTGATCCAGTCTGCCTTCCTCATTTACCATTATATTTAAATCAGGTATCCTGTCACGGACTCAGGACGGCAGCAGGATTTGGTATTAACATGAAATGTATTTAAAAAACAGCAGTTTACAGTTTTTGGACCTTTCTAATCCAAGACTGAATATGGTGTTCTATTAACTTTACCAACGCACGGGCTTTTTTTACAGTTTCAAGCGATTCCACAAAACTGTTGAATATTATGTTGGTCTGAATCTGCTGTCCGATCTCAAATCGGGTCTCCTGAGTGCTGAAAGACTGATAAGATGAAAATGTTTCATCACTATAAGGAAGCAGTGTCATGGCACTATAAGAAACAGCCAGAA
>VSNR01000381.1 GCA_009774345.1 Lachnospiraceae bacterium | reverse complement strand
GCCCTCGGATTGGAAAAATACCGCCAGCCTGTGACTGCCGTATTCATAATCTCGTTAATGTCGTGAATCTGCCAGCGCTTCGGCTCGTCATATTCATGGTGCAGGGCTTCCCAGTGAAGCTGTTTGGAGCACACCTGATTTCCACGGTAATTTTCCAGAAATCCGATAATCATGCCCGCCTCGGTATCCTCCGGCATAAAGTCTTTCTGTACTTCCACAAGTTTTCTCTGCACAGGCTTGCTGAATTTCATGGAATACCGCCCGCTTCGGTAAATCTCCATTGCTTCTGCCCAAACCTGCAAAAAATATGCCCTTGAAGCGTCCTCGTCCTCTAAGATATGTACCTCGGCATCCTCCGGGCAGACCATCACAGGCAGAAACCGCCGGTTCCCTGCACGGTCAAGGGACAGAAAGTCCAGCCTGTTTGAGGTGCCGCCGAACACGCACTGCCGTAACCTGTCCTTTGGCTGTGATTCATAAGGCGTGCGGTACGTTTCCTTCTGCCTGCTGATAAAAGAGCGGATTTCTTCAATGCTCTTTGCACTGCTGGTGGCAAGCATCTCTGACATCTCGATAATCCAGTGCCCCTGTAATTTCGTGAACACCTTGTCATCGTCCAGCTTCTTTAAATCGTCACTGAACCATTCGTCTTTTATCGCCAGCAAACGGAAGAAAGTAGATTTTCCAGCCCCTTGCCCGCCTACCAGACAGAGCATTTCCTCATATTTTGAACCGGGCACAAATACACGCCGAACTGCGCCCAGCAGAAAGTGCTTCAACATTTCCTCCACATAATCATCTGCATCAGCCCCTAAAAAATGGTCCAGGCACGAGCGGATGCGTGGCGTCCCGTCCCATATAAGCCCTTTTAAACAATCCTGAATCGGGTGGTAGCAGTTTTCATTTGCCACAATCGCCAAAGCGTTCTGTATCTTTTTTTCACTGATGATTCCGTAGTTTTCTTCGAAGTAAAGGAGCAGATATTTTATGTCCGTGTCCGTGAGTACGCTGGTGTCCCTGCGCCACCCGACTTCCCGGACAATATCAATCCGTTCCGTCAGGAGATTGAAACGGACTGCCCCCTTTAAGAGCGGATCGCACTGGAATACCGTCTTGCAGTTTGCGATTGTATTCGCCGTCTGTCCCTTCTGCGTGGTATCAAGGCTTTCTCTAACCTCACCGACTGTCATTGCCGAAGTGAGCATATCCGCTGCGTTCATCACGGCCTGCCTTGCTGCAGGCGGCAAGTCCTGAAATCCGTTCCCCAATCCGCATCACTTCCTTTCCATATCCCCTTATCAGTTCTGCCTTTTCTTCCGCTGTGCCAGTCAGAAGGATATCCAGCAGATACTCGATGTATGTCTGCTTCTGTAAAGCCTCCACAAACAGAGGATGCCATTCCTCCTCGGGCTCTTTTGGCGCATATTCTGTTTTCCATTTTTCCAGCTGATGATTGTAGTCTGATAAAATTCGGAAACACTGTTGCCCTGCCTGTTTAAACCGCAGTTCTTCCGATAATTTCTTTTTTGCAGGACGTGGAGAAGCCCGCCCTTTGCTGTCATAGTCAATCCCAAAATCAGCCGCCAGCTTCACAGCCGCCCCAAGACTGTTCAACCCGTACAGCTTTGCGGCAAAATCAATTACATCGCCGTCCTCCTGACAGCCGAAACAGTGGAAGCGTTTATCCACTTTCATGCTGGGATGCTTATCATCATGAAAAGGGCAGCAAGCCATACCGTTCCTGTTTACCCTGATTCCATACATCTCCGCTGCCTGTCTTGCTGTCACGTTCTCTTTTACCGATTCAAATACATTCATGCCATTTCCTTTCTGAAAATCGGGCAGGGGAGTGACCTTCTCCACTACCCGCCGCACCGGACGCATGCTGCATCAGCAGCTAATTTCCTCATGCGAAAAACTTTCATATATGGTTTTTCGCATTGGCGCCCGTGTGCATAAAAAAAGCAGATGCCATCTCCATAAAGAAGAGCAAATGCTTTAAATTTCCATATCCTTTTTTGTTGTCGGGCTTATGCGTTCCATGCGCTCCCGGTTTAGACGGTCTGCTTCTGTTTTTCCCCTTGCAAGCCTGTCCTTAATAGATTCCCTCGCTTTCTCCCTGACCTGTTCAAGATTTTTCTGCCTGTGTTCCGGCTCCTGCAAAGAATCCGTATCTTTTTGCACGGTGGATTTTGCAGATTTTATAAATTTTTCTTTCAACGCTCCCAAACGCCTTACCGCATAATCCCGCAGCTTTTTGTCAGCAGTGCGCTCCGGCGCAGACAGCCATCTGGAATAATCATCAAGGATTTTTATATCCTCTTTCTGTGTTTCCTGCCGGACAGTATTGGCAACAGCCTCACAGGCTTTTTCATACGCCTGCTCCGCCACTTCGTCAACCAGCGTTTCCACATCTGCAAGTTTCATTGTGACATCTTCAAGCATAGAATGTTTTTCCATAATTGCGGCATTTTTCTCCGCAATAATTTTATCCTGCTTTTCAATTACTTTTACCCTTTGAGATAGAGTATTTTCTGCCTTCTGGATTTTCTTCGCCTGTTCCTCTATTGTCTGTTCGTTTTCGGAAAGAATATCTTTCTGCACAGAGATTTTCTCTATCTGATTTTCAATGATAAAATCCTGTTTCTCCAAATAGCCCCTGCCGCCATATGTCGGTTCAGTCTGTAAGTGGAGATTATGCTTTTCACAGATACGGAAAAGCATCTTCCGGCATTCCGCATCAAAGGTCTGTTTGCGGTTGTTGTTCCTGCCTTTTTTCTTGTCGGGATTGGGTAATGGCACGCCTAATTCTTCAAGCGCTTTTTCCTGTTGGGGACACAGTTCTCCGTAATTATTTTTGCAGTCAAAAACGTGCCTTTCATGGATATGCGGAGTCCCCTCGTCAAGATGTAATGCCCAGTCTAAGATGTGTACATGAGTGCCGAATTTTTCTTCTATTTCCTCAAAAAATTCTGTTGCAATCTTAGCTAACATTTCTCCTGATATGGATTCATCAACTGTGCCGATTTGATAAATGCTTTCTTCGGGACACGTTTTATTATTTGTAAGTAAATCTGTCACTGTCCGATTGCGCTCGGTGTGTCTTGTTTTTTCATTCCGCTCATTCTGCGCCTGTATGTGGTCTGCGTAATGTTCAAAATAGTAAAGCTGTTCAATCTTTTCAAAAGAGTAATCATTTTCTTTATCATTTTCCCTTATTTTGGCAGAAGAAAATCCGATATAGCAGTCCCAGTAAATATTCTGTTTTGCCCGCTCCATGTCGATATGTTCACTGTTAGCCACATCAAATCTACGGTCATTATGTTTGGGATTGTAAACGCCGTTTTTCCCTGCTCTGCCGTTATGCCTTGTCAGTTTCATTCAATCAACATTCCTCCCTCTTTCAATTTTCTAATCGACGGAAATTGCCGGGCAGTTCCTTTCTTTTTCTCCCATAGTGCAGCTTGGGAGAAAGGCAGCTTTGCTGCCAGTCCTGCCGATTTCAGCGTCAGGCAATACCCAGTACGGAGCGACGCAAGCATCACTCCTACTGGGCAATGGCTGCCGCCCTTGACCTGCACAGGGAAGCTGCGCTCCCTGTACCTTTGCTGGGAGGGCTTGCCGCCCTCTGTCCTCCCGCCACAGGATAATTTCCTTCACCATTCCTGAGAACGGTTCGGTCGAAATTCATGCGGTTTTGCAAATTCCCTGTCGGAGACTTTTGCAAAAGAAAAGCCAGTTTACGATACACTTTCACTGAAAGTTTTTCGATAACTAGCTGTCTTGTCTGTCCTGCATTATATTTAATTTTACAACGAAAAAGCAGCGGCGTTTTTTATGTTGCCACTGCCCAAAATATTTTATGCCTTTTCGATAAGCTTGAATTTACCATTTTATAATGATATAAACATTCCATATTCTTTTGGTACGTTTAAAACCCCATATGTTGTATTT
>VSNR01000038.1 GCA_009774345.1 Lachnospiraceae bacterium | reverse complement strand
ACTATATATAATGAAAATAACTCGACTTTTTTAACATACATCTGCTATTATACGACAGTGGCACGCAAAACGCAATAAACCACTTGATTAAAAGTTCGTGAAAACTTTATACTTTTTTGGAAAAATTTAACGAAATTTTTTTGGGACAAACAAGAAATTGTTATATATGTATGAAGAAACTGGCGAAAATAATACTGTAAATCTAAAAAAAGTATTATTTTTCCATTGGTTAAATTGAGATTGGTTTACATTTTTTGTTGTCAATGATATACTGGATAGACAAGTTAATTTTAACAAGCAAATTTTATTGGTGAAAGGCAGGAATATAAAATATGAATTTTCTGAATAAAATGGAGCGGAAGTTTGGAAAATACGCGATACCCAATCTTTCTCTGTATCTGATTATGGGATATATTCTGGGATATCTGCTGGAATTTATCAGCCCGGCAGTTTTGGATTTTCTGACATTGAATCCGTATCTGATTCTGCACGGCCAGATTTGGCGGCTTGTCACGTGGATTATCATACCTCCGTCAAGTCTTGACCTGTTGACGATCGTGATGCTGATGTTTTATTACTCGGTGGGCACCAGCCTTGAAAGGACATGGGGAATTTTTTACTATAATGTATATCTTCTGATGGGAATGCTTTTTACCGTTATCGGAAGTTTTCTGGTGATGGGTATCAGTTATGTGCCGGGCGTTCAGGCGTTTGACCAGCGGACGCTGCTTTATGGAACCGAGAATTATTTTAGGATCGTGGCGGGCAGCTTTAGTACTTATTTTGTAAATATGTCTATTTTTCTGGGATTTGCGGCGACATTTCCAGAGGTGCAGGTTCTGTTGATGTTTATCATCCCCATCAAAGTAAAATGGATGGGCATTGCCTATGCGATTCTTCTGGGTGTGCAGTTTTTCCATAGTAATATTATCGGCAAGATTGTGATTGGTGCGTCTTTATTGAATTTTGTGCTGTTTTTCCTGATGACGCGCAGCAGCGGGATTGGGATGCGGATCTCACCGAGCCAGATGCGCAGACGGCATGAGTACAACAGGGAAGTGAAGCGGGCGAAACCAGCCAGCGTGGCAAAACACAAATGTGCAATCTGTGGAAAGAACAGCGAGGACAATCCAGAGGCAGAATTTCGGTTCTGCTCAAAATGCAATGGAAATTATGAGTATTGCCAAGATCATCTTTTCACACATACACATGTTAAATGAGGAAGGGGAAGCAGGCAGGGATGGAGTTCAATCATACAAATTTTGCGCAGGTTCTTGAGGAATTAAAGGATACTGCGAGGATACAGGGCAATATGCTGACCAGCGCTCAGCTAGAGGAGGCTTTTGGACAGTGGCAGCTTGGAGCAGAGCATTTGGCGCTGGTGCAGGAGTATTTCCGCAGTCACCAGATCGGCATTGATGAGCCGGGGGATGCGGCAGAGTATCTCTCCGGGGAGGATGTCAGTTTCCTCGAAATGTATCTGAAAGAATTAGAGGCGCTCGCACCAATATCAGACGGTGAGAAGCGCGCCATGATGATGTCCGCCTTGGCAGGAGACGGCAGTGCGCAGGCAAAGCTGGTGGAGTATTATCTGCCGCAGGTGGTGGAGATTTCAAAACTCTATGCAGGACAGGGCGCGCTGGTGGAAGACCTGATTGGAGAGGGCAATGTCGCGGCGGCTTCGGCTGTGACGATGCTGGACTGTGTGGAAGGAATTGACGAGGTGGAAGGATTTATTGTCAGGATGATTATGGATGCGATGGAGGAGCTTATCAGTGAGGATTCTGAGAACCGTCAATTCGACGAGAATGTGCTAAACAGGGTCAATGATGTGAACGACAAGGCAAAGGAGCTGTATGACAGCCTGCTTAGAAAGGTCACAGTGCAGGAGGTTGCACAGGAGCTTGGCATTTCAGAGGAAGCCGTGCGGGAGGCGGCGGAGTTTGCCGCAAACCGAATTGATTACATGGTGCTTTAGGGAGACTGGCATGGGGATACAGAATAATTTTGATCAGGATGATTTTAAATATGTGCTGCAAGATACAAACTGCGTCTATTTTGGCAGGGAACTGACCTATGCGGAGATGATGGACAGGGAAGATGTGCCATTTAAGTATAAGGCAGTGCTCAGCGTTCATATTACAAGGGATACAGATCTAAATATAAAAATGGCAGAACATCTTATGACAATCTCAGACAGCGCGTTTTCCTACCGTATCTATGAGCAGCTCAAATTGACGGTGCGTGTCTGTTATAAGGTACCAAAGAAGGGCTTGGGCGGTAAAATAAAAGAGAAATGGATACACAAGTCCTGTTCGCTTCGCCAGTTTTGCAGGGAATACCGTCCTCTGGCGGCAAAAGGAGACGTGGTGATAGAGGATTTTTCGATTTCAAAACTTGCACTGATGGTACTTAGTATCTAAAATAATTTATATAAAAGGAAGGATTTCTTATTTTATGAATAGGATGAATATGAAAAAAATTGAAGATTTGACAGCTTACGAGGTAATTGAGAAAAGGCAGATTGACGATATCGGCGCGATGAGCTGTCTGTTACAGCACAAAAGGACAGGTGCAAGGATTGCATTGCTGGGCAATGATGACGAGAACAAGGTATTTTATATTGGTTTCCGCACGCCGCCTACGGACTCCACGGGGGTGCCGCATATTGTGGAGCATACGGTGCTGTGCGGCTCGAAGGATTTTCCGGTTAAGGACCCGTTTGTAGAGCTTGTGAAGGGGTCTCTCAACACATTTCTGAACGCCATGACATACAGCGACAAGACGGTTTATCCGGTTGCAAGCTGCAATGACAAGGATTTTCAGAATCTGATGCATGTGTATCTCGATGCAGTGTTTTATCCCAATATCTACCATGAGAAGAAAATTTTCCAGCAGGAGGGCTGGCATTATGAGATGGAGGACGCAGACAGTCCGCTCACATTAAATGGTGTTGTCTACAATGAGATGAAAGGGGCGTTCTCATCGCCGGATGAGGTACACGACAGAGAAGTCGTCAATTCGCTGTATCCCAATACGCCTTACGGGGTGGAGTCTGGCGGCGACCCCAAGGTCATTCCCACGCTTTCCTATGAGCAGTTCCTTGATTTTCACAGGAGGTATTATCACCCGTCAAACAGCTATCTCTATCTGTACGGCAATATGGACATGGCGGAGAAGCTTGAATGGATTGATGCGAATTATCTGGGGAAATTTGACAAATTGGAGATTGATTCGGCACTGCGTATGCAGGCACCTTTTGAACAGCCTGTGGAGTCCTATAAGGAATACCCGATTATGGAGGGGGAGTCTTTAGAGAATAATACGTATCTATCATACAATGCTGTAGTAGGTACAAGCCTTGACAAGGAGCTGTACTATGCGATGGAGATTTTGGAATACGCGCTTTGTTCTGCCTCAGCAGCGCCGTTGAAACTGGCATTGATTCACAAAAATATAGGCACAGAAGTGTATTCTGTGTACAATAATGGCATTTATCAGCCGTATTTTTCGATTGTGGCAAAGAATGCAAATGCCCCTCAGAAAGAAGAATTTGTTCAGACCATTGAGCAGGAGCTTGCGCGCATTGTGAGGGAGGGCATTGACAAGAAATCCCTGCTTGCCGGCTTAAATTATTATGAGTTCCGTTACAGAGAGGCGGATTTTGGCTCCTATCCCAAGGGGCTGATGTACGGCTTGCAGATGTTTGATTCGTGGCTGTATGATGACCGTATGCCGTTTGACATGATCGAGGCAATTGATATCTTTAAGAAGCTCAAGGAAAAAATCAATACAGATTACTATGAAAAGCTGATCGAGAAGTATCTAATCCAGAACCAGCACAAGTCTGTTCTGGTGGTGGCGCCCAAAGAGGGGCTTACCGCGAAGGAGGAGAAAGAGCTTGCAGACAGGCTTGCTGCGTATAAGGCAGAGCTGTCAGATGAGGAGATTGCACAGATCGTGGCGGATACGAAGGCGCTGCACGCTTATCAGGAAGAGGAGGACTCGCCAGAAAAACTCGCCATGATCCCAATGCTAAAGCGTGGGGACATGAAAAAAGAAGCCGAGGATTTTGTCAATGAAGTCCGAAACATCGGGGACACAAAAGTACTGTTCCATGATATTCAGACAAACGGCATTGGCTATATCAAGTTTATCTTTGATGCTGTCAACATTCCGGCAGCGCTGTTTTCATATATCGGCATCCTCAAGAATGCACTGGGATATGTTGATACAGGCAAGTACAGCTATGGAGAGCTCTGCAATGAGATTAACATTCATACAGGGGATATTGTAAGCAGTGTCAATACGTATGTAAATGCAAAAAAACTGGACGAGTACAAACTGACATTTGAGTTAAAGACAAAGGCAATGTATGATGAACTGCCTGCGGCATTTGACCTGATGACAGAGATTATGACTGCCTCGAGCTTTGAGGATGAGGGCAGGATTCTTGAGATTCTTGAGGAATTAAAATCAATTATGCAGGGGAATATGCTCGCTGCGGGGCATTCCTTTGCAGCAGTCCGCGCGATGTCGTACTTTAGTGAGACGGCGGCAGCGTCCGAGCTTGTGAACGGTCTGCCCTGCTACCGTATGTTAGAGAGGCTCACGGAGGATTTTGATGCCAACAAGGGCGAATTACTGGCAAAACTAGAAGAGCTGACAAGATGTATCTTCCGGCCGGAAAATCTGATGGTAGATATCACATCCACAGAGGAGGGCTTTGAGCGCATCAAAGAGCTTGTGCCGTCCATGAAGGAGAAACTATTCACGGTGCCTGTGAAAAAAGAACGTTTTGAGATCACAACGGCGAAGAAAAATGAAGCTTTCTCGACGTCGGCGCAGATTCAGTATGTATGCAAGGCAGGAAACTATATGCACCATACAGACTATGCCTATACAGGCGCACTGCGGGTATTAAAGGTGATGCTGCGGTATGATTATCTCTGGATTCAAGTGCGTGTGAAGGGCGGTGCATACGGCATTATGTGCAACTTTGGCAAGACCGGCGACAGCTATCTTGTATCATACAGAGATCCAAATCTCAAAAAAACAGTTGACATTTTTGAGAAAACAGGCGATTATTTAAGAGAATTTCATGCGGACGAGCGCACGATGACCAAATATATTATCGGCGCGGTCAGTGACATGGATGTGCCGATGACCCCGGTTGTCAAGGGCAGCCGTTCCTTAGCCGCCTATCTGACCAATCTTGATTTTGCAGAGGTGCAGCGCGAGCGTGACGAGGTGCTCTCATGCAGTCAGGAGGATATCCGAAGGCTGGCTGGCTATCTCGATGCGGTCATGGCGGAGGACGCTGTCTGTGTGGTAGGCAACGGACAGATGATCGAGGAGAGCAAGGAACTGTTTATGAAGGTGGAAAATCTGTTTCACTGAATTAAAAAAGATGAGGATAAATAGAATGAATGAAACGCATAAGTCAGGTTTTGCCGCGCTGATTGGCAGACCCAATGTGGGAAAATCGACATTGATGAACTGTCTCATCGGGCAGAAGATTGCGATTACCTCCAAGAAGCCGCAGACAACGAGAAACCGCATACAGACAGTGTACACCTCTGAGGAAGGGCAGATCATCTTTGTGGACACGCCGGGAATCCATAAGGCGAAGAATAAGCTCGGAGACTATATGGTCCATGTCGCAGAGCACAGTCTGCGGGAGGTAGATGTAATCCTGTGGCTGGTGGAGCCGACAGACTATATCGGCGCAGGAGAGCAGCATATCATTGAGCAGCTCAGAAAAGTAAAAACACCCGTTATTTTAGTGGTAAACAAAATAGATACCGTGAAAAAAGAACAGCTTCTTGCGTCTATAGACCTTTATAGAAAGCAGCTTGATTTTGCAGAGGTGGTTCCCGTGTCGGCATTAAAGAAAGACAATACCAATGTGCTGATTGCGCAGATTATGAAATATCTGCCGTATGGACCGGCATTTTATGACGAAGATACCATCACAGACCAGCCGACAAGACAGATTGTGGCAGAGCTGATTCGCGAGAAGGTGCTGCGCAGCATTGATGAAGAAATTCCGCACGGTGTGGCAGTGACAATCGAGTCCATGAAATACGGGAAGAAGCTCGTTGACATCAACGCGACGATCATCTGTGAGCGGGATTCGCACAAGGGGATAATTATCGGAAAGGGCGGTCAGATGCTCAAAAAGATTGGGTCGATGGCACGCACGGAGATCGAGGATTTATTAGAGCAGCATGTCAATCTTCAATTGTGGGTAAAGGTGAAGAAGGACTGGCGTGACAGTGATTTTCTGATCAAGAATTTTGGATATGACCCCAAAGAAAATGAACTGTGAAAATGAATAAAATCGTCCCATAAGCACACTCTATGAATGTGGACGCTGTGCACAATACAGAAAGGACAGGGACGAGCAATGTACGAGGATGGATGGAGCCGGTTTATGCAGACAGGACAGGTACACGATTATCTGGCTTACAAAGGGCATCCTGAGATGGAAGAAGCCAACAGTAAGGCAGGAGAGACACATGAGTACAGGAATGCAGGATTTTGTAATACTGACAGGAATTGTTATCAAAGCAGAACCGATTGGAGAATACGATAGAAGAGTGGTTCTCCTCACAAAAGAGAGAGGAAAGATCTCAGCCTTTGCCCGGGCTTCTAGGAAACCCGGCAACAGGCTGATGGCACCGACCAATCCGTTTTCATTCGGACAGTTCAAACTCTATATAGGCAGAAATGCCTACACGATGTCAGACGCGGACATCTCAAACTATTTTGAGGAGCTGCGGCAGGATTTTGCAGGTGCCTATTATGGCATGTATTTTCTGGAAATCTGTGATTACTACACAAGAGAAAATAATGATGAGACTGGAATGCTCAAACTTCTGTACCAGTCGCTGCGCGCATTGACAGCGCCCAATTTTGACAACAGTCTGGTGCGGTATGTATTTGAGTTAAAGTCCATCATGCTCAGCGGCGAGTTTCCCGGATTAGGCGCTCAGCATACACTGATGGAGTCAACAGCATACACTATTGATTACATAATGAAAACGCCTGTCGAGAAGCTTTTTTCATTTCATGTAACGACAGAAGTATTGCAGGAATTGGGACTTTATAGCAGGAAGATGTGCGAAAGAGTGATGGACAAAAATTTTAAAAGTCTTGAAATACTTGAAAATATAGATTAAGTTGTTTATAATATAACGCAGTACGAGTATGAGGGTGGAGATGGTTATGAGGATAGGAAAAACAATAATGCTAATGATGTGTACCTGTGTGCTGGGGCTTACTGCATGCGGGGAGAAAACGCAGGATGTCAAGGATGAGCTGGCGGCATCGGAGACAAAGTCCTCCATATCAGTCAACAAGGATGGCAGCATTTCCAGCACGATTGTTGAAGACTTTGTTGAGAGCTATTATGATGTAGAGGGATTAAAGTCTATGATAGAGTCCTCCATCAACACATACAAGGCAGAGAATACCCAAGCGCAGATCAAGCTCAAAAGCTGTAAGGCAAAGGATGGTGTCGCGAATGTTGAGATTGAATTTGGCGACTATCAGGCATATGCCGGATTTAATCAGGAGGATTTCTTTGTCGGGACAGTCAAGGATGCCAACATGGCAGGGTATGACTTGAATGTGACGCTGAGTGCAGTGTCAGATGCGGAGAATGGAACGATTTCAAAACCGGAGCTTCTGGGAATGGGAGACAGCCATGTCATTATTGTTGAGAATGCAGAGGAACAGGACGCTGAGCCGCTGCGGGTCAACTGCTATGGCGAAATCCTGTATGTGGGTGAGGGTGTCACCTCTGTCGGAAAAAAGAGTGTGAATGTATCCTATTCAGAAGGCAGCAAAATGATTGTATTTAAATAATATAAATAAAATGAGGTTAGGAGAACGTGAGATGGAAAAGACATTAGACAAAATTGTAGCGCTATCAAAGAGCAGAGGATTTGTGTATCCGGGTTCGGAGATTTATGGCGGGCTTGCAAACACATGGGATTACGGCAATCTCGGCGTCGAGCTGAAGAACAACGTAAAACGTGCATGGTGGCAGAAGTTTATCATGGAGAATCCATATAATGTAGGCGTGGACTGTGCGATCTTGATGAATCCGCAGACATGGGTGGCATCTGGACATCTGGGCGGATTTTCAGACCCTCTTATGGACTGCAAGGAGTGTCATGAGCGTTTCCGCGCAGACAAACTCATTGAGGATTATGCTGGGGAGAATGGCATCACGCTGGACAAGCCGATTGACGCCTTCTCGCAAGAGGAGATGAAGCAGTTTATCGAGGAGAAGAAGATTCCCTGTCCAACCTGCGGCAAACATAATTTTACTGATATCAGACAGTTCAATCTGATGTTCAAGACCTTTCAGGGCGTGACAGAGGATGCGAAAAATACCGTATATTTAAGACCTGAGACAGCACAGGGCATCTTTGTCAACTTTAAGAATGTGCAGAGAACTTCCAGAAAGAAGATTCCGTTTGGCATTGGCCAGATTGGAAAGTCTTTTCGAAATGAGATTACACCGGGGAACTTTACATTCCGTACCAGAGAGTTTGAGCAGATGGAGCTGGAATTTTTCTGTGAGCCGGGGACAGACCTTGAGTGGTTCCAGTATTGGAGAGGCTTCTGCCGTGACTGGCTTGTAAGTCTTGGCATCAAGGAGGAGGAGATGCGCCTGCGCGACCATGCGCCGGAGGAACTTTGTTTTTATTCAAAAGGGACGACAGATATCGAATTTTTGTTCCCTTCGATTGGATGGGGCGAGCTCTGGGGAATTGCCGACAGAACAGATTATGACCTCACACAGCATCAGAATACATCGGGTCAGGATATGTCCTACTTTGACGATGAGAAGAAGGAAAAATACATACCATATGTGATTGAGCCGTCGCTCGGCGCAGACCGTGTGGTGCTTGCGTTCCTCTGTGCCGCTTATGACGAGGAGGAGATCGGCGAGGGGGATGTGCGGACGGTGCTTCATTTCCATCCGGCGATCGCACCGGTAAAGATCGGTGTGCTTCCGCTCAGCAAGAAGCTGAACGAGGGCGCGGAAAAGATTTATGCACAGCTGGCAAAGAAATATAACTGCGAGTTTGATGACAGAGGAAACATCGGCAAGAGATACCGCCGTCAGGATGAGATTGGCACACCGTTCTGTGTGACCTATGACTTTGAGTCGGAGCAGGACAATGCTGTGACAGTGCGTTTCCGTGATTCGATGGAGCAGGTGCGCATCAAGATTGATGAGCTGGATGCATATTTTGCAGACAAATTTGATTTTTAATGCACAGACCGATGAGATAGATTTGGGAGGAATGATTGTGAAAAACTATGGAGTAAACGAGCTTCGAAGAATGTTTCTTGAATTTTTCGAGAGCAAAGAGCATTTATCAATGAAAAGCTTTTCGCTGGTGCCGCACAATGACAACAGTCTGTTGATTATCAACTCAGGCATGGCGCCTTTAAAACCATACTTTACCGGACAGGAAATCCCACCAAGACGCCGTGTGACGACTTGTCAGAAATGTGTTCGGACAGGAGATATTGAGAATGTAGGGAAGACAGCGCGGCATCTGACTTTTTTTGAGATGCTGGGCAACTTCTCATTCGGTGATTACTTTAAGCGGGAGGCGCTCAACTGGAGCTGGGAGTTTCTGACCAAAGTAGTAGGATTAGACCCGGAGCGACTCTATCCATCTATTTATTGTGAGGATGAGGAGGCTTATAACATCTGGGTCAATGAGATCGGTGTGCCTGCGGAGAAGATCACACGGTTCTACCGTGACCCGGAGACAGGAGAGTGCGATAACTTCTGGGAGCATGGCGCTGGCCCCTGCGGACCTTGCTCTGAAATTTATTACGACAGGGGTGTCAAGTATGGCTGTGGTAAGCCCGACTGCAAGGTAGGCTGTGACTGTGACCGCTTTATAGAGGTATGGAATAATGTCTTTACGCAGTTTGACGGAGATGGCAAGGGGCATTATGAGGAGCTTGCGCAGAAAAATATTGATACCGGCATGGGACTAGAGCGGCTTGCCGTTGTTGTGCAGGACGTAGATACGGTCTTTGACATCAATACGATGAAAGCGATTCGGGACAAAGTCTGTGAGATGGCTGGCGTCACGTATCAGGAGGACGAGAAGAAGGATGTCTCGATTCGGTTGATCACAGACCATATCCGCTCAGCGACCTTTATGATTTCCGACGGCATCATGCCGACGAATGAAGGGCGCGGATATGTGCTCAGGCGCATAATCCGCCGCGCTGCGCGCCATGGGAAGATGCTTGGCATTGCGGGTACGTTTATGGCGGACTTTGCTAAGACTGTCATAGAAGAGTGCAGGGACGGCTATCCTGAGCTGGAGGAAAAGAAGGACTTTATATTTAAGGTGCTGACGCAGGAGGAAGAAAAGTTTAGCAAGACGATTGATCAGGGGCTTGCGATCCTGTCCGATATGCAGGAGCAGATGCAGGCGGCAGGAGAGAAGGTATTGTCAGGAGACAATGTATTTAAACTGTATGATACGTATGGATTTCCTGTAGATCTCACATGTGAAATCTTGGAGGAAAAAGGCTTTTCTATCGACAGAGCGGGATTTGACACCGCGATGGACAAGCAGCGTGCAAAGGCAAGAGGCGCCCGCAAAGAGACAAATTACATGGGAGCGGACGCTACGGTATATGAGTCCATTGACCCCGCAGTCACGACCGCATTTGTCGGTTATGACACCTTGGAGACGACATCAAAGGTTTCTGTGCTCACGACAGAGAGCGAGCTTGTTGAGGCGCTTTCGGACGGTGAGATCGGCACGGTGATTGTCGATGAGACCCCATTCTATGCAACGATGGGCGGCCAGCAGGGAGACCACGGCAGAATCGTGACCGCTTCAGGTGAGTTTGTGGTGGAGGATACCATCAAGCTGCTCGGCGGGAAAGTCGGACATATCGGCAGGATGGAACGCGGCATGATCAAGGTGGGCGATGAAGTGACGCTCCGCGTGGACAAGACACTCCGCACCAAGATCTGTAAAAACCATTCTGCGACACATTTATTGCAGAAAGCACTCCGCGAAGTGCTCGGCTCGCATGTACAGCAGAAGGGATCTTATCAGGATGGCGAGCGCACACGTTTTGACTTTAGCCACTTTGAGGCGATGACTGCTGGCGAACTGGCAGATGTCGAGCGGATGGTCAATGAGAAAATTGCTGAGAATATCGCCGTGCAGACACAGGTTATGACGATGGACGAGGCGAAAAAGACAGGTGCGATGGCGCTGTTTGATGAGAAGTACGGCGAGACGGTGCGCGTCGTGTCGATGGGGGATTTTTCTAAAGAGTTCTGCGGCGGTACGCATGTGAAAAATACCGCAGATATCACAACCTTTAAGATTGTGTCCGAGAGCGGTATCGCAGCGGGTGTGCGCCGTATTGAAGCGCTCACAGGCGACAATGTATTTGCGTACTACCAGCAGATCGAGGAGGAGCTTGCAAGGGCGGCGAAGGCGGCAAAGACAACACCTGCGAATCTGACGGAAAAGATTGGGCATATGATGGCAGAGATCAAGGCGCTCCAGAGTGAGAATGAATCCCTAAAGAGCAAAGCAGCCAAGGAGGCTCTCGGGGATGTCATGAATCAGGTGGCGGAGGTGAAGGGCGTCAAGCTCTTAGCAGCCAGCGTCGATGGCGTGGATATGAACGGTCTGAGAGATCTGGGAGACCAGCTAAAGGCAAAGCTCGGAGAAGGGGTTGTCGTGCTTGCATCCAGCATGGATGGAAAGGTAAATCTCGTGGCGATGGCGACGGATGAAGCGATGGCAAAAGGCGCTCATGCGGGCAATCTGAT
Source organism: Lachnospiraceae bacterium (assembly GCA_009774345.1). Lineage (GTDB taxonomy): Bacteria > Bacillota > Clostridia > Lachnospirales > Lachnospiraceae > COE1. Next base: position 15,174 of record VSNR01000038.1, on the reverse strand, counting down.
CAAAGGCATCGCAGGTCTTGTGGGCGGCGGCGGCGGCGGACGTCCCAATATGGCTCAGGCAGGCGGCAAGAATCCAGAGGGAATCCAGCAAGCGATCGAGCAGTCCAAAGCGGTACTGGAAGGACAGCTTCGCCAGAACTAAAAAAATTAGAAAATTTATGAAAAAACTATTGACGTATGCTTAATATGTGCTATAATTTTAAGTGTGCAATTAAGTATACCCGAACAGTCTGGCACACAATAATAGAGGCTGGAGGGAGGTTAGGTGTGATAGCATGTCAAATGTAATCGTTAAAGAAAACGAGACTTTGGATAGCGCTTTACGCAGATTTAAAAGAAGTTGCGCTAAAGCCGGAATTCAGCAGGAAATCCGTAAAAGAGAGCATTATGAGAAGCCAAGCGTAAAACGTAAGAAAAAGTCTGAAGCAGCTAGAAAGCGTAAATATAATTAATGTTAATTAATTGAATCAAAGTCCTTGGCTGTTTATGCCAAGGACTTTTGCGTATGAACTGGAAAAAAATAACAGGCATGAAGAAGCGTTGTCTGCATAGATTATTTTTGAAAGGTTCTGAGTGAGGAGTGAGATTATTGGATAAGATATCGATGTGGATGAGCAGGTATCAATTTGCTGGTTATGATCTCTATCATCTTGTTGCCGGATTCTTTTTGTTTAGTATCATTGGCTGGATGGTCGAGTCGGTATATATGTCACTGTGCAATCGGAAACTTACGAACAGAGGGTTTATGTCGGGGCCGTTTTGTCCGATCTATGGCGTAGGCGCGACACTGGGGTACATATTATTACATCCCTTTGCACATAATATCGTGGCACTATACATCGTCGGCGCATTGCTTGCTACAGCATTTGAATATTTGGTGGCAAGACTTATGATGAGATTATTTGGTGAGGTGTGGTGGGACTACAATGATAAGTTCTGCAATTATAAAGGTGTGATCTGTCTGGAAAGCACACTGGCATGGGGACTGTATGCAGTCGTTATCATCACATTTCTGTTTGAGAAGGTCATTAGCTTTATAGACCAGTATCCCAAGGCATGGGGACTCAAGACGATCGCGCTGATCTTTGCGATGGTCATTATTGACTTTGGGTATCATTTTGCGATGTCTGTCAAGATTAAAGAGGAAACCAGAGAAGGTCTGTGCGAGAAGCGGGATGAAATCGTTGATTTCTGCCACAGGCTGATTGGCAGATAATAGGAAGCTGTAATAAGAAGCTGTAGTATAATGGAGAAGGAATATCGCACGCCGGTATTCCTTCTTTGTGAATTTTTATCATATAATACCCAAAACCCGCATAAAGTTCCTATAAGTAAAGTATGAGGTCTGCTTTATGAAATGGGTTAGGAAACGAATATATAGAATGCTGGCGGCAGTGATGGCAGGGATTGTTTTGATGCAGAGCACAGTGTTTGCCGAGGAGGGGGCAGTACAGGGAAACGCCGTCAACTCCACGGCTGTAAGTCTGACATCTCCTTCCGCAATCTTGATGGAGGCGTCCACGGGCACGGTGTTGTTTGAAAAAAATCCAGATGAGGTGCGAAGTCCTGCGAGTATTACGAAGATTATGACACTGCTTCTTACCTTCGAAGCTTTGGAGAAAGGCAGAATCAAGCTAGAGGATGAGGTCACGACCAGCGCTTATGCGAAATCAATGGGCGGATCACAGGTTTTTCTGGATGAGGGCGAGATTCAGACGGTAGATACGCTCATCAAGTGCATCACGGTGGCAAGCGGCAATGATGCCTCGGTGGCAATGGCGGAGTACGTTGCGGGGAGTGAGACGGAGTTTGTCAACATGATGAATGAGAAGGCGGCTTCGCTTGGGATGAACAACACGCATTTTCTGGACTGCTGCGGTTTGAGTTCAGACAGCGCGCACCACACGACCGCAAGAGATGTGGCAATCATGTCAAGGGAACTGATCACAAGATATCCCCAGATCTATAATTATACGAAAATCTGGATGGAGGATATTACGCATGTGACCAGACAGGGCAGCAAGCCCTTTACCCTGTCAAGCACCAATAAGCTGCTAAAACAGTACCAGTGGACGACAGGGCTCAAAACTGGCTCGACCAACACCGCAAAATACTGCTTTAGTGCGACTGCGAGCAAGGATGGCATTGATTTGATTGCCGTGATTATGGGGGCGCCTGATTTTAAAGTGCGGTTTTCCGAGGCGAGGAGTCTGCTGGAATACGGTTTTGCGCTGACAAGGCTGTATGTGGATGAAAACAAAGAACCGCTGGGCGATATTCTCGTGACAGGCGGCAAAGCCGACCAGCTCAGGGTAGAACCTAAAGGAATTTTCCGCTATCTGGACACAACGGGTGCAGATTTTAGCCAGATACAAAAGAATTATCTGTATGCTGACAATGTGACTGCGCCTGTCGAGAAGGGCGCGGAGATTGGATACATCAGTTACAGTCTGGGAGGCGTGGAACTTGGCAGAACGCCAATCGTTGCCTCTGAGGCGGTGGAGAAGGCATATTTTATTGATTATCTGAAAAAGATATTGATAAAGTATTTAATATAGGGTGGATTGGAGAAAAAGAATGGTACTTCTTATCATCATTATCATTACGATGCTTGCTGTGGCACTTTTGGCAGTAGGGATTATAGACGGAAACCGGTTTGTGACGGTGCAGAAGGAGTTTGTACTGTCTGGATTGTCGAAGGAGTGCAGGTTTGTGCTGCTCTCAGATCTGCACAATAAAGTATATGGAACGAAAAATGATAAGGTGATAGAGACCATTCACAGAATCAATCCTGATTTTATTGTGCTGGCAGGAGATCTTGTCACATCGCAGGTCAGAGAGGATATGACGCCGGGAATCGAGCTGGTCAGGGCGCTTGGTCAGGACTACAGGATCTATTACGGGCTTGGCAATCACGAGTCCAAGATGCGGCAGAAACCAGATCAGTTTGGCGATAAATATCACAGGCTGATCCGCGCAGTGTCAGGAAAGAACGTGACTGTATTAAGAAATGAGGCGGTGTCCCTGCCGGAGTACAATCTCAGAATAACAGGGCTTGATTTGGATTTGCACTATTTTGCACATTTTAAAATACGGAAAATGAATCCGGGGTATTTACAGGAGACGCTGCCCGAATGTGAAAAGGATAAATGCAATATATTAATCGCGCACAACCCGGATTATTTTGAGGAATATGCGCAGTGGGGGGCGGATTTGGTGCTGTCAGGGCATGTGCATGGCGGGATTATGCGCCTGCCGCTTCTGGGCGGTGTCATTGCGCCGTCTTACAAGATTTTTCCCAAATATGACGGGGGCGTCTTTCAGACAGGCAGCGCTGTCATGCTGCTTGGCAGAGGGATGGGCTCCCATACGATTCCGCTGCGGATTTTTAATCCGGCAGAATTGTATGATGTGCGGCTGAAAATCAAAAAATAACTTGAACTTTCCCTCAAATCTATGTAAAATAAAAAAGATTATTATAATAAGAAATCTATACATAGATTTGGGGGTTTTTATATGGGTTTGTCCGTGACACTCGAAGTATTTGAGGGACCGTTGGATTTGCTGCTCTATCTCATAGAAAAAAACAAGATTGACATCTATGACATTCCGATTGTTGTCATAACCGAACAGTATCTTGATTATATCAAGAAAATGCAGACAGAGGACATGAATGTCATGAGTGAATTTCTGGTGATGGCAGCGACGCTTCTCGATATCAAGTGCAGGATGCTCCTGCCAAAAGAAGTCAATGAGGAAGGCGAGGAGGAGGACCCCAGAGCAGAGCTGGTACAGAAGCTGCTCGAATACAAAATGTACAAGTATATGGCTTATGAGCTGAGGGACAAGCAGGTGGATGCGGCAAAGAGCTGGTATAAAAAGCCGATGCTGCCTAAGGAGGTAGCAGATTATCAGTATCCGATAGATTATGAGGAGCTTTTAGGCGGTCTGAGTCTTTCGAAGCTTCATGAGATTTTCAAGGCTGTGATGCGGCGTCAGGAGGAGAAGATTGACCCGATCAGAAGCAGTTTTGGCAAGATTGAAAAGGATGAGATCAATCTCGAGGAGAAGCAGGTCTACATAGAGGAGTATGTGAAGAATCACAAGCGGTTCAGCTTTCGGAATCTTCTGGAAAAACAGGGCAGCAAGATGGAGGTCATCGTCACCTTTATGGCAGTGCTTGAGATGATGAAGCAGGGGATCATTTCCATCGAGCAGGAGGATACGTTTGCGGATATTGTTATCACATCAAGCTATGCGGCGTAACGGATTATAAGATAGGTGTATTGGAGTATGAATGAAGAGAAGACGATGGCAGTGATTGAGGCAGTGCTCTTTGCTATGGGGGATTCTGTGGAGCTGTCCAAACTGCATCATGTGCTGGAAATACCAGAAGCAGAAATTCGCAGTATGATTCAAAAGATGAATGAAGCATACAAAAGACAAGACCGGGGCATCTATATTATGGAGCTGGAAAACGCGGTGCAATTGTGTACGAAGCCAGAGCTGTATGAGTATCTGATCAAGGTGGCAAAAGCGCCCAGAAAGTATGTACTTTCGGATACATTGCTGGAAACCTTATCGATTATTGCGTACAAGCAGCCAGTGACCAAACTAGAGGTTGAGAAAATACGAGGTGTGAGCAGTGACCATGCGGTGAACAAGCTGTTGGAGTTTCATCTGGTTCAGGAGCTGGGACGGCTTGACGCGCCGGGGCGCCCGCTGCTGTTTGGCACGACAGAAGAGTTCCTTAGAACATTTGGCGTGAAATCATTGGGAGATCTGCCAGTACTGAATCAGGATCAGGTGGAGGACTTTAGAAAGCAGGCAGAGGAGGAAGCCGGCGTGAAGGTGGAGGTTTGACCGTGTTGAAGGATGCAAAAAAGGATGAGGACTGGTGCGGCGCGCTGAGACGACAAGGTGTCAACGTGGACAAGGCGCTTGTGCGTATGAAAGGCAATGAGGCTGCATATCGCGATTTTCTGATGGAGTTTTTTGATGACCCTGATTTTGAGTCTATGGAAGAGGCGGTCAAGGCGGGAGATGTCCGGGCAGCTTTTGATTATGCACATGGATTAAAGGGGATGGCGGCAAATTTAGGACTGGATGAGATCTGCCACAGACTCAATATACTTGTGGAAATTCTTCGTGCAGGAAGCCTTGGCGGGGCTGTGGAGGCAATGGAAAATGTGACGGCGGCATGCGGTACGGTGACCCGCCTGCTGTAGCATACAGACAGAGCAATGCTGTACTAGTCATAAAAAACAGGGATAATTTGCAGTGGTCGGAACATATATTTTTATGGAACCTTTTATAAAAGGAAATGAAATATATGAACAGATATATGAACATCCTTACAGCGTTTATTTTGACGATTGCCATTGTGTTCCAGCAGCCGGTTTATGTGACAGCAGAGGAGGCAAATCTCAGACTCTATGCCAAAGCAGCCGTTTTGATGGATGCAGATTCAGGGCGGGTGCTGTATGATCGCTGCGGCGATGAGCAGCTTGCCATGGCGAGCACCACCAAGATTATGACACTTATTGTGACGCTGGAAAATGCGAATCTGGAGGACACGGTAGATGTAACCGCTTATGCTGCCTCCATGCCGCCGGTGCATCTGGGCATCCGAAACGGCGAGCAGTACCGGCTGAAGGATTTAACGCTCTCTCTCATGCTGGAATCCCACAATGACTCCGCTGTGGCAATTGCGGAGCATGTGGGCGGCAGTGTGGAGCAGTTTGCTGCGCTCATGAATCAAAAGGCGCAGGAGATCGGCTGCAAAAATACATATTATATCACGCCAAACGGTCTTGACGCCGTGCAGGGCGATCAATTTCATTCAACGACAGCGCGGGATTTAGCGCTAGTCATGTCTTATTGTATTACAAAATCACCACAGAAGGATATGTTTCTGGAAATCACAAGAACACCAAACCATACATTTACAGATTTGTCGGGCAGAAGGAGCTTCTCCTGCGTCAATCACAATGCATTTCTGAGTATGATGCCGGGGGCATTGTCGGGCAAGACAGGATTTACTGCCAAGGCAGGCTATTGTTATGTGGGCGCTTTGCAGCGAGATGGGAAAACCTTTGTCGTTGCCCTTTTAGCGTGCGGCTGGCCAAATCACAAGACATACAAGTGGAGTGACACGAGAATGCTGATGGAGTACGGGCTGTCAAAGTATCAGTACCGCCGCTTTGATGAAGTGGAGCTTCCCGCTGAGGCGATGGAGGATATCATTGTGAGCAACGGTCAGGGCAGCAAGATCGGGGAAAAATTGCAGCTTCCCGTAGAGATGGTGCAGGAGGAGACTGGAAAAGAAGGACTTCTCATGCGGGAGGACGAGAAAGTGACAATCACCTTGCAGAAAGTAAAAGCGCTGACAGCGCCCGTCGTGAAGGGGCAGGAAATCGGGCATATCAGTTATGCTGTCGGCAATGAGGAGTGGAAGCGTATCCGTCTGGTAACAACTGGGGAAATCGAGGCAATTGACTTGGATTGGTGCCTTCGCAAAGTGGTTGGAAAGTGGATGTTTTCGAACGATGAAAAAGTTCTGGAAAAAGATTCAGAAAAATCAAAAAATTTACTAGGCGATTAGAATAATATATGTTATACTAAAATAGACGCAGTTTTAGTTGCGCAAAAAAGTTATTTTTTTGAAAATTAAAAATATAAAAATGGAGGTCACAAAATGAGTACTACTTCAAGTTTGGCAAGTAAAAGAATCGAATCTTTGCTTGATGAAAACAGTTTCGTTGAAATCGGTGCCCTTGTCATGGCAAGAGCGACAGACTTCAATCTGAAACAAACTGAAACTCCCTCAGACGGTGTTGTCACCGGATACGGAGTGATCAATGGCAATCTTGTGTATGTGTACAGCCAGGATGTGTCCGTGTTGAACGGCTCCGTCGGTGAAATGCATGCCAGAAAGATCACAAATCTCTACGACCTTGCGATGAAGACCGGCGCCCCAGTGATTGGTCTGATCGACTCCGCAGGTCTCAGGCTTCAGGAGGCGACAGATGCGCTCAATGCTTTTGGTGAGATTTATCTGAAGCAGACGCTTGCATCTGGTGTAATCCCTCAGATCACAGCAGTTTTTGGCAATTGTGGAGGCGGTCTTGCACTGTTTCCAACCTTGACGGATTTCACTTTTATGGAGAAGGCAAAGGCGAAATTATTTGTCAATTCACCCAATGCGCTTGATGGAAACAATGCTTCCAAGTGCGATTCTTCCACGGCTGATTTCCAGAGTACACAGAGCGGTATTGTGGATGTTGTGGCGGACGAGGACAGCATTTTTGCAAAGATTCGGGAGCTGGTTACGATGCTTCCCGGCAACAATGAGGACGATGCTTCGTATGAGGAGTGTACAGATGACTTGAACAGAGTCTGCGCAGACCTCGAGAACTGTGTGGGAGACACTTCGATTGCGCTCTCCACAATCGCGGATAATCAACTGTTTTTTGAGATCAAAGAAAATTTTGCAAAGGATATGGTGACAGGATTTATCAAGTTAAACGGCATGACTGTCGGCTGTGTTGCAAACCGCACAGAGGTTTACAGTGCGGAGGGCGAGGTCACAGACAAGTTTGACGCGGTACTGTCAGCGGATGGCTGCGAGAAGGCAGCGGATTTTATCAATTTCTGTGACGCGTTTGATATCCCTGTATTGTCGCTCACGAATGTCAAGGGATATGAAGCGACGGTATACAGCGAGAAGCGTATCGCAAAGGCAGTGGCAAAGCTTACATACGCGTTTGCAAATGCCACAGTGCCAAAGGTGAATGTTGTGATTGGCAAAGCGCTTGGAAGTGCTTATGTTGCGATGAATTCAAAGGCGATCGGCGCAGATCTCACGATTGCGTGGCCGGATGCGGAAATCGGCTCTATGGATGCGACGCTTGCGGCGAAGATTATGTATGAAGGACAGGGTGCAGATGTGATCAAGGAGAAGGCTGCGGAGTATGCGGCACTCCAGACAAGCGCGACCGGCGCAGCGAGAAGAGGATATGTAGATCAGATTATCGAGGCAGCAGACACCAGAAAGTATGTGATTGGCGCTTTTGAGATGCTGTTTACAAAGAGAGAGGATCGTCCTTCAAAAAAACATGGAACGGTCTAAGAAAGGGTGAACGTTAATATGAAAAAATTTGCGAGAGTATTATTAATGCTTACCTGCGTTTTCGTTCTGACAGCGTGCAGCTCGACCGAGATTTCCAGCCAGTTCCAGCAGAGCAAGGAAGATTCGGCAAAGAGCAGGGCGAATCAGGTGGTTCAGCTCATGGCGGCATTGGTCTCGACGGACAATGTTAATGAAATGCTTGCAAACTACAGCAATGTAGAGCTTGGCGATCTGTTTGCATCGACGTATGCACAATATTATGGTGACAATTCTTTTGTGTGTGAAGGCAAGGCAGTCAACGGTGCACTCACTTCATTTAAGTCAGGCATTGATACGATGAAAAGCATCACAGACTTTGGCGAACCGACATCGGTTGTTGACGATGATATGATTATTGTTACAATTCCGCTCACAGGCGAGAACAAAAACGCTTCGGTAGAATTAATTTTTACGAATGACATTTATCTGAAGATGACATCCTGCACATTGAATCTTGATGAGACAAAGGGAGAACTGATGACAAAGGCAGCGCTCAACACCCTGCTTGGTATGGGAACCGTGTTTATCGTATTGATCCTGATCAGTATCATCATCTCAGGATTCGGTGTGATACCAAAGATTCAGGCGTCCTTTGCTCCTAAGAAAGCAGAGCCAGTGCCTGAGCCAGCAGCTCCGGTGCCCGCAGCGCCTGTTGTGGAGGAGGAAGAGGAGCTTTCCGATGATCTGGAACTTGTGGCTGTCATAGCAGCAGCAATCGCAGCGTATGAGGGAACGAGCGTAGAGGGCTTCCAAGTTCGGAGCATCAAGAGAGCGAACACAAATAAATGGAGAAAAAAATAATAAGTCTATGAATTTAGGAGGATTTCAAAATGAAGAATTATACAATCACCGTAAACGGCAACGTGTATGATGTCGTAGTAGAAGAGGGCACAGGCTCTGGCGCAGCTCCTGTTCAGTCAGCAGCTCCCAAGGCAGCACCGAAAGCAGCTCCCAAGGCGGCAGCGGCTCCTAAGGCAAGCGCAGGTGCGGCAGGCAGCATAAGAATTGAGGCAGGTGCAGCAGGAAAGGTATTCAAACTTGAAAAGAGTGCGGGACAGGCTGTCAAGAAGGGCGACGCAGTTGTGATTCTCGAGGCGATGAAGATGGAGATTCCTGTGGTAGCACCTCAGGATGGAACGGTAGCAAGTATCGACGTGGCAGTTGGAGACTCTGTTGAAGCAGGTGCTTTGCTTGCAACTTTGAATTAGTCACCCGAACGGGGGTGAAAGCAGGGCAGATCTGCCCTGAAAAATAAAATAGGAGGTCAACAAAATGTCATATATAGCAGATACATTGAATAATCTGATCCATCAGACGGCATTTTTTAATATCGAATTTGGCAATGTGATCATGATTGTTGTTGCATGTGTATTTCTTTATCTTGCTATCGCAAAGCAGTTTGAACCGCTGCTTCTGACACCGATAGCGTTTGGTATGCTGCTGGTAAATATTTATCCCGACATTATCGCGCCGATCGGTGCGGACGGTACACCCGGCGGTTTGCTGTATTATTTCTATTTACTTGATGAATGGGCAATTCTCCCATCCCTGATTTTTATGGGTGTGGGAGCGATGACGGATTTCGGCCCGCTGATTGCAAATCCCAAGAGCTTCTTACTGGGGGCAGCTGCACAGTTTGGTATATTTGCAGCGTACTTTGGTGCGATTGCACTTGGATTTAACGGCCCGGCAGCGGCGGCAGTTTCGATTATTGGCGGTGCGGACGGTCCTACCTCTATTTTCCTTGCCGGTAAGCTGGGACAGACGGGACTGCTCGGGCCAATCGCCGTGGCAGCGTACTCGTACATGGCACTGGTGCCGCTCATTCAGCCGCCTATCATGAAACTTTTGACAACGGAAGAGGAGAGAAAGATCAAGATGGCACAGCTTCGTCCTGTTACAAAACTTGAGAAGATTCTTTTCCCGATCATTGTGACGATTGTTGTATGTCTGATTCTTCCTACGACAGCACCGCTTGTAGGTATGCTGATGCTGGGAAATCTGTTCAGAGAGTCCGGTGTGGTGAGACAGCTTCAGGAGACCGCATCCAACGCAATGATGTATATCGTTGTTATTCTGCTGGGTACATCTGTAGGCGCTACGACCAGTGCGGAGGCATTTTTGAACTTGGATACGCTTAAGATTGTTGGATTGGGACTGATAGCATTTATGTTTGGTACAGCGGCAGGCGTTCTCTTTGGCAAACTGATGTGCATTATCACGAAGGGCAAAGTAAATCCGCTCATTGGTTCGGCGGGTGTTTCCGCAGTGCCTATGGCTGCACGTGTCTCACAGAAAGTCGGCGCGGAAGCGGATCCGACAAACTTCCTGCTCATGCATGCGATGGGACCAAACGTTGCAGGTGTGATCGGTACGGCAGTAGCTGCTGGTACATTTATGGCGATTTTTGGCGTATTTTAAGTGAGTATCGCGCCAGCCGCAGCAGCGAAGCGGCATATTTCCTTATGCGGCTGTGTGCATAACTTTATACTGGCGGTCAGTCTTTTCGACCGTCAGTATAATTAAGAGTGATAGATATTAAGGAGGAATCGTAATGTCAGAAATAGTAAAAAAGCCTATCAAGATTACGGAGACTGTTCTGCGTGACTCTCACCAGTCTTTGATAGCGACAAGAATGCCGACGGAATTTATGCTCCCCATCCTTGAGACCATGGATCAAGTCGGATATCATTCCTTAGAGTGCTGGGGAGGCGCTACGTTCGACGCATCTCTTCGTTTCCTGAAAGAGGACCCGTGGGAGCGGCTCAGAAAAATCAGAGACGGCGTGAAAAAAACAAAATTACAAATGCTTTTCAGAGGCCAGAACATTCTGGGATACCGTCATTATGCAGATGATGTGGTGACGGAATTTGTTGAGAAATCCATCGCAAATGGTATTGATATCATTCGTATCTTTGACTGTTTCAACGATCTTAGAAACTTGCAGTGTGCTGTAAATGCGGCAAATGCAGTGAAGAAGAGAGAAGGCCGCGGCGAGGCACAGATTGCACTCTCATATACATTAGGGGATGCGTACACATTAGAGTACTGGATGAAGATGGCAAAGGATATTGAGGAGATGGGGGCGGACTCTATCTGTATCAAGGATATGGCGGGATTACTGGTACCGTATAAGGCGGAGGAGTTGGTCAAGGCGATGAAGTCTGCGACAAAGCTGCCGATTCAGCTCCACACACACTATACATCCGGTGTTGCTTCCATGACCTACTTAAAGGCAGTAGAGGCAGGTGTCGATGTCATTGACTGTGCGATTTCTCCTTTTGCACTTGGCACATCACAGCCGGCGACAGAGGTTATGGTTGAGACATTCAAGGGCACTCCATATGATACTGGATTTGACCAGAATCTTCTCGCAAAGATTGCGGAACATTTCAGACCGTACAGAGAAGAGTGCTTAAAGAGCGGACTGCTCAATCCTAAGGTGCTCGGTGTAGATATCAAGACATTGATGTATCAGGTTCCGGGCGGTATGCTGTCAAATATGGTGAGCCAGTTAAAGGAGCAGAATGCAGAAGATAAGTACTATGATGTGCTTCAGGAAATTCCAAGAGTGCGCAAAGACTTGGGTGAGCCTCCTCTGGTAACACCGTCCTCACAGATTGTCGGCACACAGGCTGTATTTAATGTGCTGATGGGTGAGCGGTACAAGATGGCTACAAAAGAGACAAAGGCAGTACTGCGCGGAGAGTATGGCCAGACTGTCAAGCCATTTAATAAGGAAGTGCAGGATAAAGTACTCTCAGCGGAGGAAAAGGCAAACATTATTACATGCCGTCCGGCAGACAAGCTTCCAAACGAGTTAAAGAAGATCGAGGAAGAGATGAAAGAGTGGAAACAGCAGGACGAGGATGTATTATCCTATGCATTGTTCCCTCAGGTTGCTACAGATTTCTTTAAGTATCGTCAGGCACAGCAGGAGAAGGTTGATATGGCTCAGGCTGATACCAAAAATGGTGCATACCCTGTATAAGTTCGTGTCAGTGAACTGTTAGTAACAGTATCGGGTTAACGATGCGTTTAGCCCGATACTGTTTTATGCGCAGACTCGATTGAACACTTTTTTACAGTTCCTGCGTGACGTGAGAAAGGCATGGATGGTGAGATGGCAAGGAAAGAATTGATTACGAAGGACAAAATAGCAGAGACAGCCTTTGTTTTGGCAAAGGAGGAAGGGATAGAGAATGTTACTGCCAGAAAATTAGCAGCACAGATTGGATGTTCTACACAGCCAATATTTAGAGTTTATGCCAATATGAATGAGCTCTATCTGGAAATCTATCAAAAGGCAATCGACAATTTTGGAGATTACTATGAACATTACAAGTCAGATGTGGAAACACCGTTTATACACTTAGGGCTTGCCTACATAAATTATGCAAAGGAAGAGAGAAAACTGTTTCAGCTTCTGTTTCAGTCAGAGCATCGGGGCGACAGAGGACTCTTTGAACTGTTAAATGGGAAATCCGCAGCAGTCAGCAGGGAAATCAACAGGGCTTCGGCGGCAGGTTGTCAGAATCCAAGCGGGCTGTTTATGAAAATGTGGATTTTTATACATGGCTGTGCATGTATGGTGCTCACAGGAGACTACGACCTCACAGAGGATGAGACGATCGAGTTATTAAATGATATTTACAGAAGCTGTTCATAATGTACGAGAGTAATCATGCTGGGGAATTTTGATGAACGAAACATATGATACAATATCAAGGATCAATGAGAAATTTAATAAAATGAGCAAAAGTCATAAGAAGCTGGCGACTTTCGTCATTGATCACTATGAGCAGGCTGCTTTTATGACAGCAGCAAAGCTCGCTAAGGCGGTGGGAACCAGCGAAGCGACGGTGGTGCGGTTTGCATATGCACTGGAATATGAAGGGTATCCAGAATTTCAGGAATCATTGGCTGAATGGGTCAAAAAGAAATTGAACACCGTACAGTCGATTGGTGCCAAATATGCGGCAAGCTCGCAGGCTGAGATTTTGTCTTCGGTGCTCAGTTCAGATGTCGAGAAAATTGAAGATACGATGGAACATATGGATATACAGGCATTTGAGACGGCGGTCAATATTATACTTAGCGCCAAACATGTCTATATTATTGGTCTTAGAAGCTGTAGACCGCTTGCACAGTTTCTGCATTTTTATCTGAATTTGATTCGGGGGGATGTCAATCTGCTCGATTCGACCAGTACGTCGGAGACCTTTGAACAGATGCTTCGTATTAATGAGAAGGATGCTGTGATCGGAATCAGTTTTCCGCGATACTCGATGCGTACCCTCAAGGCAATGGAGATGGCAAATGACAAGAATGCGAAGGTCATTACAATCACAGATACAATCCATTCTCCGATGTGTCTCTACTCGGCATGCAATCTGTTGGCGAGAAGTGACATGGTATCTATAGTAGATTCGCTTGTAGCACCGCTGAGTGTGATCAATGCGCTCGTTGTAACACTGTGTCTGAAAAGGCCTGATGAGGTCAGGAAGAATCTGGAATCACTTGAGTATGCGTGGGACAATTATCAAGTGTATTTGAAAGATGAGATTAATTTTATAGATGAGGATATGCTCAATACACCGTTGCAGGCACAAATGTCCCGACGGAGGAAGAGTTAACTGGGAGTATGGCAGAGATCATAATTATAGGCGGCGGTGCGGCAGGAATGATGGCGGCGGTTGCTGCCGCAGGTGCAGGGCAGAACGTTGTCTTGATTGAAAAGAACGAGAAACTTGGTAAGAAGCTGTTTATCACAGGCAAGGGCAGATGTAATGTGACCAATGCCTGCGAAGTGCAGGACTTTTTCCAGCATGTGATGGAGCATGCAAAATTTTTGTACAGTGCGGTATATGGCTTTGACAATCATGCAGTCATGGCGTTTTTTGAACAAGCTGGCTGTCCGTTAAAAGTTGAGCGGGGACAGCGTGTGTTTCCCCAATCAGATCATAGTTCGGATATTATCAGGGCGCTGGAGCAGACGCTCAGAAAAAGCGGCGTGAAAGTGCTGCTGAATACAGAAGTAAAAAGGATAATGAATACTCCAATCGAAGAGAACACGGAAACTGGCCGCAAAAAAAAGCAAAAATACTGTTCAAAGGTGTCGCAGATTGAGCTGTATGACAAAAAAACAGGAAAACAGTCTGTGATGCGGGCAGACCAGTTGATCGTAGCGACAGGCGGCTGTTCTTATGTTCTCACAGGGTCAACAGGGGATGGATACCGCTTTGCCAAGGCGTGTGGGCACCGCGTCGTGCCAACGATGCCGGCATTGGTGCCATTTGCTGTCAAGGAAGCGTGGTGTCATCAGTTACAGGGACTTTCACTCAAAAATGTGCAGGCGTCTGTAACGGTTGGCGGTAAGCAAATCTATTCGGATTTTGGAGAGCTGTTGTTCACACATTACGGTGTCAGTGGTCCGCTGATTCTGAGTGCGAGCAGTTATTACGTCCACAAGGCATGTGTGGATGGCTGCTGCAATCAGGAGGCGAAGCTGTCGATCGACTTGAAGCCGGCGCTCACCAAAGAACAGCTTGACAAGCGTATTCTCAGAGAATTTGATGAAAATAAAAACAAACATTTTAAAAATGTAATAAACAGCCTTTTTCCGGCAAAACTAATACCACTAATGCCGGTTCTTTCTAATGTAGATCCTGACAAGCGGGTCAATGAGATTACCAAAGAAGAACGTGAGCGTTTTGTGCAGACAATCAAACATTTGGAGCTTACGATTACAGGGCTGAGAGATTATAATGAAGCAGTGATCACAAAGGGCGGTGTGGCGACAAACGAAGTCTCGCCCTCCACATTGGAGTCCAAGCTTGTCAGGGGATTATATTTTGCGGGGGAAGTGCTCGACCTCGATGCGCTCACAGGCGGCTTCAATCTTCAGATTGCGTGGTCTACAGGATATTTGGCGGGCACGAGCGCAGCGGCAGCCTGCGGGTAAAAGCATATAAAAATAGTACATATTTTATAGATGTTAGGAG
>VSNR01000380.1 GCA_009774345.1 Lachnospiraceae bacterium | reverse complement strand
ATTTCATTGTTAAGTGCCTAATCTGTTTTTGAAGTGCTTCTGTTACCAGCAGAAGCATTTCTATTCTGTTCGACTTCCAACAACTGCTTTACCAATTCCAGCAGTAATTTCTCATCTTCTATATTCCCGTTTTTCAGATGCCCCAATATCTGCTCCAAAACCTTTGCAACTCTGTTAGACATATAACTTCCGGCAGTTACCTTCACTTCCTGTCCCAATATAGCATTGCGGTAATAATCCCCTTTAGGAAGTCCTGATAATATAATCCTCGCTTCCACTTGGACTTTTTCTTCATCACTCAGCCAGAATGCGATTGTATTTCGCCGAAACCTTGCTTCACGCTTACACGCCACTTTCCTCACCCCTCTCCACTTTTCCAAGCCTGTCCGCAATTTTTATCTGCGCATCCATAGACTGATGACAGTATGTTTCAATCGTGGTAGTAACTTTTCCATGTCCTAACCGTTTTGCAATCTCGACAGGACTGAATCCCATCTGCACGAGCATACTTGCATGACTGTGTCTGGTACAATGAACAGTAATCTTTTTCACGCCTGACAGCTTAATCCCCCTCTCCATTTCATGCTCAAAGAAGCTCTTGGTCCGTCCTGCAAAAAGACGCGTTCCTGCCCTTGCCCGATAGAGTGTTGAAATATACTCTTTGATTACCTCCTGCAATTCCTTATGTATCGTAATTACCCTGATGGAACTTTCCGTTTTTGGAGCTGTAATCAAATCCTCTCCGTCAATCCTAGTAAGGGATTCATCAACCGTAATCGTACCTTCCCCAAAATTTACGTCCTTTACCTGAAGAGCAAGCAGTTCTCCCAAACGCATTCCTGTCCAAAATAAAATCTGAAATGCAACCCATGAATCCTGCTTATCCATAATCGCATCGGAAAACTTCTGAAATTCCTCCAAAGTCCAGTATGGTCTTTCATCCGCCCTGCTCTTTCCCATACTTCCCGCTTTCCGGCATGGATTGGATCGCAAATCATAAAAATTAACTGCATAATTCAGAATGGCGCTGAGCTGGTTATGTATGGTTTTCAGATAAGTCGGCTTAAAGCCCTTCTCCATCATTTCCCCTTGCCATTTCCTTATCATAGGTGCAGTGATTTCATTGATTGGTGTCTTGCCAAAGTAAGGCAGGACTTTATCATTCATCACATACTCTTTCTGTTTCATGGTCGTTTTCCGCAGGCGCTTTTCCATATCCGCTTTGTAAATTTCCCAAAAATCAGCCAGCGTCATTGTTGGGTCAGAAGATTGCTGCAATAAGAAATGCGCATACCATTCTTCCGCTTCTTTCTTTGTTTTAAACCCTCTTTTCTGCGACTTCTTTTTCGCTCCTGTCCAATCCGTCCAGCGGTATTGTATCCGCCAAGTGCCGTTTGGGTCTTTCTTTGCATTACAGCTCATACAACCGCCTCCTTTGCTGCCCCATACCATTTCTCCCTGAAATATTCCACAGGAATTTTCCCTGCAATCGTAAGAAATCCCCTGCCTGCCAAATCCCTGTTCATCTCTCTGAGAATCTTGTAGGATTTTCCCATGCTCACACCAAGCATCTTAGAAATATCCTCTGCATTGTAGTAAATCTTTTCATTCATGTTATGTCCTCTCCTTCTCTTTGTTTCTGTATAGTATCTTTATGTTTCGTTTTTATCATATCGTAACTTTTGTTTCTTGTCAATATCTTTTTTGCTTTATTTTTTTCTTTTTATGTGGTATGATTGATTTAGTGCAAATACACAGCTAAAACTTTAGGAGGCAAACTTATGACCGTTGGAGAAAATATACGCCGCATCCGCAAAGAGCGTGGTCTTACCCAGAAACAGTTAGGTGAATTGGTTGGTGCAAGCGAAGCCTATATTCGTGCCTACGAAAGCGGCAGACGCAATCCCAAACCATCATCCCTTGAAAAAATAGCAAATGCCCTTGCCGTTAATCCAGAGGTACTGGAAAATTCCGATTTTGACATGATTAAAGCCATGCACCGCTTATTCCAGATTGCCCGACAATACAACGGACATCTTTTTGCGTGCAAAGACGAGGAAGGCAATGATACAGTTGGAATACGTTTTGAAACCCTGACGCTGATGAACGCATGGTGCCAGCGTTACGAGAAATTTTTAGAAGATGTAGAAAAATGCAATGAAATCAAAGATGCAAAAAAACGTGGGGAGGCTCTCATTAAAGCCGAAACAGATTATGACCGCTGGATGGACACTTACCCCGAACAGCATGGAGATGCCTTTTTCGACCTCAGCATCCAGCAGCTCCATGACCAAGTTATGGAGGATACAGAACACCGTTTGATAAACAATAATCTGGATTAAAAAATCTGTACCCAAATCGTACCCACCGCCAATTAAAAAATCCCCGCAAGTCCTGATTTTTCAAGACTTGCGAGGATTTACCCTCTCACTCGAACTCCTCGGCGGATAGCTTGAACTGGATGTTTTTCTCTCATTTTTCAAGCATCTATTATCCATATTTTTTAAAAATTGCTCTCGTTTTTGTGCCAGTCAAAATTTTTAGAGCCAAAATAGAGCCACATTCTAAAGTCAAATCCACCTATAAGATAGTTTAGACCTAAGTATATTTATATCATTAACATCATAACCATAAAATCCTAACAAATGGTAAACATCATTTTCACCAACCTTGCAATCTGAACCTAATATTATTTCTTTTACAGGCATTTCATCCATAGTATCATATTTCAAGTCCAAGTACGAAACAATTTTCCCATTTCGTTCCATAAACTCTAATGCATTCGGAAAAATTTTATGGATAAAATCTTGAGAATTACATTCCTCATTCTTCCAATTATAATAATATTCCCAATCATCACGCGTTTTTTCTATTTCATCATCCAAAACCAACCTCCATTCCTGTTCTATCTCAAATTCTTTTCTTTTAATAAATATGGAATCTTCATACAGTAACTTTTTAGCCAATACTATATCATACGAAACCTTAAATTGACTTTCCAATAAGCCTTGCGTATTATATGAATCTATATCTTTTAAAATACCACTATAAATTAATTCTGCTCTATCTTGTATTATTTCATCAACATTTTTATCATTATGTACATATTGCACTTTTTCAAATCTAAACATTTCCTTATCTGTTTCACATAATTTTACAAACCATTTTTCATCAAATCCAATAGCTATTCCTCTACTTTTATCGGCATATTCCCTCCATTGACCTAATAAATCATATTTTTCAGAAAAGCAAGCTACATAATACAACCTTTCGCTATCAGATCTTATATTCTTCATCACTCTTTCTAAAATATATTTAAAAGCATTATCTTTGTCCATTCCATAAATAGGACTACATCCAAATCCTCCATCTTTAACATACATATCATAAATTCTATTTTGCACTAAATCTAATATAGATTTCGCTTCTAAATTATCTGTTGACTTGAAAATATCAGACATACGCAAAGTATGATTTTTTATGATATTCAAAAATGTTCCTACATTGCAATAATGATATACCATATTTTCTCCTTCAATATTCAAACATAGGAGCAGGTACTACCTACCCCTATGTTTCTCTTTCCTTTTCTGCTGTTTCAGTTCAAACTGTCGCTGTTTCTCCGCTTCCCGTTGTTCTCGGCTCATAATTTTGTGTTCAGTTTTCAACTGCTCCTGCTGTAATTTCAAAGCCTGTTGTGATTTTGTTCCTATCCCGGTATTTTGTATCTGTTTCCGTACTTCACGCTGTACCCGTTTAGGATTGCGACCAGCTTCTTTTACATCAGTTGCCACAGCTGGACTAAATCGTAGCCGATAGTAGTTTTTCAGAACGAAATCATATATTTCATAGTCTTTGGGTTCTGCCCCAAACGTAACCTTACACACAGATAGCGTTCCATCTGATACACGTTCAAACACTCCCACCCAAAACGATTCCTCAAAAAATACTGTCAGCTTTCCCGAAACTTTGTCCATGACAATTCCTCCTTAAAATAATTGTAATGAACAAAGAACGGACGACCCTAAGGAGGGAGGGCTACTTACACCAAATCGGTGCGACTGGACTACCTACCAGTTCTGCAAGATTATCTTGCGTTGTGTTTTTATCTTTGCCCCTATATATTACCACATAAAAGTCCATTTTTCCACAAAAATATGGCAATCCGCCTACAACTGCAAATTGCCATATTATCATTTCCCTTGTCTGCTCTAACTTACATGGTGCTAGCACCATGTGTCAATCATCACCAAAAGAAACATTATTTTTGCCACAGCCTACTTCTTATAACCATACTCCCCAATCCCCATAATTAAATGTCCCACTTCCATGATGAAGTTTTCCGTCCGCCTTGAGATTTCTAAATGCTTCCCGCATACGAATCAGTATTTCCGATTCTATATCCAGTGAATGATGTCCCGGAAATACTTCGTTTACAGGCAATGCCGCAACTTTTTCCAAAGAATCAAGGTATACTCCCGGGTCAGTAGACGGATAATAAGCAAACAGAATATCTTTATAAACCAAATCGCCAGTAAATAAATATCCCCTGCTTTTTTCCCAAAAGCACAAATGCCCCGGAGAGTGTCCGGGAGTATGCAGCACTTCAATTTCCCTGCCGCCAATATTAATGATGTCATGGTCTGTCAGCACTTTTGTCGGCATACCCTGAAACAATTCATAATCGCTCACGCAAAAACCTTTGGGTAAATCACAGCGGTCTACGACCATCTCTCTTATCGTTTCGATTGATAAAGGGAATTTACCATTCAACCAATCCAATTCATCAGCATGAGCATAAAAATCCGTGAAATACTTATGCCCTCCAATATGATCCCAATGAATATGCGTTGCTACTGCCGTAATTGGCTTATCGGTAAGTTTCAGCACTTCCTTATAGATATTGGAAATGCCAAGCCCCGTATCAATAAGCAGACTTCGGGTATTTCCATTCAACAAATAGCAATGCGTTTCCTCCCAATGTCGGTATTCGCTGATAATATATGTATTTGCATCAATTTTATCTATTGTAAACCAGTTATTCATTACTCCACACTCCTTAAAATCCCAATTAATTTATAGCTTCTCTATCTCTGCCAAAGAATTTTGAATATCCTTATAGACCAATGGTTGTATACTGTCTGCATAAATAGATATATCTGCTTTTTGTAGTGCCGATACAATATCTTCTTCTAATTCCGGCTTATTTTTAGCTATCATAGGCAGTAATTTTATACACTGTCTTGCCGTTATCGGCTTAACATCTTCTATATGCTTCAAATATTCGTCTATGATTTCATCAATTTTATTATCTTTATCCCATTTAGCGTTATAGGCAATCAGCGTAAGCCCTCTTGTCCGAATGTAGGAATTATCATTGTCAATCATATCGGCTAACTTATCCATATAACAATATACCTTGTCCGATTCCTCACATTCTTTTTGTAGCGTCTGTAATGCTTTGTATGCCATATTATTATTTTTATCAAATAACAGTGAAAAATTACCTTCAATATCTATTTGCATGCCGTTTCATCTCCCATATCTTAAATCATGCTTTCGATTATAGCACTTTCTCTCTGTATCTGCCACTAAAAAATACAGGGCATAGCAACCGCCACGCCCCATATTTTTTATCGTTCCAACGATTTTTCTATTTTGTATTTCCGCCCTTTCAAATCGTTCTGTTTCTCATACAGATTATTGCGCTCTTTACAGAGTTCTTTCATGCGCTCCAACTGCGCCCGCACTCCCTCCCGGCAATCCGGTTCTATCTTCTTATATTCCCCAGTCAGATTACGGATTGTATTATTGTTTTCCTTTATCTGTTCCGACAAACATACCCAGTCTATCAGATTTTGCACTTCCTTATCTGTTTCGTAAAGGTCTGTTTCTGCCACGATTTTAGCACACAGCCGCACCATGACTTTCTTCTCCATATCCGTCATATCCTATCAACCCCCTTTCCTATCGGCTCATTTCAAAGGCACGCTTCGGGCGTTTATTTGCCCTCTCCGCCTGTTCTAACACCTTTGACCGTTCTACTATCAACTGCATCTGCTCTCTGCCTAAATGACGCTCCAAACGCCCCAAATCAACTGCTTTTTCCTGCAATCGGTCTATGGTGTCGCTCTGTTCCATAACCTTGTCCGTCAAGCGGCTAATCTGTTTCTTCTGTCCATCCACTTTGGCGGTCAGCTTCTTTCCCTGCTCCGTAAGCTGTACGCACTTGATAGTCAGATTTTTAACGACTTCTTTCAATTTCTCCACAAGCGGGAGTGCTTTTTTATCACGGTAATTTTTTGCGCTCATCAATGCCCCCGGCTCTGCCAACTGCCATTTCACATCTTCATCATAGGCGTGTATGTTGCGCTCCATGACTTCCTTTGACTGTACCATTTTATTAATTTCCTGCTGTAACTTTTTTTGCTGTTTTTCCAATCTTTCATTTTCACATAACAGCTTTTCCTTATCCTCTGTCAGCGTTTCCGTCTGTTCCCTTAACATATGATTTGTTGCGGTAAGTTCCGATACTTCCTGCCGGATCGCTTCGCCCTCTTTCCGTATCTGTTCCGTTTCCTGTCCTGCCGCTATCTGCTGATGAAGAATGTCAGATAATTCCTTTTTACTGCCGGAGATTGTCTGTTCCAGTTCCGCAACCTCTTTTTGCCGTTCCTGCTTCTCAAAATCGAGTACAGACAAATGCTTGTGATGTGTGCCTAACTGTTTCCACTGTACGCCATGCCGCCCCATGACTTTTGAAAGTTCCTGCTTCTCCGCTTCAATCCATTCGTTCCATTCCGTCATTCCCCTTGTGCCACCTTTGAAGCCTTGTTCCGACAATGCGCCTTTGAGGGAAACCCTCGTATCAAGTCCACGCTTGCTGTTACGGATAAAAGGAACAAAATCAATATGAATGTGCGGTGTTTGCTCGTCCATGTGCAAGTGGCTTGAAAATACAAACAGGTTCGGATTTCTTTCTTGAAACTGCTCCATAAACTCGCATAAAATCTCTTTCGCCAACTTTCCCTCATTGCTCTGCACGTTCATATCGTCCTTATTACCGATTTGAAAGATTACCTCATAAAATAATTTCTCCTGCTTTCCCCGGCGTATCTTCTCATAGTAATCGTCAATCTTTCGGTCACTCCGTTTCTGCTTTGCGTTGTAGCGTTCCAGTGCTTCATCAAAAAGATTGTGATAGACCTCTTTTATATCCGAGTGGCAAAATTCCACGTTATCCCGGCTACGTTCCTTATCTACATTTTTAGCTGTAAAGGCTCTTGTATTGTGGTTGACCGAACCTTTCCCCATCATGCCGCTAATCGTCCTTTCCAATAGGCATATCCTCCACATTCTATATATTTGTGCCGCTAATTTTACTACGCCGAATAGGCGTAAAGCGAAGTATCTTCGCTTCGGCTTTGTTACTTTCCCGAAAGTAACGCAAAAGCACTTTTGTCAGCTACGCCAACAAAAATGCAACCTGCAAGCAGGTTTTGCGCCCTGCCGGGGGCAAGCTATCCTTCGGATAGCATACCGTCCTTACGGACGGGCGGCTGTTCCAGCCCTTTTACTGCCGCTGTCACTGCCACATTGTCCGACACTTCATTCCGTATGGCAATCCTTCATTTTTCCTTGTCGGCTAATAGACAGGGGGGCGTGACACGCCCCTGTTAATTATCGCCGAAGGAAAAACTACCAGCGGAAGCTGTCCGGCACTCCCCGCTTATCCAGATATTCTTTTCTGGCTTTTTCTCTTTCTTCTTCCGTTGGCGCTGTCTTATATTTTGCGTACAGTTCATGGCGCACCATAGAATCCAGTTTCTTTTCCAGCCCCCGCCGGATTTCACCAGCACAGGAACCATCTTCCACCAGATGATACCGGAGCAACGCCATAAACAAATCATAAGGTATCTGCACATTTTTCATTTTATATCATTCCTTTCTGCGTCGGTTTGCGTCGATAGCGACGGTATTTTCTATACCGCCCCGCTATCTGAAATACCGTCGCAACCGACGCATATCGTCGCTTTTTATTCGTTCCGTTCCAGCCGCTTTAAAATGATTCTTCTCTCATGCCCCCGTTTATTGTCATAGAAAATGCCATAGTCATTTAATAGCTGGCTGTTTACTACATTTAATTTTCTGGAAAGCACATTTGCCGATAGCTGCATATCCGGCAACAGTTTCAGAAGTTCCGTTGCCGTTCCTTCCCACTCTGGTCTGCCTTCCGCCAGAAATTCGTTAATGGCTTCCAAAAGCGGGTTAGGCGGCTGTTTCCAAAGTTCCGTTTCTGCCTTTTTAAACTTCCAGATGCAACGCTCCCGGTCAAACTCTATCGTCAGTTCCTGGTCTGGCTGGTCACGCCCCACAATATCAAGAACCGCCGTGTTGTCCGTCCGCTTTTTCTTCTGCATAATGAACGCCCCGTCAGCCGCCCCAAGCAATCCGTTTGTGCCGGAAATCATATCAAAGCTATCACCGGATTCCATCTTGCGGGTATGGTGTACCACTAACAGGCAGATACCATACTTGTCACTAAACGCTTTCAGCTTTGTTACAATCTCATAATCATTCGAGTAGCTGAAAGTTTCCCCGCCGACTTCCCTCACCTTTTGCAGTGTGTCAATGATAATCAGCCTTGCGTCTGTATGCTGTTTCACAAACTCCTCTAATTCACCGTCCAAGCCTTCCTTCAGCGTCTTTGCCTGTGTCGCAAAATAGAGATTGTCTGCGCTCTCTATACCAAACATTTGTGAAAGCCGCCGCTGAAGCCTTGCGTAATCATCTTCCAAAGCCAGATACAAGACCGTTCCTTTACGGACGGGATAATCCCACAGAGGAATCCCCATTGCTATATGATAGGCAAGCTGCCCCATAAAAAAGGATTTTCCCACTTTCGGCGCACCTACGAAAAGATATGTGCCACCATACAGAAAACCATCAACAACCGGCGTCCTCGGCGGGTAAAGCGTATCATATAATTCTGTCATGGAAACCGTGTGCAAACTGCACCCGGATTTCTCCGGGCTTTTGCAGTTATTTGTGGCTTGCAGATTGATTTGTGCTGTTTCATTTGCTATAATTTCAGTGTCTTTTTTAAGATTCGGCTGTTTCCCATCTGCGCCAACAGATGATACGGAAGCAGTCGTTTTTCTTTTTTCTGTCATTCATCTTCTCCTTTCAGACCGTCCAACGTGATTGCAATAACTTGTAATGTGTAGAGCAGTTCATCATTGTCCGGGCTTATGCTCTCCATACGCTTTAATTCCTCATGGATTGCCGCCATCTGGTTTTTCAGAGCCTTATACACCCTCGGATTGCCCTGTACCACCACATCCCGGCACAAGAGCCGCCTAGTGATATATTCCTGCTTAGTCAGCCCCGACAATGCCACTAAATCATTTAACAGTTTTGCTTCTTCGTCCGAAACCCTAAACGCCACCGTATGATTGCGCCATCTTCCTTTGTAATCAAGTGCCTTATCCATTTTTCTAATCCTCCTTTGTCATTCGCTCCATTTCCAATCTTTCTGCCATTTCTGTCTGAACAGTAGGAAACAAGTGTGCATACCGGTATGTAATCTTCTCCGCTTCATGCCCCATGCGCTCCCCAATCGCCAGTACCGAGAATCCCATGTTGATTAAAAGCGAAACTGCGCTGTGACGAATATCATGCACACGAATCTTCTTTACACCTGCCTGTTTCGCCCCTCTCTCCATCTCGTGATTAAGATAGGATTTTGTGACGGTAAATAACCTTTCGTCCGGCTTAATATCGTAAAGCATTTTGATATACTCTTGCATTTCCTCACAGAGAAACGGCGGCATTTTGATTGTGCGGTTACTTTTCTTCGTCTTTGGGCTTGTGATAATATCCCGCCCTTTGGAACGGTGAAACGTCTTGCTGATCGTGACCGTCTGCTTCTCAAAATTGAAATCTGCCGGAGTAAGGGCAAGCAGTTCACCGGAGCGCATACCGCACCAGTAAAGCATTTCAAACGCATAATAGGAACGTGGCTTATCCATCATGGCTTCGGAGAATTTCAGATATTCTTCCTTCGTCCAGAAGTCCATTTCCTTTACAGCTTCGCTCCCAATCGTTCCTGCCCTCCTTGCCGGATTGTAGGGAAGATTGTAAAAGTTTACTGCATGATTGAATATCGCTGTAAGCTGTGCGTGTATCGTCCTCAAATAATCTGCGGAATAGGGCTTGCCTTTCTCGTCCTTATATGCCATCAGTTCATTCTGCCATGCTATCACGTCCTTTGCTTCAATCTCTGCAATTTTGCTGTTTTCAAAGTATGGCAAAATCTTTGTCCGTATCACATGGCTTTTTGACTCCCATGTGCTTTCCTTGACACGCTGTTTCTTGTCGGCTTCATATACCTCAAAAAAACTGCCGAAAGTCATATCCAGCTTTGCCCCCTGTTTGAGCATGGCTTCATGTTCCCACGCCTGCGCTTCCCTTTTCGTTGCAAAGCCCCTCTTTTGTGTCTGTTTCCTCTCCCCCTTCCAGTTGGTAAAACGATAGATAACCCTCCATGTTCCAGTTGCATTGTCTTTGTATACAGCCATCTTGTAATCACTCTCCTTCCTTATTCGCTGTAACAGACCTTTTTATGAAAAAATGTAGCGTTCACACGTCCTGTCACGGTCAGATAGCCCTGTTTCTGTAACTCTGTATTCAGTTCCCTTACAATCTGGTAGGCTTTTGATTTCGACACACGCAATTCCGCTGCCACTTCCTCCACCGTCATAAATGATTTTTCTGTCATTCAGTTGTCTTCTCCTTTCTAACTATTTTTGTTTAAGTTCTGCATATAGAATGACTCTTATACACATAT
>VSNR01000379.1 GCA_009774345.1 Lachnospiraceae bacterium | reverse complement strand
GTCAAGTGGTTTTCAAAAGAATCTTAACTTTTTTTATTTAAGTTATTCTTGCTATTTCTATTTCCTTATGCTATACTAAATTCAACAAATTTGTTTAGTATCGGAGGTTTGATTATGGCAATCGGCAAACGCATCAAATTTTTTCGCAATAGAAAAGACATGACACAAAAGCAACTGGGCGAAATCCTCGGCTTCCTCGGAAAGACCTCTGATGTCCGTATGGCACAGTATGAATCCGAAGCCAGAGTGCCGAAGCATGACCTTGTAAAAGAAATGGCTAACATTTTCGGTATCAGTACCCATGCCCTCACGGTGCCGGACATTGATACGAATATCGGGCTTATGCACACCCTCTTTGCGCTGGAAGATATGTACGGGCTGAAAATCGGTGAGATTGACGGGGAAATCTGCCTGCGTCTGGATAAGTCCGATTACTCCACCTATTCTTCCATGTTCAAAATGTTCCACGCATGGCAGTCAGAAGCCGCCAGACTGGAAAATGGCGAAATCACCAAAGAAGAATATGACGAATGGCGGTACAAATATCCAGAACTTGATACCCACCAAATCTGGGCAAAGGTTCCTCCGCAAGAATTGTTTGACTTCATCAATGACGCCGCCAAAGAAGCAGAAAGTATAGACAAAAAAGAAGCAAAGCGCAAGAAGAAAAAATGAACGCAAAAAACCTTACCAATTTTCAGTTGTCATTTCCGAAAATCAGTAAGGTTTTTCTGTTATTGAAGTATTTTTTATTCAGTGAGTGATACTTAAAATGTTGCCATTTTGTAGCCACGCCATCTAATTTCATGTTCAAATGGCTTAAATCGGCTTATTTCCGCCTTTTCTCGATACTTTTTCAATCGCTGCTCAGTCCACATTAGTCCACCAAGCAGCATTAGTTTGATGTAAATTTGATGTACTCAAGGTATGTGTCAGGAACGAATCCACTCACGGACTTTTTCCTAAAAAAACACGTTATTGTTTTGTAAAGTTTCAAATGTTTCCTGTTTCTTTTTTTCCGTCGTTTCTGCGTAAATATCCATCGTTGTCTTAATGCTGGTATGCCCCATGATACTTTGAATTAATTTCAGATTCGTTTCATGCTCACAGAGCCTTGTACAGAACGTGTGCCTGATATAATGACAGGTAAAATACGGAAGTAACACAGCAACCCTTTCCTCCTGTTCTGCACGGACAGTTTCATAAGCGTTATAAGCCTTTGAAATTCTCTTGATTGCTTTGTTAATATCCTGATAACAGGAAATCTTTCCATTTTTATCAACAAAGACGAACCCGCTAAAACCGTCAATCGTGCATGAAGTAATATTATTCTGCTGCTGTTTCAGGCGCTCGTTCTTAAGCATTTTTTCCACAGCATCTACCATTGGTAGGATACGCTTGCCAGCCTCCGTTTTGGGTGATGAAAGGAACACTTCACGGCTTCCATTATGCTGCACATACCCCAGTGAATGGATTATAGTAATGGTCTTATTCTCAAAGTCCAAATCCTCCCAACGCAGTCCGAGTGCTTCTCCGATCCGGCATCCGGTTCCAAAAAGGAACGTAAATAAGGGCATCCATCTTTTCCATGTATAACTCTTTTCTGTAAAACTTAGGAATGCGCGCTGCTGTTCAATAGTCAATGGGTGTCTTACTACGGCATCATTTCCATGTTTTTTCCTAACCTCTGCCATTACCCCGTCTGTCGGGTTATTGCGTATCAAATCATCCCTGACCGCCATTTGAAATGCAGGGTGCAGGACGGAATGAATAGAATCAACAGTTCCTATCTTGATATTTCTCTCACGCAGCAGCGTATAATAAAAGAACCGTATATCGGAATATTTAATATCGTTAATCAGTCTTTTCCCGATATTATCCATTGCGTATGCCTCATATGTACGCTCGTATCTCAATCTGGTGCTTATTTTCAAGTCATATTTCGTTGCTAAATATTTCTCCACAAGCTGATTGAGTGTCATTTTTCCTCTGGCATATCCCTTTATTCCCTCCAGCCGTTCACGCTCCAGCTCATCTTCCTTCGCCCTCAGTTCGGGCAGATCGTTTGCATATAAAACGTGCCTTTTCCCATTCGGGTCTGTGTACTGATAGATATAACGTTTGTCTTTTCTCTGTCCCTCCCCTTTCCTAAGTATTCTGCCTTTTGAATCTTTTCGTGATTTTGACATAATGCACCACCTTCCTTTACCGCAGGAAGAAGCCACAATGCCATTTACCCGTTCTGTTCCTCATTCTCCTGCTCACGCAGCTTTTTGAAGCCCTGAACGAATATCTGTGTTATGGTAAGATTATGGTTGGCAGCATACTCTCTTACATCTGTATGCTCATCTTTCGTGAGGCGGATAAAAATACGCTCACTTCTCGGATTTTCCAATCTTGGTCTGCCCATTTTTGCCATCCGCTGTCAGCCTCCCTTCACAATCCTATCATTACAATACTACTTGTGCGCCATAAAGTCAATACTTTTTGGCGCACAAAAAAAATTGACTTCATCCTGCTTACTTGTCTACACCCGAAAAGATTCCAAATACTCCTCAAAGATTGGAACGCTTACAAGAGTAATTCTGTTGATTTTATACACGGCATGAGCTTCCTGCGCAAGTTTCATAAAACTATGCTTACTCATCGAATACCGTTCCGCCCCCTCGTCATATCTTATAAACTCTTTCTTCTTTATTTTTGCCTCCATTCTCCACCTCTTTCCTAAAGATTGTTCCTTTTCTCTTGCTATGGTTTTGGCATATCTGCCAATAAAAACACAGCCAATAATTAGGATATGCTTTTATTGGAAGATATTAAAAAACACATACGGGTGACAGCTCATTACACTGTCCACATCGGTATCGCACCGTCATTCTATATTGACCGAATAATCGGAAGTATCATTATCAAAGATATGCCTCATTGCCCCATGTACCTGCTACACTTTTTGCCAGACATTCATCGCTCACTACCTTAACTTCAATACCAGATTTCAGTATTCCTTCGTATACACTTCCACACAAAAATGAAAGCAGGCAGCTCTTGGCGTGTCCGCATAGCGGCTCCGCATATCCCACACGTCCCGTATGTATTTGCATATTCAATTTTCAAGGTACACATGGACAGGATTTTCTGTCCGTTTTGGATAAAATCATTTCTGGACTTATCAGCCCAAAAAGCACACAAGCACTCTCCGTCTGCTATGAACGGTTCTGTAAAAATTATGTGCTTTAGCGGAATGACAATGTTAAATCTCCAGCTTATCGGGTCCGTATTTATGTAAAATCTGCAATAAAATTTTCTTATGTACGCCCTCTGCCTGTCTGTAAATCTCACACAATGTATTTAACTCGTCAGCAGAAAGGGTATTCACATATGGCTTGTAATCATCCCCTATATAAATTCCTCCGTCCCCGCCCTGCCTTGTATAAACCGGAAAGCCAGGGGATAAAGCCTGAATATCTCTCTGTATCGTGCGGGTAGTGACACCAAGTTCATCTGCCAGTTCCCTCGCCGTTGTATGCCGTCGGAGAATCAAAATGTTCATAATTTCCGTTCTGCGGTTAGTCGTATTCATGCTTCACCCCCTTCTTCCAAATTTTAAATTCTATTGTAAAAGACGAACCCGACAAAACCTGTCTTATTCAAAAAAATAATTTTAAAAAATTTTTCAGTGCTGTTTTGCTTCACTGTTTTGACAGCCTCCATACCCTGTTTTTCGTTTTTCCTGCTATCTTTTGTTGACTTTCCTCCCACTGGCTGATAAAATTTTTAATGGATAAAATCATAAATTCTTAAAACTACACTCAAACTGCTATGAGCCTGAACAGGGTAATTCTGTCCTGTCCCGGTTATGGCATTTTTTTATTTGCCAAAGCAATCCTCTTACAGTCCAAACACCGAAAGGCTTTACAAAAGATGGGCGGTAACGCCCTTATGTGTTGTATAACGCTCGCCTAAGCTCGCACAACACGCAAACTCCCTGCGGGCAGTTTGCACAAGAAAAGCAAGCACTGCCTGCGTATATACGCAGGCGGGCAAACCCTCATCTTTCCCCATGTGGGAATCTGAGTGTTTTTGCTTGCAGAGGGCATATCCCCCTGACCCCCTAATTTGCAAAAATGCAGTATCCCACGCTGCGGCAGGGCTTCCCATTTTTGCTTTAAAAACCTTGCCGGAAACGGCATTATAAATATCAAAATCATCATTATATCCAGAAAGGACGAACAAATGGACAAACACAGAAACAAAAACCGTTCCCGAAAATATGGGATTGTAATCCATCTCAGCGAAGATGAAAAATATATCCTTGATGAAAAAACAAAATGCTCCAATATGACAAGCCGTGCCGCCTTTATCCGGCATCTGATTTTGTATGGCTATGTCTATGACATTGATTACACGGAGCTGCGGGAATACAACGCTGCGCTTGCCAAAATCGGGAACAATTTAAACCAGATAGCAAAGCGCATGAACGCCACAGGCAATGTATATGAAGCCGATGTAAAAGAAGTAAAGGAGCTGATGAAACAGGTATGGCATACACAAAAATCCATGCTATCACGGCAACCGTCAATAAAGCAGTAGACTACATCTGCAACCCTGCAAAAACTGACGAGGGCATACTGATTTCTTCTTACGGGTGCAGCCCTGAAACAGCCGCCTATGATTTCAAATTTGCCCTGTCAAAAACCAGCCAGTCTGATAAAAACAAAGCCTATCATTTGATACAGTCTTTTCTTCCCGGCGAGGTTTCTTATAAAGAAGCCCACCAGATAGGCGTGGAGCTTGCAGACAAACTTTTAGAGGGAAAATACTCCTATGTTGTCAGCACCCATATAGATAAAGGACACGTCCACAACCACATCATTTTTTGCGCTGCCGATAACGTCAATCATGAGAAGTACCATGACTGCAAAAAGACTTACTACAACATCCGTAATCTGAGTGATAACCTCTGCCGGGAACATGAACTGTCCGTCATCACTCCGGGTGAAAAACCGTTGTCTGCAAAAAGCGCATCCAAGGGAAAAACCTATAAGGAATGGCAAGCTGGCAGAAGCGGTTCTTCATGGAAAGAACAGTTAAAAGCTGATATTGACGAAGCCATAAAAACTGTCACAACTTATGAGGACTGCATTGAACTAATCCAAGCAAAAGGCTATGAAGTCAAAGGCTCAGACTTCGGAGAAAAAGCACATAAATTTATTTCATTCCGTCCTCTGGACAGGGAGCGTTTTGTCCGTGGCAGCGTAAAGTCTTTAGGTGCTGAATACACCAAAGAACGGATTAAGGAACGCATCACAGAAAAGGCTCTTACAAAGGATAAAAAGCGTGTCCCGTTCCCCATCAGGAAGAAGCCCATTGTTAAAGATTATTCAAAGAAAAATCTCATTGACATCACAGGAGCTAAGTTTGCGGAAAGCCCCGGTCTGAAACATTGGGCTGACATTCAAAACCTGAAAATTGCCGCCGCAAGTTACAGTCAGGCAGGCTCCATTTCCGAGCTTGAAAAGCAAATTGCCGCCAAGTCTGCACTTGTAAAAACCGCACGAGAAAGCCTTGTGGAAACGGAACATCAGCTCAAGGATTTAGGGCAGGTGCTAAAGTATGCAGAGCAGTATAAAACCAACCGTATCTACCATATCCACTATCAAAAATCAAAGGATAAGGACAGATATTTGCGCCAGCACGAAACAGAGCTTATCCTCCATGATGGTGCGGAAAATATGCTGAAACGTCTTGGCATTGACACGAAAAGCCTTGATGTTGAAAAGCTACGCAACGACTATAATGCCCTATATTCCAAAAAAGAAACCTTGCGAAAAACCTACCAGTCTGCCGAGAAAGAAATCATAACCCTTACTCAGAAATGGGATAACCTTAACCGATATCTTGACCGCACTCCGATACAACAGGAAACAACCGACCAAAAACATGATAAAAACCAACCAACATTCTAAATTCGACATCAAAAAAGAGGGTGTGCCGCAGCGAAGTCTTTTTACTTCATTACGGTACACCCTCTTTTATAAGGCAGACCTTATATTTTAACCATTTTAATATTTTAATCCTATGTATCTTCCTATATTGTTTTTTCATGTATTGCACTCCATATCTATGTTATACTTTACTATATATAAAGATTCCATTATATTGGAATCTCCTGTCTGCATTTTCACTGGTTCTGTCTGCTCTGTATTATTGAAATTATGCTAAAACCTAATGCATATAAATATTTTTTCGGTAAATTTGATGTTACTTAACTCACTCGTATTATACCTTTTTTTCACTAACCACACTATATGATGTAATAA
>VSNR01000378.1 GCA_009774345.1 Lachnospiraceae bacterium | reverse complement strand
AAGGACAATTTATCAAGAGTAAGCCAATCAGATTTAGGATTGGCTTCATAAAACAACCAATTTCACGGATTCAGGTATTAAATACTTTAATATGCAATTAAAAACTGTAGGACAATCTTTAAATGCGTTAAATAGTATGCAGAATATTTTGAATGATACATCATTGGTAGGTACACGATTAAACGTAGCTTTATCAAATTCTCTAAATGCTTATTCTATTGAAACTGTGAAAGCAGCTATTGCCCAAGGTACTTTTACAACAGAACAAATAAAAGCCATATTGTCATCAAAAGGACTAACAGATGCAGAAATTCAAGAGATAATTGCTACAAATTCTTTAACTGCTTCCCAAACAGGAGCAACAGTGTCTACGATTGGACTTGGG
This sequence comes from Lachnospiraceae bacterium, assembly GCA_009774345.1. GTDB lineage: Bacteria > Bacillota > Clostridia > Lachnospirales > Lachnospiraceae > COE1. The sequence continues at coordinate 2,174 of VSNR01000378.1, read as the reverse complement.
ACAGCTTTTAAAGGGCTTGGAATTTCGGTGAAGTCACTTGGAGCCTCAATAAAAGCTTTCGCGTTATCCAATCCTATATTAACTGCGATTGCCGCTATAGGTGTTACGGTATATGGTGCTGTAAAAGCGTATGATGCATTAACTGTATCTGTTGAGGAAGCAAACGAGGCAATGAGTGAAGCCGTTGGTGAGTATGAATCTGCAAAATCTAGTCTCGAAAGCATCAACACAGAATTAGCAGACCAGAATAAGAAAATGGACGAACTTCTGTCCAAAGACAAACTCACCTATGCCGAAAAAGGGCAGCTTGAAGAATTACAGGCAATTACAAAGGAACTGCTGCTTCAACAGGATATCGAACAAAGACGCGTAGATAGTGCATCAAAAGATCTGGCATCAAAGACGGTAGAGGCTTATAACAAACAGTACGGTAAACATGATGTATCAAGAGAACACTTAAATGAAACATTTGAATACTCAAAATCATCAGGTATTGCGCCGATTGCTCAAAATAAAGACGATATCATAGGTAATATCGCCGCTTATGTTTACGCGACAAAACTTCTGTCAGATGCACAGCAGGAATATGAAACAGCACTCAAAAATGGCGACGATACAAAGTTTCTCATTGATGATGTGCAGAATTACATAGATGCAGTTGATGATTATACAGAAACTTTAGACGCAAATCTTTTTGATTTACAGGAAAAGCGTCTTGCATTGGAAAATGAGTATAACAGTGCAGTTACAAAGCGTGATAACGGAGAAGCATTGACATCTTATGATATTGATGCCATTAATACATATGAATCTGTCTATGATGCCATTAAACTGATCTATGAGTATACCAAAAAGAACGACTGGAATAACATGGAGATAACCAGCATCTTCAATACCGAAGGTATAGAAAAGACAAAAGAAGAGTTAATTTCCATGTATAAATCAGGTGAATTATCCTCTGCTGAAATGCTTGGACAGTTCCCTAAGCTGAATCAGGCGATCAAAGAAAGTGAGATTATTGCAGGTGAAAGCTCAACTGTTTATAAGGAAGTATTCAATGAGATTGCGGCATTAGCTGATGAAACAGCGGATACAATCGGGAGTATTGCATCAAATACCCTTCCATCATTATCCGATCTCCTCAACACAGAAGATCTTTCCGACACAAAGAAAGAACTCTTAGAGCTTGCAAAATCAGGTGAACTTACACCAGATACTTTCACCTCAACAAAACAATACATGAGCCTTCTTGAACAGACAGGACTTACAGCAAAACAGGCTTGTGACGAGATAAAGAAACTTCCAGAGTTTGATATGGATTTGTCAGACTGGCAGACACAGCTACAGAATGCAAGGTCAAATGTATCTGAATTAAAAGGTATACTTGACGATCTTACATCAAAAGACAGTAACGGATTAAGCACATCTTCTGTAGATAAGATTATCTCTGATTATCCAAAACTGTTAGGATATTTAAATGATACGCCAAGACTGATTCAGGAAATCAATTCTCTCATATCAGAACAGTCAGACATTGCAAATGACGCAGGCAGTATGATTATAGAATACAGTTCTGATGCATATGAGCAGTTAAAGCTTTCAGCGCAGGATACATTCAATCAGGTTGAAACAATGCAAAATGGACAGATTCAGTCTGTTGCACAGATGTACAGCATTGATCTGAATAACTACACAAATCTTGCACAGGCAAAGAAAGCGATCGAATTTGCACTGCTTGGAGATTTGAACCAAGGCTGGGCAGACCACTTCGGTATTGTTGTTGATTCCCTTACAGGAATGGCAAAAGCAACTGAAAATATGGGTGAATACTACAACAATTCAGAAAACCAGAAAAAAGTTGCAGACTACAACAACCTGATTAAACAGCTCAATGATGCAAGGGACAGATTTAACAGCAATGTCGATTATGGTGCAGCAGGTGTTGGAAAATCAAAATCCTCATCCAAAAAAGAAAAAGACTTATGGCTAGAGGAATAAAAAAAAACTCGCAGAATTGCAGAATTTATTAGCAAAGGGTAGACTAATGCCCTCTCCTGTAGTAATACAGGATGTATAAAAGTAACTATATCGGTTAAAAGGCGATGGGACGCTCAAGACCGAGGAAAGACTGATTTTAGATTGGAAATAAAATAATATATTAAAGACATATGTTC
>VSNR01000377.1:5408-35866 GCA_009774345.1 Lachnospiraceae bacterium | reverse complement strand
TAAAACATGCTACAAGTACTGGAATTATGTGGCATTGTGAAAATAATTTAGAGCAAGGCTCACGGATTCAGGTAATATATCTAACGGAGGCATTGCATATGAATAATGAGATTACCCTCACCGACCTTTTTGAAGTGGAAATGCTCCAGCGTCTACAGGACTCTTTTTCCAAAATGACCGGCTTTGCAGCCATCATCACAGATGCCGAGGGTGTTCCAGTCACAAAAGGAACCAATTTCACCGACTTTTGCAATAAATACACCCGAAATTCACCGATTGGCTGCCTGCGCTGCCAGCAGTGCGACAAACACGGTGCGGAGCTTGCGCTCAAGGTGGGCTCCTCCGTAACCTATTACTGCCATGCAGGGCTTATGGATTTTGCCGCACCGATCATGGCAGGCGATAAAATGGTTGGATGTTTTGTCGGCGGACAGGTCCTCACCTCTCCCCCGGACATTACACGAATCATGCAGGTTGCCGCTGAGATCGGCATCGACCTCATCAACTACCTGCAATCCGTGATGAGTGTCCCTGTCATCGAAAAAAACAAACTGGAGAATGCCGCCTTCTTCCTGTACACGCTCACAAGCGCCCTCTCGAGCATCGCTTATCACAAATACATTATGAAAGAAGCCAATATCGAGATCGAAAAGGCGGCAAACATGAAGTCGGATTTCCTTGCAAACACCAGCCATGAGCTGCGCACCCCTATGAATGCCGTGATCGGAATGGCTGAGATGGCGCTCCGCGAGGAGATGAGCCCGACCGCCAAAAATTATCTCAACCAGATCAAAGCTGCTGGAAAATCGCTGCTCACCATCATCAACGACATCCTTGACTTCTCAAAGATTGAGTCTGGCAAGATGGATATTGTAGCGGGCGACTACGATCCGGCTTCGCTGATCTATGATGTCGCTACGATCATCAGCACGCGCATTGACCGGGATGATGTGGAGTTTGTGCTGGATATCAACCCAAATATCCCGCGGATGCTCTGCGGCGATATGGTACGCATCAAACAGATTATCACCAATCTGGCAAACAATGCTGCCAAATTTACAAGAGTAGGACAAATCTGCCTAAAATACGACTATGAGACTGTCTCAGAGGACACCATCAATCTGTTGTTCTCTGTGTCAGACACCGGAATCGGCATCAAACCCGAGGATATCGGCAAGCTTTTCAGATCCTTCCAGCAGATTGACAGCAAACGGAACCGCAATATTGAGGGAACTGGTCTGGGACTTGCCATCAGCAAGCAGCTGGTCAACCTGATGAACGGCGATATTTCCGTGGAGAGTGTCTACGGTGAAGGCTCCACGTTTTCTTTTACAATACCACAGAAGGTCGTTGACGCGGAACCTTGCATCCTGTTGGCTGAGACGCCGCCAAGTCCCGCAGCAGGCTATCTCAACAACACCTACGCCAATATCCAGCTTAAACGGGATATGCACAAACTTGGCATTGAATATACAGATTTGAAGGGTGCTGATGTCGCATCTTATTTGACAGAAAATACTGAAGCGCTCAAAGATACTTATTTCTTTATCCCTTATATCGACTTCACGCAGGAGTTTCAGGACTTTTTGAGCAGACATCCACAGCTCAATATGGTCGTGGTTGTGCCCTATGATGTGTCGGTACATTATACGCTTCCCAATGTATCGGTCATGCACAAACCCTTATCCGTCCTCTCGCTGGCAAGTATTTATAACCACGAGACGTTCATTCAGTATGATAACCAGACCTCCGATGAGTATTATGACTTTACAGCGGAGACTGCCAAGATTCTGATCGTAGATGATAACTCCATCAATCTGACGGTTGCACAGGGACTGCTCGAACCGCTGAACATGCAGATTGACACTGCGCTCAGCGGCAATGAAGCCATCAGCAAAATCTCAGAGACCATGTATGACCTGATTCTGATGGATCACATGATGCCGGAGCTTGATGGAATCGAGACGACACACATCATACGGCGGTTCCATTCGGAGTATGACAATGTGCCCATTATCGCACTGACAGCCAATGTCGTCGGCGATGTCAAGAAAATGTTTATCAAAGAAGGCATGAATGATTTTGTGGCAAAACCAATCGAGGTGCGGATGCTGATCAATACGATTCGCAAATGGCTGCCTGAAGCAAAGATTCAAAAGCACTCTGGCGCGATACGGCCAGCCACGCCCAAAAAGGCAGTCACCATCCCGGAGATTCCAGAGCTCAATATCAAGGAGGCTTTAAAACTGCTGGGCAGCGAAGAACTTTTTATGACGATCCTCGCCGATTACTACCACGCGATCCCCAAGAAGCTCAAATTAATACGAACCTATATGGACAGACAGGACTGGCACAGCTACACCGTCGAAGTCCACGCACTCAAGAGCGCTTCGAAACAGATTGGCGCAGAGGAGCTCTCTGACAGGGCAGCGGCGCTCGAGGCTGCCGGAAATGCCAATAATATTGACATCATTCTCCAGAATACAGAGGATGCACTTGTCATGTATCAGCATTACCACGACATACTAAGTCCCTTCTTCCCAGAAAAACAGGAGGTGGAAGGCAAACCACCCATCACGACAGCAATCCTCATGGATGTCTTTGAGGAAATGAAGTGCGCGATTGACGATCTTGATATGGACAAGATGGACGACGCAATCCATACACTTGACGGCTATAGCTTCCATGATGAAAGTCACGAGCTGTATCTAAGACTCTGCGAAGCCGTTGCAGACATGGACCCAGATGAATGCGAAGAAGTGATGACAGACTGGAAAAAAATTATAAGTTAAAAAATACCCCGTTCAGGGTATTTTTTAACTTACTAACAATCCGATAATCACAAAATCTGTATTGACAGATGCTGGATTTTTGACGATTTTTATCACATGATATGCCTTGCTGCCATCCGGGGATGCAAACAGCTCCTCCGCCTCCGTCTCCGTGCCATAATATTCTATATAATTGCCATCGAGTGTTTTGACATACTGGTCATCTATATACACATCATACTGCCCAAATGTCCCCTCCACTGTCCGCTGATACAGGATTCCGATATTGCTTGCCTCCACGATAAAGGAGATGTAGGAGCCGTCCTGCATCGAATACCAGTTATCACTGAAATGATAATTAAAGTTATAGACATCATAGCCGAGCACCTCAAGCGGCGTGATGGTCGCCGCATTTTCAATGTGCGCATCCTGATAAACCTGCATGGTCACCGGCGCTGGCAGTTCATACTGCTGCAAGTGCTCTGCATTGATCTCGATCGTGTCCAGCTTCGCATAAATACTCTCAAGATACGTCGTGATCAGTCCCGCAAATATCGAATGCCCCATATTGTTTGGATGCACTATGTCCTCTGCAATCTGAAACCATGTAAAACTCCCCGCCTCCACCTCCGGCGTGACAGCCTTGCCATAGCTGATCATCGGCAAATTATAGTACTGTCCCAGCGCCGCCTGCACTGCCTGCGAGCTGTCGCCGACCGCATTGGTGGCAAACAGCAGCACCAGCGCCGGATTGCTCTCCGACATAAGGATTTTTCGAATCAGGTTCTCATAGCTGTTCATGCAAAATTCTGAGAACGTATCATTCACTGCAAACTCCATAAATACCAGATCCGGCTTGTGTACCAGCAGCTCCGCATCGACGCGGTGCACTCCCAGATAGGACGATGTACCGCCCACACCTGCATTGATTACATTGATCTGTGCATATGGAAATGCTTCATACCACCACTTGTACACCTGCGAGACGTAGCAGTCCTGCACATTTGCCGCACCGCGCCCCTCCGTGATCGATCCGCCCAAGAACCCAATCGTGATCTCCTCTCCAGCCTGTGCCTTTCTGAGCACCTGCGCAAGCCGCGACAAATCTCCCTGCGGAAAATCCACCGCACGCTGGTACATTGGGTAGATCGCCGCGTCCGCCGCATGGACATGGTTTGCCGGAAGCGCCAGAACGCACATGAGCAGCACCAGCGTACCCATGAAGACACCATGCTTCTTTATTCGGTTGTAATTGTAAAAAAACATAAAGGGCAGCCTCCTACAATATGATAATGCTTGCGTTTTCAATCTGTGACAAGTCGTACGTCTTTCCCGACTTCAATCCGATTACCTTGGGACGCAGCACATACTTGGCATTGTTCTCAATCACTCTTGCACGCTCCCCCGTGCTGAGCTCAACATCCGTCCCAACCGGATACAAAATGACACTTTCCAGAAAACTTTTCATGACATCTATGTCCAGTTCCTCCGTCAAAGACATAATCATCTCTACGGCATCTCTCGGTGAAAACGGCTTTTTATAAGGCCGCTCCGTCACCAGTGCATCATAGATGTCTGCCACCGATATAATGCGTGCAAAGAGGTTGATCTTCTCCGAAGGAACGCCCATCGGATACCCTTTACTATTCATTTTTTCATGATGCTGGAGAACGCCAAGCTTGATGGAATTGGACAAATCCTCCTTCTCCTTCAAAATCTGATAGCCAAACAGCGAGTGCTGCTTCATCATCGAAAACTCTTCATCGGTAAGCTTCCCTGCTTTATTTAAAACCTCATTTGGAATCTTGGACTTGCCGACATCATGCAGCAGTCCAGAGATGCCCAGTTCATAGACTTCCTGCTTGTTAAGTCCATGCTTTTTGCCCACGATCATTGCCATCGTCGCCACATCGACACTGTGCTTGAACGTGTACTCATCACTTATTTTCAGCGCACTGATATCCACAGCGATCGCATCATTGTCCGAAATCGCTTTCATCAGATCATCCGTAATGCTGCGGGTCGTCGAGGTAAAGCCCTCTGATACAGTATCATTATACAGATACTGAATCCCCTCTGCGACTCGCGCCTTCACACTCTCTGACAGATTGACCTTTGCCCGGTCCTGCACTGTCCGTTTCTCAATTTCCTTCTGCACTGCGGGGGCAATCACAATGTCTCCCGGCTTCTTGTCTTCCGGCTCTTCGTCCTCCTCTCCTTCGCGTATATACACGCCGGGAATCCCCATTTTGATCAGGGACATAATATGATATGCATCAAGTACTGTATTCCTTGATATCAATATTCTTCCTGCCCTGTCCACGATCGCCTGATCAATTACCATGTCGTCCTTTAATGAGCGTGACCTCACATATCTTCTCTTAACCAGTGTACTCACTCCTTTGTAACTTTTACGTACTTTATTTTAGTTTACACTAAACCACAGCAAAAGTCTACACAGAACTGACTTTACACAATTATTATTTTTATTTCATTGACTCCTTCATCATATGTTGATATAATGATAGCATCTTAGTGTTCTGTTCGAAAGGAGTTTTTATGAGTATATTTAATGAGGACCGCTCAACACTCAATCCGGCAGCGGCGGCATTTGACACAGATCTCTCTGGTACAGGGTTTGACACTGCACTTCAGAAGGCATTCGAGGCGGGAATGAACCTCGATGAAATCCTGTATGTTGTATTTGACCACACCGACCGCGTTGTAAAGAGATACCGGGTACAGTACCAGCTTAAAAAAGCTGCGAACAAAGACCGCTGATTTTTCATAAAAATTTTGGTCAAAAAATGAAAAAATTACTTGATTTTTCCTATCAGTCTATGGTATACTATAATTCGTCAGTGAGCAGCACAGTGCTCACCTGAAGGGGCATAGTTCAACGGTAGAACAGCGGTCTCCAAAACCGTCAATGCGAGTTCGATTCTTGCTGCCCCTGTTATTTGGATAAATGCTTACCAACCTTTTATTTAAAGGGCTGGTAGGCATTTTTCGTTATTGTGTTAAATTCTGTTAATTTTTGTATTGACACCAACAGACTATTGTGATAGTCTATTATCAACACTAGACTATTTCAATAGTCTAGTGATTGAACAGGGAAGAATCCCTACCTTTGGATACCCCTATACAAAAAGGAGGCAGTAAACATGAAGCTATTTGATTCGGAATTAAAAGTCATGGAAGTTTTGTGGGAGCATGCAGCAGAACTTTCTACAGCAGAACTTTCTGCATCAGAACTTTCTGCAAAGGAAATTGTGGATGTGCTCTCTAAACGCATCGGCTGGAACAAAAACACGACCTATACGGTCATCAAGAAGTGTATTGATAAGGGGGCTATCGAGAGAACGGAACCCGGATTTATCTGTAAGGCGCTTGTGAGCCGCGACGAGGTCGCCCAGAGCGAGACAGAACAGTTGATTGACAAGATGTACGGCGGCTCGAGTGAGCTGTTCTTTTCCTCCTTCCTCAAAAACAGGGGAATCTCGGAGGAAGAAGCCGCAAGGCTTGCAAAAATGATCAAGGAGGCGGATTAACATGCTGAGTTTTAAAATGAATATGCCCTTTTACCTGATGGTCTTTTACGGAAGCATCCTGATCGCGGCTGTCTTGGTGCTGCGCGGCCTGCTTCGAGACAAGCTGCCCAAGTTTGTCTTTCCTATCCTGTGGAGTGCCGTTCTGCTGCGCCTGCTGGTGCCCTTCTCTCTGAGCAGCCCGCTGAGCATGAAGGTGCCGGAATTTGTGATGCCGCTTTCCTATGAGACTACTTATGCGGACGCTGTGGTAGAAGATCTCCCCATTGCATCCTATGCCACCGAAGCCCTTGCAGGAACTGCCGAACAGACCACGGAACAGACGATAGCGATTGCCTATGCTGCCGCCGATACATCACAGTCCGGTATTTTGTCGCTGCCCTTATTCGTCAGTTTCATCTATCTCTATGCCGCCGGTTTTCTGATCACGGCAGGTATCCTGCTCTCTCAGAAATACCGCTACACAAAGTGCCTGAAAGATTCGCTGTTAATTGAACACAACGAGACAGTCAATACCCTGCTGCGCGAGATGGGTATGGGACATATTCTGGTCTTTACCAATGACCAGATTGCGTCCCCGCTGGTGTGCGGACTGCTAAGCCCTAAGATTTACCTGCCAACGCGGATGGATTTTGGCAGCACTGTACTGCTGCGCCATATCCTCTGCCATGAATCCATGCATATCCGCCGCAGGGATAACATCCTCAAGGCTGTTATGCTCCTTGCGCTCTGCGTACACTGGTTCAATCCGCTGGTATGGCTGATGTCCAAAATGCTGTGCGCTGACTTGGAGACTGCCTGCGACGAGGCTGTTCTTCGAATGTTCCGCGACGAGGACACGCGCAAAGACTATGCATGCAGCCTGCTTGCGATGGCGATCACCGGAAACCGCCCAACACTGCTCTACAGTGCCTTTGCTAAGACAGAGGTTGAACGGCGCATCCAGAGCGTGCTGCATTACCGCAAAGCCTCTGCCTTGCTGCTTGCGCTCTCTGTCTGTCTGGTTCTTAGTGGTTCTGTGGTGTTTGCGACCGCTGGACAGGCGCCCTTCTCTCCAGAGCTGACTTCCTTTTGTTCTTCCGATCTGTGCCGCTGGGGAGTGCGCGTCCATCTGAGACGGGATGTCTCCCTTGGTAAAAACGCACAGGCGCGGGCAGAGCAGATTCTCTTTGAAATCCTGCGCACAGATACAACGAGCGACCCCGATCTCCTCAAAATGCGGATTACCACCGCGCTGTCGGATGCATTTCATGTGGAGAAATCCGCTTTTTCACCAGAGCTTTCGCTATGTCTGAACCGCGAAGCGCTTTTTGAGGAGTACACCCGCTGGGGTCTTGTCCGTATAGAAGAAAATAACGATACCATGCTCTACCACGGAGAAACCATCCGCACGTATCAAGACAAAACACTTGGAAGGTATATGTCCCAGCCTGAGGGCGCAGTAGACCTTGTGGTCGTGCGTGACCGCCTTGGCTATATCACAGCTGTCGAAGCCTTCCGTGAAGGAGATTCTGCCTATGATGAGCGCACACGCAAGATAGAACAGGACTACCATCAATATAAATATAGTGATGCTCCTGTCACAGAAGAAAAAGAGGTTTCTATAAACTGATCACTGGCCAAAAAACAGTGCCGTGAGACGGGTGAGCGCTGCGATGTCTTTCGTGCCGCCTGTCTCATACGCAGAGTGCATGGCAAGCTGCGGCAGTCCAATATCCGCTGCTGCCATGGAGACCTGTGCCATCGCTAAGTTGCCAAGCGTCCTCCCGCCGGGGATATCCGAGTGGTTTGCATACGTCTGTAGCGAAATCCCATTGTCCCTGCACAGTTTTCTCACATACGCTGCCGAATACGCGTCTGTCGCGTACTGCTGCCCGCCGTGGTATTTCAGCACCACGCCGCCATTTAGATACGGGCGGTTTGTCGGGTCTGCCTTTCCTCCCTGATTGGGATGGCAGGCATGTCCATTGTCCGCACTAAGCATCATACTGTCCGCTGTCCACGTGCGAAAACTTCTGTTGTCCACACCCAGTGCATCTGCAATATTTTCCAGTGTGTCTCTGAAAAATGTAGAATCCGCCCCCTGTCTGGTCAGGCTTCCCACTTCCTCATTGTCAAAGACTGCAAGCACATCAATATACTGCGATGGCTTTCCTATCAAAATCCCTTTGAGACCGGCAAAGACACAGGCGAGATCATCATAGCGCGGCGTCATGATAAACTCGTCCTCCACGCCTGCCAAAACCGCTTTCTCGCAGTTCTCGACATACAAATCATACGACAGAATTTCCTGTGTTTTGAGAGTCTGTGCAAGGAGCGTATGCAGTATCCCTTTTGCTGTGCCGCCTCTTTGTGCGGGGTCCATTATCGTAAGGAGCGGCAGCATATCACTCTGCGGGCTGAATGCCACCCCTTTGTTTACATTGCGGTTCATATGGATGGCAAGGCTTGGTATCAGGCAAATGTTGTCTTTTAACCGAACCGTCTTTGTCACAATCCCGCCTGCCTCCTCCACGCAGACACGCCCTGCAATCGTGAGCGGTCTGTCAAACCATGTGGACAAGATCATATTGCCATACAGCTCTGTATTGATGCTGACATAAACGCCCTCCCTGTCTATCTCTGGATGTTCCTTGATCTTGAGGGCAGGCGAATCAGAATGTGCTGCATACACATGAAAGCCCCTGATCTGATCGGTTGTACAGTCTGGCAGACGAAACACCATCACAGATGAATCATTGCGCGCCACATAATAACTGCCGCCCTTGTCAAGCGTCCAGCGCTTCTTCTCAGAAAGCGCGGTAAAACCCTCCTGTCTCAGTGTATTTTGAAGCATTTCTACCGCATGGTAACTTGTCACACTGTAATCCAAAAACGCCATTAGTTCCTGTATTGATTCTTGCATTGTCATAATCCCTTCCTTCTATATTACATCGATCGCCTCTCCAATGCCGCCGACGCCAATCACCTTGATACCGTCCACCGGGTCCATTCCCTCAAGGTTGACCCGCGGCAGAACGACCGTCTCATAGCCGAGTTTTCTTGCCTCCTGAACACGCTGCTGCGCCATTGTCACAGCGCGCACTTCGCCGCTTAACCCCACCTCGCCAAACACAATCATCTTCTCGTCAACTGGACGGTTTTTAAAACTGGAAACAATCGCCAGTATCAGACCCAAATCAATTGCCGGCTCATTGATCTTCATACCACCCGCAATATTCACATAGGCATCAAAGTCTCCGATCTGCAATCCGAGCCGTTTCTCTAACACTGCCATCAGCAGATTGACTCTGTTAAAATCCGTTCCTGTCGTCTGCCGTCTGGGAATGCCAAAATTCGTCCTGCACACAAGCGCCTGTATCTCGATTAAAATCGGTCTGGTGCCCTCCACGGAACACACCACAACAGAGCCGCTCGCACCTATCGGCTTCCCGCTCAGCATATACTCCGAAGGATTTTCCACTTCGATGAGTCCTTCCCTGCGCATCTCAAACACACCGATTTCATTGGTGGAGCCAAAACGGTTCTTGACACCGCGCAATATTCTGTAGGAAGCATAGCGGTCTCCCTCAAAATACAATACCGTGTCAACCATGTGTTCCAGCACTCTCGGGCCGGCTACCGTTCCTTCTTTGGTCACATGGCCCACGATAAAGATTGAGATGCCCAGTCCCTTTGCCAGCTGCAAGAACACGTTTGTCGCCTCCCGGACCTGTGAGACGCTCCCCGGTGCTGAGGTCACTGCCTCCTGATACATCGTCTGTATCGAATCAACAATGACTACCTCCGGCTTCGTGTGACGGATTGTCTCCTCCACAACACTTAGATTGGTCTCACACAGCAAGAACATTGTATCCTGAAATTCTCCGATACGAATCGCGCGAAGCTTAATTTGTTTCAGGGATTCCTCGCCTGATATATAGAGTACCTGTCTGCCGGCATTTGCTAACAGTCTGCACATCTGCAATAACAGCGTAGACTTCCCAATCCCGGGATCGCCGCCCACCAGCGTCAGCGACCCCGGCATGATACCCCCGCCCAGCACGCGGTCTAACTCTGCGATTCCCGTATGCATCCGCTCTTCCTCCTGCATGGAGATCGAACCGATTTCCACAGGCTTAGCCGCCTCCCGAAAGGGCGTGATCTTGGAGCCTCCTGTCACGCTGACTTTCTCCTCCACAAAGGTATTCCACTTTTTGCAGGCGGGACACTGCCCCATCCATTTTGACGATTCATGTCCGCACTCCTGACAGAAAAATACGGTGCTGTTCTTTTTTGCCATTCTCTTCTCCTTACAGAAAGATACCTCCTCATACGAGGAGGTATCTTTCTTATAAATCTATAAACTATTTACTTTTTCACTATTTTCACTTCGACTTCACCCGTTCCCTCAAGCTCTACACTGACACTGAGCTTTCCTGACAGATTTGTCTTCATGATGCCCGCGCTCTCTCCGGCTACGATTACCTCATACTCAGAATCATCCGCTGCGCCCACAGTAATCTGCGCGTCTTGGCTGCCTTCTACTGTAAAAGACATGCCGCTCTCGCTCTCACAAAAGTCATGAACAGAAGTACCCGGAACTGATTCATATAAAAACAAACCATTTTTTTCCAGCTTCGTCATCGCCTGATAGGTCTTTACTTTGTACAAATCCCCCGCATGCTCATAATCCTCAAGCTTTGCCTTCGCTGCCAGCTCATGATTTCCAAAGCTGATATTTCCGTTACTCTCAGAGCGTAGCAATTCATCAATTACTGCCATTTCATTTGTCCTCCTAAAAGTTCATAAGAATTAATTATTACCCTACTCTATCATCATATACTATATTCTAAACTTTTTCCAGAAATTTTTAAACTTCTTTTGATTCCTTGACCGTAAAAGTCACTTTATCGCCGCGCACGCCGGCGGACACGGCATCTCCACGCTTGACTCTGCCCTCAAGAATTGCTGTGGCAAGCTCATTCTCCACCACATTCTGAATCGCGCGCTTGAGCGGTCTGGCGCCCATCTTGAGCTCAGAATAGTTTTTCACGAGATATTCTTTCAGGGTGTTGGTGAAAGACAAGTCAATATCCATCTGGGTCCTGCACCGCTCACACAAGTTTTTGGAGAGGAGTGTGACAATCTGCTTCATATCCTGTTCTGTCAGCGGATGGAACACCATAATCTCATCAATCCGGTTGATAAACTCCGGCTTAAACAGACGCTTGACTTCCTCCATCACACCGGATTTCATCTTGTTGTAATCCGCCTCCGCGTCCCGCTTTGCCGCAAAGCCAAGATTCTTAGGGTCCACAATGCGCTGCGCCCCCGCATTGGAGGTCATAATCAGGATTGTATTCTTAAAGCTTACTTTTCTGCCCTTCGAGTCTGTGATATGGCCATCGTCGAGCACTTGCAGCAGGATATTAAACACATCTGGGTGTGCTTTCTCAATCTCATCAAACAGCACGACAGAGTACGGTGACCGGCGCACTTTCTCGCTGAGCTGTCCGCCTTCCTCAAAGCCTACATATCCCGGAGGAGATCCTACCATCTTAGAGACAGAGTGCGACTCCATATACTCTGACATGTCTACCCGTATCAGGGCATTCTCAGAGCCAAACATCGCCTCGGCAAGCGCCTTGGACAGCTCTGTCTTGCCAACGCCCGTCGGTCCCAGAAACAGGAAGGAACCAATGGGTCTGTTGGGGTCCTGCAAGCCCACGCGTCCGCGCTTCATGGTCTGTGCCACTGCGGTGACTGCTTCCTCCTGACCGATGACGCGCTTGTGCAGAATGGATTCGAGTTTGAGCAGCCGCTCACTCTCTTTCTGCGTCAGCTTTTTGACCGGAATCTTTGTCCAGTTTGCCACGACCTCTGCGATCTCGTTCTCCGTCACCACCAGCGTCTTTTCCTCTTGATTTTTCTCGTATTTGCTCACTGCCTTGTCATATTTCTTGATCAGCTCATCCTGCGCCTTGCGCAGTTCTGCCGCCTGCGTGTAGGCTTCCATTCGGATAGACCGCTCAATCTGAAGGTCAAATTTTTTGATCTGCGCTGTCATCTCCTTAAAGCTGTCTGGCACATTCATATTCTTGAGCCGGATTGCCGCCGATGCCTCGTCTATGAGATCAATCGCCTTGTCTGGGAGATTTCTGTCATTGATATAGCGGTCTGAGAGCTTCACCGCTGCCTCAATCGCGTCCTGCGTGATCGTCACTTTGTGATGCTCCTCGTATTTGTACGCCACACCGTTTAAAATCTCAACCGCCTCGCTCTCCGTGGGCTCCTCCACCATAACCGGCTGGAAACGCCGCTCGAGCGCTGCATCCTTCTCAATATACTTGCGGTACTCTGCGATGGTCGTCGCGCCGATGAGCTGGATTTCGCCTCTTGATAAAGACGGTTTTAAGATATTCGAAGCATCAATTGCCCCCTCTGCGCCGCCTGCACCAATCAGGGTGTGAATCTCATCCAGAAACAGATAAATATTGCCGTCGTCAATCACTTCCTTGATTACTCTCTTGATGCGCTCCTCAAATTCACCGCGGTATTTTGAGCCCGCCACCATTCCTGCGAGATCGAGCGTCACAACCCGCTTGTTGCGGACGGTGTCCGGCACTTCGCCATTGACAATGCGAAGCGCCAGCCCCTCCGCAATGGCGGTCTTGCCCACACCGGGCTCCCCGATCAGACACGGATTGTTCTTCGTGCGCCTAGACAGAATCTGTACAACACGCATGATCTCCGTCTCTCTGCCCACCACAGGGTCAAGCTTACCCTCCTTTGCCAGATACGTCAAATCCCGGCTGTACTGGTTCAGCGTCTGGGTCGTGCCATAATTTCTCTTTTTGTTTCTGCTTTTATTCAGATCATCCTTGTGCTGGTTGATGTCCTCTCCCATCGCAATCAGCGTATCCATGTACAGCTTCTGCACATTCACCCCGATGGTATTCAAGAGCCTGAGTCCTACATTCTCGCCCTCTCTCAAGATCGCAAGCAGGATGTGTTCTGTCCCTGTCTGCTGGCTCTTAAACTTCTCTGCCAGCCTGTGACTGTCCTCAAGCACCTTTGCTGCCCTTGGTGAATATCCGTCCCGCTCTAGCAGGGCAACATTTCCTTCCGGTGCGATCAGCTCCTTTATCATGCTGACAAGCTGCACCTCATCCACGCCATTGTCAGAGAGCACCCTCGCCGCGACTCCTGTCTTTTCTTTCAAAAGTCCTACCAAGATATGCTCACTTCCAATATAGCTTTGATGCAAATCCTTGGCCGCCTTGGCCGCCTTCTGCAATGCCACCTTCGCCTTATCCGTAAACTGCTGCATTTTCCCTATGCCTCCATGTTTTAATCGTTTTACAATATTGTCTCATAGCCCTCATAAATCTCATCAATCAGCGCATGAACTTCCTCTCTTGAAATCTGTTTACAACTGCTCTTTGCTAACAGCACCTGCATATCCCGCTTCAAGTCCTCTATCGCCTGCATCTTGTCAATATCAATGGCGATCACGGCGCCTTTTCTCCTGTCCACTTTCACAAAGCCTTCCTGTTTCAGAACAGAATACGCCTTATTTACAGTATGCATGTTAATGCCGATTGTATCCGCAAGCTGTCTCACCGAGGGAAGCGTGTCACCCTCCTGAAACTGAGATGTGGCAATCCCGATGATAATCTGATTGCGCAGCTGTAGATAAAGAGCTTCATCACTGTTAAAATCTATCTCTATATACATAAATATCCACACTCCTTCACCTGCTGTTATATAGATTGTAGCACAATGAGCCTGTGTATACAAGAGTTTTTTAAAAAGAACCTGTCTGACAATTTTGATCAGACAAGTCCTTTTATCTTATAATCCCTATTCTATATCCATAAAATCCATATCTTCATCTTCCAGAAGATTTTTTGCCTTATATCCCTGTCCGGGCTGTGCACCTGCGCCCGGCTGCGGACGCCTTGCGGGCTGCGGCGCTCCCTGTGGACGCCGGACGGGCTGTGAGCCTGCACCCTGTGGTGGTCTTGCACCGCTGCCAGACGGACCCGCCCCCGGCTGCGGACGCCTTGCGGGCTGCGGTTCCTGCGGTGCCGGTCCCGGCTGCGGGCGCCTCATTGGCTGCGGGCCTCCTGCGGTGCCCTGCGGATGTCTCACAGGCTGTCCCTGCGGCATCGCTGCACCTGATGGACCAGACTGCGGGCGTCTCATTGGCTGCGGGCCTCCCGCTGTGCCCTGCGGACGTCTGACTGGCTGCGGGCCTGCGGCCTGCGGACGCCTGATGGGCTGCGGTTCTTCCTCCATCTCCTCTAAGTCCTCGATATCGTCATCTGAATCCTCATCCTCATCCTCCTCATCGTCATAGCTTTTGTAGGAGACACCGCGCTCTCTGGACTTGAGCAGCAGCAAGCCGATCACTGCCACCAGTATAATAATAATCACCACCAGCACGATGACAGCGACAAGTCCGCCCGGCACACTTCTGGGTGCCTCTATGCCATCCATTGCATAGGCATAGGGCTGACAGATCCCCATTTCGATATTCACAAGCGCCCAGCCCTGTTCACCGGTTGGCATCTGTGCATAGCAGATAATATATCCAGATTCATTTTGATAGCCTTTGTACTCCTGCTCATCATTTGGCAGTGTGAACTTAAACTCCTCAAATCCCTCCATAATATAAGGAGGCTCCTCTTCCACATTGATCGGCTGGAAGCTGCTTGGCTGCGGAGCCGGTTCCGGATCTGGCTGCTGTTCTTCCGGCGCCGTGTCTTCCGGCTGCTGCTCATCAGGATTCTCCTCACCGTTAATCTCAGAGGATGCCGCGTCGTCGGGCACATTTTCAAATGTCACCAAATCTGAACGGACATATCCTGTCACTTGTGTATCCTGATATGTAAATGACACCTGATACCATTTCATATTGTCGCTGCCCGTCGTTTCACCCTGCACCGTCAGAACGGTTCCACGGTTTTTGGTTCCCACAAGCTCGCTGTCTGCGGAGGCTTCTTTCCTGATATTCGCCTTATTGATCACCATTGCTTTTTTGGCATCCGCAGGGATGGTCGTCGTTGCAGGTGCATCTGCTCCTGCCGAACCCGCAGAGCCGTCAACCGTCTTTAGCGACGCACCATCTTTGAGCTTGATAAGATTCCCCCTGATGTATCCCTTGGTATTTGCATCCACGTAAACCTGATACCATACTTGTCCGTCTGTCCCTGTCGTCTTGCCAATGATATCGATGGTCTTGCCCTTCGCCACGCTTCCAATTTTCTCACTGTTCTGGTCCGCCGATGCCCTGATTCTTGCACTTTCTACAATCACTGTCCCCTGCTCGTCGGCAAGACAGATCATGCCGATGCTCATTACCATGCAGAGCAGCAATGCCATAAATACTGCAATGTGCTTTATCTTGTTTCTTCTGTTCTCTCTCATCTCTATACTCCCCGTCTACGCCTCATCAATCGCTTTACCGATATCATGGCGCATATACTTATTGTCAAAGTCAACCCACGCCGTCGCCGCATAAACGTTCGCCCGCGCTTCTCTCAAGTCCGCACCCTTTGCCGTCACGCCCAGCACACGTCCTCCGTTTGTGACAAACCTGCCGTCCGCATCCAGTTTCGTCCCCGCGTGGAAGCAATAATAACCATCTTTTCCCTCAAAGTTTTCCAGCCCTCTGATCTCGAGTCCCTTCTCATAGCTGACAGGATACCCGTCACTTGCAAGCACAACACAGACTGCCGCATTGTCCTCAAACTGTAGATCAACCGTGTCAAGCTTCCCATCAATACACGCCTCCATGACATCAATAATATCATTTTTCATGCGGGGAAGCACCACCTGCGCCTCCGGGTCGCCAAATCTGGCATTATATTCCAGCACTTTCGGGCCGTTTGGCGTCAGCATCAGACCAAAGAAGATAATTCCCTGAAACGGTCTGCCCTCCGCTGCCATCGCATCCACTGTCGCCTGATAGATGTGCTCCTGACAAAAGGCATCCACCTCCGGTGTGTAGAACGGGCTAGGAGAAAATGTGCCCATGCCGCCTGTATTCAATCCTTGGTCGCCATCCTTTGCGCGCTTGTGGTCCTGCGCGGAGGTCATGGTCTTGATCGTCCTGCCATCCACATAAGACAGCACAGATACCTCGCGGCCCGTCATAAATTTCTCAATCACCATGCGGTTTCCCGCCGTGCCAAACTGTTTGTCCAGCATAATAGAACGGACGCCGTCCTTTGCCTCCTCCAATGTATTGCAGATCAGCACACCCTTTCCAAGCGCGAGACCATCGGCTTTGAGCACGATCGGAAACTGCGCTGTCTCGAGATAGGCAAGCGCCTGTTCGGCATCCTCAAAATTCTCATACGCCGCCGTCGGGATGTGATACTTTTTCATCAAATCCTTGGAGAAAGCCTTGGAGCCCTCAAGAATCGCCGCATTCTTCCGCGGTCCAAACACCCTCAGTCCAGCAGCCTCGAACGCATCAACCACGCCGCCCACCAAAGGGTCATCCATGCCGATGATGGTGAGATCAATCTGCTGCTCCTTCGCAAAGGCGACAAGTTTGTCAAACTCCATCGCGCCAATCGCCACACACTCCGCAATCTGCCCAATGCCGGCATTGCCGGGTGCACAGTAGATTTTGTCAACCCGCGGGCTTTTGGAAACGCTTGTAGCGATCGCATGTTCCCGTCCGCCGCTTCCTACGATTAAAACTTTCATTCTGGTATCTTGTCCTTTCTATTATCAAATCAGCAACTAAATCAGCACTTTCCGTTCGCTATCATATCAATCGCCTGCGGCAGTATCACCCACTCCGCCTGCTCCATCACGCGCCGCTGAAGCACCTCGGGCGTATCGCCGGGCAGCACGTCCACTGCCTTCTGCAACAGTATTGGTCCGGTGTCCGTCCCTTCATCCACAAAATGCACCGTGGCGCCCGTCACCTTCACGCCCCGCGCCAGAGCCGCCTCATGCACCCGCAGTCCGTAATAACCTTTCCCGCAAAAAGAAGGAATCAAGGCAGGATGAACGTTAATGATACGCCCCTCATACTGCTGTATCACCGCCGGAGGAATCACTACCAAAAATCCCGCAAGCACGATCAAATCCGGTTTCACCTCGTCCACGCACCGCAGAAATGCCTCATTGAAACGTTCTCTGTCCTCGTAGTCTTTTGGCGATACACAGACAGCGTCAATCCCTTTATTTTTCGCCCGCTCAAGCGCATAGGCACCCTTGTTGTTGCTGATCACCCTGACAAGCTGCGCGTTGGTGATTCTGCCCGCATCAATGGCATCTATGATTGCCTGTAGATTGGTACCGCCGCCTGACACGCACACACATACTCTCAGCATAGTGTTACTCCTTTTTCGCCGTCTGTGATCTCACCAATGACAAAACAGTTTTCTCCTGCATCCCGTACCGCCTGCATCGCCTCATCCGCCTTTGCGGCATCGACGGCCACGATCATGCCAATGCCCATATTGTATGTGTTGTACATCATATGCTCCTCGATTCCGCCCTTTGCCTGTAGCAGCTTAAAGATCGGCGGCACCTCATAGCTGTCCTTATGAATGACAGCATGTACGCCGTCGTGAAGCATTCTCGGCACATTTTCATAAAAACCGCCGCCCGTGATATGGCTGCATGCCTTGATGGTGACACCGGCATCCTTGATGCTTTTGAGCGCGTTGACGTAGATGATCGTCGGCTCAAGCAGCGTCTCCCCAAGTGTCCTGCCCAGCTCTTCATAGTACGTATCCAGACTTTCCTTTGTCATCTCAAACACTTTTCTGATCAGCGAAAATCCATTGCTGTGCACCCCGCTTGACGCAATACCGATCAACACATCTCCTGCCTTGAGGTCCGCTCCCGTGATCAGATCTTTCTCGTCAACCACACCGACTGCAAACCCTGCAAGATCATATTCATCTTCGGGCATCAATCCCGGATGCTCTGCGGTCTCGCCGCCAATGAGCGCCGCGCCGCACTGTTTGCAGCCCTCAGCCACGCCCTTGACAATCGTCGCAATCTTCTCAGGTTCATTCTTGCCACATGCAATATAATCAAGGAAAAATAATGGTTCACCGCCTGCACAGGCGATATCATTGACACACATTGCCACACAGTCAATGCCGACGGTGTCATGCCGGTCCATCAAAAATGCCAGCTTTATCTTCGTTCCAACCCCGTCTGTCCCAGAGACAAGCGTCGGTTTTTCCATATGCTTGATCTTCTCCAGCGAAAAAGCCCCTGAGAACCCGCCGATTCCGCCGAGCACTTCCGGGCGCATCGTCTCTTTCACATAGTTCTTCATCAGCTCAACAGACTGGTATCCGGCTTCAATATCAACACCTGCGTTCTTGTAATCCATAATTATACCCCCTTTATTCTGTTTACTTTTTCAAATATTCCTGACAGCCTATTTCCTGAAGCTTTGCGTCTTTTGCCTCCACCTGCGTCTTTAACTTCCCAGCGTATTCTTTCACCTTTGCTAACAGACTGCTGTCCGATGTCGCAAGAATCTTTGCCGCTAGAAGTCCGGCGTTTGCACCTCCGTTGATTGCCACAGTCGCCACTGGAATGCCTGATGGCATCTGCACAATGGAATACAGCGAATCGCGGCCGCCAAGCGATGTCGTGTGCATCGGAATGCCTATCACAGGCATCGGAAAAATGGCTGCACACATGCCCGGCAGATGGGCAGCCATGCCCGCTCCGGCGATAATCACCTTAAAGCCCTTCTCCTCCGCAGTCTTTGCATACTCAAAAAACACATCCGGTTCCCTGTGGGCTGAGATAATCCGCATCTCATAAGAAATGCCCAGCTCATCTAAGATCTCCGCCGCCTTTGCCATAACGGGCAGATCTGAATCAGACCCCATCACAATACCAACCTGTGCCATAACAAACCTCCTTTTATTCAAGCTCTTCTTCAACCTCTTATAGAGTACAAACAATACCTTCATCTGTCAATAAATTCTTCTAAATTTTGACAAATTTTAATGAATAAACGCTAAAATCTAGTTCTCAAAAGGCGCATTCAGCTCCTCGGTGCCCGCCAGCACAAACCTGCCGTTCTCAATAATCGTGTACGCCGTGCCATCCTTGCCATATGCCGTGATGGAGCCCAGCTCGTCATAGGGAATGGTGATATCCGTGTGACATGAAAAGTATGCCTTGGACGGGTCCGTCTTTCTGAGAATCGAAATGGCGTTATCCTTTGCCACAATCTCCTTGCCATCCTCGTTGTACACCCGGACTTCCTCACTTCTATAATAACAGGTATCGCCCACTGCAAAATGCGGTCCTGTCTTCTCGGCAATCAGGATTGGGAAAAGATTGGCAATATTATACTTTCTGGCCGTCATATAGGCTGTCGTGTTGGTTCCGATCGCAAACTCTCCCATCGGAAGTGCATCGTGGTTGCGCAGTACATTTTCCTTGATATATGCCTTGTTTTTCTCCTCGTCCTCAAAATTCTTACAAGTGTACGCCGCGGTCATGCCATCCTTGAAATCAATCTCCAAATCATGGTATTCCAGCTCATTCAAAAACACACGGCTGACATGAAGTTTTCCGTTTGTCCCCTCAAGCACCGGCGAGGTGAACACTTCGCCAACCGGAATATTGACATCGGCGACACAGTTTTCAAAGATTGATTCCTTTTCAGGATTGGAGAGCGGATACAGTGCAACGCGCAGATCGGTCCGATTGCCATTCATGCCCTTGATTTGCACATAAGACGCCTTGTCAAGCGTGTTGATAATCGTCGCCTGTATGCGCTCATACGTCCTATAATCCAAGGTATTTAAGCGGATGGTCTCATCAAAAATCTCTGTAAAATGCGCCCCGATATTGGGAACAGGGAAGGCGATAATCGTAAAACTCCGCTCCTCGAAATTGATATAGCTGCTGAGAATCTCCTGTGATGCCCCCTGAAATTCTGCGGACATTTTCTGCTGCTCTGGACTGAGCCTGCACACCTCATTCTTTGGCGCCGGCGCAAACGGGCACTCGCCAAACACCTCGATCACTGCGGGGCCTGCATACACTGCTGCCTTGTCTTTTACCTGCTCACACGCGAGCCGAAGGACTTCAAGTTTCCTGTTCATCAGCTTTTTGTCCAGAAACAGCGCATTGTCGTCCTTGTGATCATACAGAAACTGCTTGCTGGCATCCGCACCAAAATACCCACTTTTGCGAACGACGGATTTGTTAAAAATGGTGTTCTGGCATCTGTAGATCGTCGGATTCAGTCCCATTTTCTCAAAATTTCCGACCGCTGCCCGCACGACGCGCTCAAAGCCCAGCATATAATGAAGGTCTACGGTCTGCTTCGTACTCAGATCAATGTGCGCCTTGACAAATCCCAGACGGTATCCCTCTGTGTATGTGTCCGCCATGAGCTGAATGCGTTCCTCGGGCAGTGCATTCAGATACCGCGCCATCTCCTCGATCTCTGGCGACACATATTCCCCATACTGGTACAGATAGGACAAATCGTTCAAATCACTGTCCATCACGATTCTGACAGCAAAGTCATAGTCCGGGTCCACCAGAGTGCACATCTTTTCCCGATAAGCATTCTCCGAGTAATCACTCACAAACCAGTACATGGTATCGCGGATGTCATCCACACTCGGCACCGCCGTCTCCTCCGGCAGCGTGAGCAGCTCTGTCTCGGATTCCAGATAGGCAAACGCATTGTATATCTCCACAAAAAGTTCCATGCGGATGACCATGCCCGCATAATCGGACTCAAAAGCACACGGTATCATCGCCCGCATCTCCGTGTACAGAAAGGAGAGTAGCCTGCCCATCTCCAGCCCAAATTTCTCACAGGCAAACGCCGGATTGGCATAGCTCACTTCGTAGTTTGAACCGCTGATATCCTGATACAGTGCCCTATTCTCCGCCCGCAGCTCCTCGAGACTTTTTTTCTTCGTTCTGTTATCACATGTACTTGTCACCAGCAGGATAAACTCTGCCGTCCTCTTGAAATAATCCTTATAATCCAGCGCAACATCCTGCAACGCAGCGATTTCTCTGACTCTGCCGCAGGAAAGCGCATATCTCTCTTCTATAATATCCATCTCTAACTCACTCCTAAATATAATATCAATCCACTTGCTACCATTGTCAGTACATTCAGGCATATACCAATGACCGGAAAAATTCTGAAGATGTCCTTCTCCATCAAGGAACGTATCCCCAAAGCCAGCCCTGCCGCCGCATAGATCATGGCAAGCAGCACGGCCGCGCCATACTGCATGAAGGCAGTCCCTCCATTCAGATAGGTCAGATGCACCGCAAGACAGACAGAAACACCGGCGATCAGCCCCAGTATTGACGACATAATCCCCCACTTGGGATTTTTCTTATCTGTAAAAATATATCCTTCCTTGCCAAATATCTTTAACATCCAATACCCCCGCTATATCTGCATGGGAAATGGGCATTCCGTCTGAAATGCCCACCCTGCTAAGGAATTGTCCTAAAATAATATCTTTGATTTGCCTGCCAGAAGCCTGCCGCCGCTGACAAGGAGCATCACACCGCTCGTCAGTCCTACGACAATGGACACCACTCCCAGCACGATCGAGAGCGCACCCGAACGCCCCATCGTCTTATAAATCTTCTCGTCCATCCTAATCCCCCATTTCTTATTTTGCGCCATACTGGGCATAATAGGTGTCAATCGCTTCCTTCATCTTATCATCAATGAGCACCCTGCCATTATATTTTCTGTTGTACAGATGTTCTATGACCTCTTCCATCGTGACGATCGCTCCTGTCTCAATCCCGTATACCTCACGGATTTCTGCCAGTGCATTCTTCTGTGTCCTGCCGCGCTCCTGACGGTTCAGGCTCACCATCAGTCCCACCACATCCACATTTGCCTGCTCTTTCAATATTGGAAACGTCTCCTCAATGGATTTTCCTGAAGTCGTGACATCCTCGATAATGACCACCCTGTCCCCGTCATTGAGATCGCTTCCCAGCAGGATTCCCACATCGCCATGGTCTTTGATCTCCTTCCTGTTCGAGCAGTACCGGATATCCCTGCCGTACAGTTCGCTGAACGCCATCGCTGTTGCCACCGCGAGCGGTATGCCCTTGTACGCAGGGCCAAACAGTACCTCAAAGTCGGTGCCGTAATTGTCATGAATCGCCTGCGCATAGTATGTGCCGAGCTTTCTCAGCTGGGAGCCTGTGACATAGGCGCCCGCATTCATGAAAAAGGGAGACTTTCTCCCGCTCTTTAACGTGAACTCACCAAACCGCAGCACATTGCTGTCCACCATAAACTCAATAAATTCTTTCTTGTATTGTTCCATTTTCCCCTTTACCTCCGTATCTGTTTATCTGCCGGCTTCTGCAAACGCCTGATGGATATCCGCAATCATGTCCAGCACTGCCTGTCTGGATGCATCCGCAAAATGCTCCGCGCCAAACGAGCTGTACTTCTCACTCTGATATGCCGCGATAATGCCTCTCGATGAATTGACGATCGCGCCGAGACGGTTCTCATCAAAAAAGTGTACGAGGTCTTTTCCAGATGCGCCCTGTGCACCATACCCCGGCACCAGAATAAAAGCGTGCGGCATGACCTTGCGCAGTACCTTTCCCTGCTCGGGATATGTCGCGCCAACCACCGCGCCCACACTGCTGTAGCCCTTCCTGCCCATGAGCTGTGCGCCCCACTCCTCAACCTTCATGCCGACAAGCTCGTACAAAGCCTGCTCTGAGAACGTGATGCCGCCAGCGTTTCCTGCCGCAGTCCCGGTGCTTACCATGCGATCCTGAAATTCGCCGCTGCTTGGATTGGAGGTCTTGACCAGCACAAATATTCCCTTCTGTTGCTCCCGGCAGACATCAATAAAGGGCTGCACCCCGTCCGATCCCAGATAGGGATTGACTGTCGCAAAGTCTTCGTCAAAAGCTGCACACAGGCTGCTGCCCACCTGCACCTTTCCAAGATGCGCTGCTGCATACGCCGCGGAAGTCGAGCCGATATCGCCCCGCTTGACATCACCGATGACGACAAGCCCTTTCTCTTTGCAGTACTCCAATGTCCGCTTGAACGCGCACAGCCCCGGTATCCCGAACTGCTCATACATCGCTATCTGCGGCTTGACAGCCGGAATCAGATCATATGTCTTATCAATAATTTCCTTATTGAACAGCCAGACCGCCTCCGCTGCCCCCTCAAGCGTCTCACCTTTTTGCGCAAATGCCGTCTTCTTGATGTGCTCTGGCACGAACTTCATCATCGGGTCCAGTCCTACCACGATCGGCGCACCTGTCTTTTGTATTTTTTCAATGAGTTTATCAATCATGTTTCCTGCTCCTATTGTTTTATCATTCTGCTTTTAACAGTTCTGCATATTTCCTTATATTAGATACATTAACATACTTTTGCTCTGATTGTCCAGCAACAATTACAAGAGTCGGTGCCTGTCTGACGCCAAAACGGACAGCAAGGTCCATATTTTCCTCCGCATCCACTACAGTATAGTCCACATTTTGCAGGTATTTTTTTGCAAGACTGCAATTGGGACAGGTCTTGGTCGTAAACAAATATGTATTATTTTTTTCTGCATGGATGGTCTCTGCCGGCGCCTCTTCGCAGTTCTCCCTGCGCGGCGTGATACTGCCAACCCGGCTTCCCATGCGGTACTCGGTCCTGTTTTGATACTCTTGCAGCTTGCCGTCATTCCAGTTCTGCACCGGTCTGTAATAGCCTGTGATGCGGCTGTAGACCTCCGTCACACTGCCGCATATAGGACAGGTCTTTTGCTCTCCGGCAAGATATCCATGCTCCCGGCAGATCGAATACGTGGGGGACATGGTATAATACGGCAGCCTGTAATGCTCTGCGATCGTCCGCACCAGATTTGCCGCCGCCTTCCAGTCTGGCAGCTTCTCTCCCAGAAATGCATGAAACACCGTTCCCGAGGTATAGAGCGTTTGCAGCTCATCCTGAATGTCGAGCGCATCAAAGATATCCGTCGTATAGTCCACTGGCAGATGGGAGGAGTTGGTATAGTAGGGCTGGTCTCCTTGATGCCCCGCAGTAATAATATCGCTCCACTTCTCCCGGTCATGCTTTGCAAGCCTGTAGGTCGTGCTCTCCGCCGGTGTCGCCTCAAGATTGTACAAGTCTCCATACTGTTCCTGATAATCCGAGAGACGCTCCCGCATATGATTCAGGACATCCTTTGCAAACTGCTGCGCCTCCTTGTGCGAGAGATCTTTTCGAAGCCACTTTGCATTGAGTCCTGCCTCATTCATACCGATCAGTCCAATCGTCGAAAAATGGTTGTCAAACCTGCCCAGATACCGCTTCGTATAGGGATACAGCCCTTCCTCCAATAGTCTTGAAATCACATTTCTCTTGATTTTCAGCGAGCGTGCACTAATGTCCATCAGCCTGTCAAGCCGTCTGTAGAAATCCGCCTCATCCGACGCAAGATATGCGATGCGCGGCAGGTTCACCGTGACGACCCCCACGCTCCCGGTGCTCTCTCCTGAGCCAAAGAAGCCGCCTGTCTTCTTGCGCAGCTCGCGCAGGTCCAGACGGAGCCGGCAGCACATGCTGCGAACATCAGAAGGCTCCATGTCCGAGTTGATATAGTTCGAGAAATATGGTGTCCCGTACTTTGCCGTCATCTCAAACAGCAGGCGGTTATTCTCTGTGTCTGACCAGTCAAAATCACGTGTGATGGAATACGTTGGTATCGGATACTGGAAGCCCCTGCCGTTGGCGTCGCCCTCGATCATCGTCTCTATAAACGCCTTGTTGACCATATCCATCTCCGCCTTACAGTCTCCGTAGGTGAAGTCCATCTCCTGACCGCCCACGACCGCAGGCAGCTTGGCAAGGTCATTTGGCACTGTCCAGTCCAGCGTGATATTGCTAAAGGGCGCCTGTGTCCCCCAGCGGCTTGGCGTATTCACCCCGTAAATAAACGCTTCTATACACTTTTTGACCTCCCTGTAAGGAAGATGGTCAGCTTTTACAAACGGTGCAAGGTAGGTATCAAAGGAGGAAAATGCCTGCGCGCCCGCCCACTCATTCTGCATAATCCCCAGAAAATTGACCATCTGGTTACAGAGTACAGACAGGTGTTTTGCAGGCGCTGAAGTGATCTTGCCTGTAATGCCGCCAAGCCCTTCCTGAATCAGCTGTTTTAACGACCAGCCCGCACAGTACCCCGTGAGCATGGAAAGATCATGGATGTGGATGTCCGCGTTTCTGTGCGCATTGGCAATCTCCTCATCGTAGATTTCAGAGAGCCAGTAGTTTGCGGTGACAGCGCCTGAGTTCGACAAAATCAGTCCGCCCACCGAATAAGTGACTGTCGAGTTCTCCTTCACGCGCCAGTCCTCCACCTTCACATAGCTGTCTACGACCTCCTTGTAGTCCAGTATGGTAGACTTCATATTGCGCATCTTCTCGCGCTGCTTTCTGTACAGGATAAACGCCTTGGCTGTATCGGTGTAGCCAGCCTGTTCCAACACCTTCTCCGCACTGTCCTGAATGTCCTCCACGTGGACGCTGCTGTTCTTGATTTTGCCCTGTAGATCTGCTGTGACCCGCAGTGCAAGCAGATCAATGATATCCTGATCATACTGCATCTGCGTCGCCTCAAATGCCTTGATGAGCGCCCCGCTGATCTTGTCCAGACAGAACTTTGCCTCGCTGCCATCCCTTTTTATTACCTGAAACATTTCGATTACCCCTTCGCTTATTCATTTGCTTTTATTCGTTTTGGTTTGCCATCAACAAAAAACGTTGATGAATAAATCATATCAGATAGGAAAATCGAAGTCAATCGAACACTACTAAATATCATGTGTTCGTTTTGGTCAAAATACAATATCTAGTGTTTTTTCGCATTTTAGCGCGTTTTCAAGAACTCATTTTCTTTTTTGGCGCGGGCGTCATCCGGGTATACCTGCAAGTACTCCTGCATCCTCTTTTTTGCCTGTGCAAAGTCCCCGGAATACTCATATGCGACAATCGTATTAAACTTTAATTCCTGCAAATAATCCGAAGCTCCGAGCGCAATGCCGCTCTCGAACGCCTCCAATGCCTCCCCGTACTTTTCCTGATGCATCAGACAGATGCCTAAGCTGTTGTAGATTGCCGCGTTTGGCTCATTCTCATCGAGATAACTCTGATATACGATAGCTGCATAGTCCATATCTTCCAGCTTTTCGTAAGTCTGTCCCAGAATCATCGAGATCTTCGGGTCCTTTTCTTTGATAAGCGAATCGAGATAAATTCGTGCATTCTCATAGTCCCCAAGATAGTAATATAATATCCCCTTCTCTCCCTCCGAGAGTTTCTTCTCCTTCCCAGCCATAAATTCCTTCAGATAGGTCTGTCCCTGCTCCCCAAATCCCGCCGCCTGCATCTCCACATAGGCGTCCGTCAAGAGTTCAAGGTTGTCCGAATCAAAGGAGAACGCCTTCTCAAAATCCTCCACCGCCTCCTCATACCGGTTCTGCCGCAGCCGCGCACAGCCGCGCAGATAATACGCGTCCAGCTCCTTTTTTCTGAGCGCGATGACTGCGGAGTAGATCTCCTCCGCCTG
The DNA here is from genome assembly GCA_009774345.1 of Lachnospiraceae bacterium. Classification (GTDB taxonomy): domain Bacteria; phylum Bacillota; class Clostridia; order Lachnospirales; family Lachnospiraceae; genus COE1. The sequence continues at coordinate 8,956 of VSNR01000377.1, read as the reverse complement.
CGCATACTTGCCCTGCTTCATATACGCCGACGCCAGATAATAGTTCGTATCGTACTCCAGCGCGGTGAGATGCTGCCCTGCACTTTCGATGGATTTGAGAAATGCTGTCTCTGCCTCCGCATAATTGCCAAGTCCCATGCAGGCAATCCCCTGCCCCCTGTAGGCAAGCTCAAAATCCTCATTGTTCAGAAGCGCCTGCTCGAAGAAGGACATCGCTCCCTGAAAATCATACTGCTCCACCAGCTCCATCCCGGAAGCAATGTTGGTATCTGCCGCTTTCTTGCCGCAGCCGCCCAGAAACAGCATCATACAAAATACCACCGCGCCCGTTTTTGCCGTGTGCATGATTCTATGTCTTATGTTCATCCCTGCCTTCCATGAAAAATATCTCCTAAGCCGCTGTGTATTGCCGTCCTTGAACAGGCGATACTCATATTTTCTGATGGGGGAACGAAGCCTGCGCCTGTCCACCTCTTTCAGTATCCCCTGCACCGTGCCGTCTGCCAGCGCCTTCTGGTAATTCTTCTCAAGCTCCTTTTTGCTGCCGCGGTACAGATCTGCGTACTCCCCAAACAATGCTGCCAGCACCTTCAAATAATACGCGCGCACTCCCGCCTCCAATGTCTGGTCATTGCAGCGCCTTGCAGCGTCCATATGAAAATGATACAGCGAACGGATAAACCCCAGACGCTCTTCCATGCTGTACTTTTGCAGATGCCGCCTGCCCCGCGGCGCACAATACAGAATCATCGCCTTGGTCAAGAGAACCGTCTCACAATGTTCGAAGTACTCCACGACAAAGAAAAAGTCGGCGCTGTATGGAATATCTGTTCGAAATTCGATATGATTGTCGCGGATGATATCACTGCGAAACAACTTGCCACAGCAGGTATCAAGCACAACATCCACATACATCAGCCTTTCCGCCTCGCTGACATCCGTCGAAATCACTTCGCGGACAGGCAGCATGCGCGCCTTGAACTTCCCCTTCCTGTTCATCGTGATCTGGCTAAATGCCATAAAATCCGCATACTCTTCCTCCACAGCCGCCTCAATCTGCTCCCATGCATCCTCACACAGCCTGTCACATGCCTCCAAAAATAAGATATAGCTTCCTCGCGCTGTCTCCATGCCCGCACTGCGCAAGTCAGCGATGCCCCCGTGTGCCCTGACCAGCCTGATGCGGCTGTCCCGCTCAGCATACCGGCTGACAATGGCTGCGGTCTCATCCGCATCGCTGTGATGCACTACAATGCACTCCATCCCGATCGTATCCTTTGGACATCTGGTGACACTCCGAAGACACGCCGCAACAGATCTCTGCATACTTGGTGCAGAGATGATTACACTCAAATCCATAACTTTTCTCCTTTGATCACTTCTGAACATGCGCCAAGACAGTTCTGATGGTTTCCTGAAGCTCTTCGATCTTAATCGGTTTGGGAATATGCGCATCCATCCCAGCCTCAATAGACCGTTTGTAATCCTCCGCAAAGGCATTCGCTGACAGTGCGATAATCGGAATCTGTGCCAGTTCTTTGTTTTCCAGACTGCGGATTGCCTTTGTCGCCTTATGCCCGTCCATCACAGGCATCTGAATATCCATCAGAATCAGGGCATAATACTGCGGCGCTGAATTTTTGACCATCTCCACGGCCACGCTGCCATCGTTTGCCGTCTCAACGACAAATCCCTCATCGCTGAGCAGCTCCTGTGCAATTTCACAGTTAATCTCGTTGTCCTCCACTAACAGTATCCGCTTTCCTTTCAGGCTGACTCTCGAAGCCTCCTCACTCTCCTGTTCCTTTTGGGACGGCTCACTGCGTACTCTCAGCAGCAGATTGACAATAAAGCGGCTGCCTTTGCCTTCTGCACTCTCTACCTCAATGCTGCCCTCCATCAAATCCACAAGATTTTTGACCACGCTCAGCCCCAGTCCCGTTCCCAGCACCCCGCTCATTGTCGTATTGCGCTCCCGCTTGAAAGGCTGGAACAGATCTTTCTTGAAGGCATGTGAAATTCCTCTGCCATTATCCTCCACGACAAATTGAAACGGTGCATACTGATTCAGCTTCATCTCCTTCTCTATGATTGTCAGCTTGACATTACCACCCGGTTCTGTGTACTTCACGGCATTGTCCAAAAGCTGAAACAAAAGCTCCTTCATCCTGAGAAAATCCATATGCACTGCATTGTGCCGCACCTGTGATCTGTCGATTGTAAAATGGATGGATTTCGCCTCCACGGATTCTAGGACCGCCTTTTCAAGCTCTGTCAGCAAATCGCTCACCATGCCGATACTCTCCACCAGATATGCCTTGCCCGATTCCATGCGCGTGACCTCAAGGGATTCGTTCACAATCATGAGCAGCTGTTCACTCGCCACGCGAATCTGGTTCAGATAATTCTGAGTCCTGTCATGATCTGACAAATGTTTTCTGGCAAGTTCTGTATAGCCAATAATCGCATTGATCGGTGTGCGGATATCATGTGACATGTTCTGCAAAAATGTGGTCCTTGCAATATTGGCAGTCTGTGCCTGATTCAGCGCGGATTTCAGCAGATTCTGCCGCTGAACCTGCTCTGTCATATCCTTGGTGATTGCCATTGTCACCACATCGCCCGTATACTCATTCACCCCAAGCAGGAAGGCGAAGTGATACAGATGCCGCACTCCTGACGCGTCTGTCATCCACCCGTCATAGGTCTGTTCGAGCTCTCCTTTGCTGTAGCATCGTATTAACCGGTCCGCGTCAATAAACCGCGCATACTCCTTTGACTCCTCCGAGTTCATATCCTTCATCCAGTACTGGACATACTCCGAGTACTTCTCAAAGGGCGGAATCCTCCGATACTCAAAAAAGTCTCTCAGCTGCCCGTCCGGCATTTGGATATATGCCGACAGAAACTTGTCCCTCGTCAGATTGACTTCAAAAAAAGAAATGGCATCATACAAAATCGCCTTGCGGTACTGTGTCTCTCGCGCATAAGCGCTGCGCAGCTCATTCATACGGTTTTTGAGCCGCTCTGTACTATCGTCTATAAACACATAAAAGATATCCCCGTACAATTCCGTATGCATGAAGTGCCCATAGTCCTCTATCCACCGAATCGTACCGTCCTTCTGAATAATACGGTATTCTACATAATCAAAATCATAGATGCTGTTTGCAATCTGTGCCTGAATGCTCTGCTCCACCTCATCGAGATCCTCTGGGTGTACCATCCCCTTAAATGTATATCCCGTAAGACTGCGAAATTCCTCCTCCGTCTCACATCCAAAAATCCGCAGCACAGCACTGTTGGTATACAACAGCTCCTCCGTCTCATTCGCGCGGTAAATAAACAGCCCGCCCGGCATTCCCTCCAGTATCGGTTCAATTGTCGCCAATGTATGTTCGCTAAAAGCCACCACTTTCTGATTCATGACGAGTCCTCCGCTTCCATCCTGTCGTTGTTATTTTTTATTATATAACATTTTTATCTGCAAAAAAACCATAAAATACAAAAAACAAAATAACCCAAATCAACCTTATGAAAAAACCATT
>VSNR01000377.1:0-5398 GCA_009774345.1 Lachnospiraceae bacterium | reverse complement strand
ATGTAAACTTTTTGTTGATTCTTTGATCTTGAGTTCTGCCTCATATATAATATGCTGGTGCTGTGTCTTTCCTGCTATAATATCAAACAGCAGCCTCGTCGTGTGCTTTGCCATCTCCTCCACCGGCTGACGCATCGTCGTCAGGCTTGGCACTGTATAATTTGCCATATCAATGCCATCATACCCTGCCAGCGAGATATCCTGCGGCACACGAAGCCCCTCCTCATACAGCGCCCGCAGTGCGCCGATCGCAAGTGCATCTGCCACTGCATACAGCGCTGTGAAGGATTCGCCGCACTTCAGTAATTTCTTTGTGGACTGATATCCATTCTCCATAGAAAAGTGATTCAGTTCATCCTTTGTCTCACAGATGAGCTTAGGGTTCACTTCGATGCCATGCGCCCTCAATGCATCACAGTACCCTTCCAGACGCAGCTTGCCAATACTCTGTTCCTCCGCCTCCGCCACGAGAATCGCGATCCTCGTGTGCCCCAGACTGATCAGATAATTGACAATCTTGGCACTTTCCCTGCGGTCGTCCACGCTGATACTCGAATAAACATTCTTGCTGATATTTTCAGGAATCGATCCCGCTGTACTAAACACAAACGGCACACTGAGCTTTTTTAACTTCTCATCCGAATGAGAGAACAGACCGCCCAAAAAGATAATTCCCCTCAAACGCTTCTCCTTGACGACCTTCTGCGCCACATCTACCTCATCCTCGTCCGCCTCTATGTGAGACAGCTCCATCGCATAGTGCTTTCGCTTGCACTCCTGCTCAATCACCTTGATCATACTGGTGAAAAACGGGTTTGCGATTCCCTTGATAAGCACTGCAATCGCCTTTGCATCCGACCGTTTCAGATTCCTCGCACTGTTGTTTGGTATGTACCCGTATTCCCTGATGGTATCCATGATCTTCTCTTTCGTCTCTGGATTGATATCTGGATGATCATTGATCGCTCTCGAAACAGTACTGACACCCACACCGCATAGTTTGGCTATGTCCTTAATTGTCGGCTCAAACACCTTCCACCACCCCTGTCGATGACTCTATTTTGTTTTTTTCCTGCTGCTTTTTGGAACGATTCTTCCGTAAATCTGTGTCAGCTCCAGCATGTGCTTGGAAAGCGCTTCTGTGCACGCACCCCGCTCCATGCGCCACTCCCAGTTTCCGCCTAATGTTGATGGTGTATTGATTCTCGCCTCACCTCCAAGTCCCAGATAATCCTGCATCGGGATAATCGCCGTGTCCGCCACAGACCCCAGCGCAGTCCGAATCAGCGTCTCACACAGTTCTGTCGTCCTTTTGACATTGAGATATTTCTTGGTAAACGCCAAATCCTTCCTGCTCATTGTTGTTATCCAGCCATTCACGGTATCGTTGTCATGCGTCCCTGTGTACACAACACAGTTGTTTGTATAATTGTGCGGCAGATAGTCACTCTCCCCGCTGGCATCAAATGCAAACTGCAAGATTTTCATGCCGGGATAGCCTGTCTTTTTCACAAGTTTTAAGACGCTGGGCGTCAAAAAGCCCAAATCTTCCGCGATCACCGCACAGTTTCCAAGCGTTTTCTTCATCACCTCAAAGAGCTTGTAGCCCGGTCCGGGTTTCCACTCCCCATTCTCGGCAGTCTCATCGCCGTAAGGTACTGCCCAGTACTCATCAAAGCCCCTGAAATGGTCAATGCGCACAATGTCATAGATGCTGAAGCAGTGTGCAAGCCTTCGCATCCACCACGCAAAGCCTGTCTCCTCATGGTAATCCCACTTGTACAAAGGATTCCCCCAGAGCTGCCCCGTCGCCGAGAATGCATCCGGCGGACAGCCTGCGACCGCAGTCGGAACGTTCTTTTTGTCAAGCTGAAACAGTTCAGGATTCGCCCATGTGTCCGCACTGTCAAATGCCACATAGATTGGGATGTCTCCCACGATTTGAATCCCTTTTTTGTTGGCGTATTCTTTCAATGCCATCCAGTGTTTTGAGAAAAGATACTGCTGATAGCTATAGAATGCGATATCGTCCGCGAGCTCTTTCTCGTACTTCTTCATCGCCTTTGGCTTTCTGAGCCGGATATCCTCACTCCATTCAATCCACGACACCCCGCCCAAGGAGTCTTTGACAGCCATGTACATCGCATAATCTTTGAGCCACTGCTGATTCTCCGCGACAAACGCATTATAGTCCGCATCATCGCCTGTATTCGCCCTCTCAAACGCTTTTCGAAGAAGATCAAACCTCGTGTGATAGATCTTTTCGTAATCTACCCGCTTGGTATCGTTACCAAAATCGACCGACGAGCACTCCTCCTCCGTGAGCAGTCCCTCCTCAATCAATGCATCCAGACTAATATAGTACGGGCTGCCTGCAAAGGTTGAAAAAGACTGGTAAGGTGAATCCCCATACCCCGTAGGTCCCAGTGGTAAGATCTGCCACAGTGACTGTCCTGACGCTGCCAAAAAGTCCACAAAGTCATAGGCTTCTTTAGAAAAGCCGCCTATTCCAAATCTTGACGGTAAGCTGGATACCGGCATTAATACGCCACTTCTTCTCATAACTATCTCCTTTTCTCCACAAAAATTAATATTTTATCCTTTTACAGCACCCGCCACGACACCTTCAATGATGTATTTCTGACAAGCGATATAAAATACAATGATTGGGATAATTGCCAAGATAATCATAGCCATCATCGCACCCATGTCAATTGCACCATAACCGCCTTTAAGGTACTGAATTGCTATGGGAATGGTCTTGTATTTCTTGATGTCCAGCACGAGATACGGAAGCAGATAATCGTTCCACACCCACATCGCTTCAAGAATTGCCACGGAGATTGCTGTCGGCTTCATCACCGGGAACACAATTTTGAAGTATGTCTGAATGGGGGTGCAGCCGTCGATCATGGCAGCCTCCTCGATCTCTAGCGGAATGGATTTCACAAATCCGCAGAACATAAAGACCGCAAGCCCTGCCCCAAATCCCAGATATACAATCACGATACCGACAGGGTTCCCTAAGTGTAGTATATCAGCTATTTTGGATAATGTAAACATTACCATTTGAAAAGGTATAATCATTGAGAATGCAAACAGCATATACATCGCGGAAGTGACCTTATTTTTCACGCGTGTAATGTACCATGCACACATCGACGTACACAAAATAATTACAAACACCGACGCTACTGTGATAAACAGCGAGTAGCCAAACGCCTTGGGAAGCTCAATCTTCTCAATACCGCTGATGTAGTTTTCCATTCCCACAAAGGATTTGCCATCGGGCAGCGCAAACGGTCTCTTGCTGATAAAAATTTTCTTCTTGAAAGAATTATACAATACAATAATGATCGGCATTACATAGATCACGGAAATAATGGAAAATATCGCGGTCAAAAGTCCGCCGTGTTTTGCTTTTCTTACCTCTGACATTATGCCTGCACCTCCTTATCTCTTGTAGCTCTGAGCTGTACGATTGCAATGAGTGCCACCAGTATAAAGAACACAACCGCCTTTGCCTGTCCGACACCTTCCCATCCGTTTCTGCCATAGAATGTGTTGTAAATATTCAGCGCAAGCATTTCTGATTTGTTGCTCGGTTCACCTGCGGTGAGCGCTAAGTTCTGGTCAAACAGTTTAAAGGAATTGGTCAGTGTCAGGAAGGAACAGATCGTGATGGAAGCTTCCTGTATACTTTAAATAGGTCAAGAGATTGACACAAAAAAATACCTCAAGTAAATTTAGATTATTACTGACTTGGCAGGTTGGTAAAAATCTAAAGAATACAAGAGGTATCTAAAATGAATCTTAAAGGGAAAAAGAAGAAAAATCAAGTAGTAACAGCAAATATTTTTGAACAGCAGGAGCTTTTGAAGAAAGCGGAGGTGATCAGAGAAAGTCTTACAGCTTCAACTTGGCATGAGTTGGAAACGAATGGTAAGTTTGATAAAAATAAAAAGCTCTCTTTTATCAGTGATGACATGCTTATCTTAGGATGCGATGTAGGAAGTGAAATACACTATATGAGAGCAATTGATACCAGGGGAAGGGAACTCAGTAAGTCCGCATTTCCATTTAACAATGATTCAGAGGGATTCCAGAGTGCAAAGGAGTGGGCAGTGAAAATAGCCGCTGAACAGAACAAGAGCCAGATTGTACTCGGCTTAGAGCCTACAGGTCATTACTGGTTCTGCCTTGCGACATGGATGGTATCAAACGGAATCAGCGTTGTTCAGGTAAACCCATATGCTGTAAAGCAGACAAAGGAGGTTGAAGATAACAGCCAGCTGAAGGATGACACGAAGGATCCGAAACTTATAGCAAATCTTGTCAAGGATGGTAACTTTGGGATGCCATACCTTCCGGAAAAACTCTATGCGGAACTTCGCAGGTTATCGATGTTCAGAGACCAGCTGAATGAAGACAGGGTCCGGACAATCAACCGGATGCACAGGGAGATGAAGATTTATTTTCCGGAGTATAAGGATGCGTTGGGTAAAGTCGATGGCGCATTCAGTCTGCAACTGCTGAAACAGGCGCCATTTCCGGATGATCTGACAGCACTTGGGGAAGATGGAATAAGACAGATCTGGCATGAAGCCAGGCTCAGAGGGCGCGGCTACAGCAGGGCCGGAGAAATCTTAGGGTATGCGGAAACAAGTGTCGGGATCAAGGATGGAGCCGCTGCAGGCAGGACAGCTGTAAAGTGGTTTGTCCAGAAAATCCTGGAACTGGATGCTGAACTTGCTGTTATAGAGAACCAGATCAACCAGAAATGTCAGGAGATACCGCATGCCGGGAACATTCTGGAGATATCCGGAATCGGAGAAAATACACTTTCCGGAATTCTTGCAGAGATGGGAGACATTTCCAGATTTGATGATGTTAAGGAAATACAAAAATTAAGTGGATTAAGTCTTGTAGCGTGCAGTTCGGGAAAGCATAAAGGAGAAACCAGGATCAGCCACAGAGGACGCAAACGACTCAGATACTGGTTATTCCAGGCGGCAAAGTCAGTGGCGGCTCATGCGGAGGAATTCAAAGAACTCCATATGCACTATACGACACGGGCCGATAATCCGCTGAAAAAGATGCAGTCATTGATTGTCATAGCCTGCAAGCTTCTGAGAATCATCTACACAATTCTGAAGAATGGGACAGCCTATGATCCGAAGAAGATGCTGATGGACATCAGACATCCGGAAAAGAAGGAAGCAGTTGCAGCATAAGATATTTTTATAGCATTATATATTCCAGAGCCCTGCCGGGTTCCGGATGATTCTGAAATCGGGCAGGGTTCTGGAAAGAAACCCGATAAGGATGGGGTGTTACAGGCACTGCATCATCACAAAGACCAGCAAAATGAGTCAGGGTAAGCGTCCACGGGATATCC
>VSNR01000376.1 GCA_009774345.1 Lachnospiraceae bacterium | reverse complement strand
GATTTAGGATCTGTATCATATTCCTCTATAAGATCATCAGCAAAGTCTTCACTTAGATCAGGATTCATTTTATAATAACCATCAAAAAATCGTTTCAAAGCAGCACATAGTTTTTCTACAAATGCTGGATCCAGATTATTGAAATATTCTACATTTTTTTCCACATAATTCTGAGAAATATCTTTGGCATACATTACTTCTATCTCATACCCTAAAACAGTAGAATAAAATGTACCTACCATTTCTTCAAACTCGTTCTCATGTAAATCTTTTATCATCTTACTAAACCTCTCTAAATATAATTTATTTTTTCCAATTAGGGAACATTTTCCAAGTACCCTTACTAGCTTTTCGTTGTAATAAATTTATTTCTCCAACTCCTCCTAAATGATCAAAATACCTATTAATTTTGTATGGAATCATCTGCATTGTTTTCATATCATTACATTCATGTAATGTAAAGCCTAATTCTTCTCTAGCCATGGTGAAAGCTTTTTTATCCACTCCATACAAATTCGCTAAATATTCATCTGAAACAGAAAAATTATAACGTCTTCCCCCTTTTCCCCCTTGCATATTATTTATTGTAAAAGTTTCAATTGCAAACGGAGTAAAGTCCGCAACCCCATGCGTATAAACGACTCCTATCTGTCCATATTCTATACAAAGATCTAGAATAGCTGGATCTGATGGAATAAATAAACCTTCTCCACGTATTCCGCTTACCCACACTCCTTTGTCATCTGATGGAGTAGTTCTAACACGCATAAAATGTTGTACATCATCAAATGTCTCACATTGTGCAGCAGTCTTTCCCCCCACACACAGAGGAGCTTTTTTGGCAAATCCATAAGGATCAAAATACATCACCGGGTTATTCGCGCAATACGCATACAGGTTTAGCCCGTCCCCGTGGTAGACATCCTCCTGCATGAACCTGCCGATCGAAGGATTATAAAACCTTGCCCGCAGGTAGTACTGCCCCATCGCTCCGTCATACATCTGGCCTGTATAAGTAAGACGGTTGAATGTGTTGCCGGATTCATTGAGGATATTCCCAAAGGCATCATAACGGTATGTCTTTTGTATTTCATGATCTTTATCCAGCAGGAAGAGCGTGCTTCCCATCTCGTCCGGGACAAAGTAGCTCTTTTCTGTTTCGTTCCAGATAAGGGAAAGTGGATCGTACCCCCTTGTATAGCGGATATGAGCATCTTCCCTTATCTCTTCTGCCAGTTCGCCCCTGTCAAACAGGAAACGGATGACTTTTCCATCCTCTTTTGTCTCATAGCGCAGTCCCTCGGCGTCATAGCAGTTTGACTGGTGGAAGTATTCTGCCCTGCCGTCTGACATTCTTGTCAGCTCTATATCCTTCTGGCGGTTTGCCGTGTCATAGGCATAGCGTTTCTTCCAGGTGCGTCCCAACTCCTCCAGCAGATTGCCCTGTAGGTCGTAGCGGTACTGGATTGTTTTTTCTTCCGACTGGATGCCTGTTAACTGGTTCTTTGCGTTGTATTCATAGATTTCCGTTTTCCGCCCGGATTCTTTTTTCAGGCGGTTTCCTGCCAGGTCGTAGGTGTATTTTTCTGTTTTGCCGTCCTGCACGGCTTCAAGCAGGCGGTTCATGCGGTCGTAGGCATATGTATTCTGGTATGGGGCACCGCTCTTTTGGATGCAGTTCCCATTCCCGTCATAGGCATAATCAAAGTTCAGGAGTACCTGTCCCTGTTTTGTCACTGTGACAAGGCTGGAGAGCGCTCCGCTGTCATTGTATCCGTATTCAGTCTGTATGCCGTTTCCGTATTGGAGCCTGCAGAGTCCACCGAACGGGTTATAGCTGTAAGAAGCCAGGATGTCACCCTGTCCTTCTGACACCTGTTTGAGCCGGTCCATGGCGTCATAGGTGTAGTGCAGGGTGCTGCCGGCGCTGTCTGTCAGGCACGACAGGTTTCTGCTGCGGTCGTAGGCATATTCAAGCAGGGGCTTTCCTGAGGCGGATTTGCTCTTTAACAGACCGTTTGGCGTGTAGGCATAGTCGTATGTGATGCCGCCGCCCTCTGCCTGTCTGAGTTTTCCGTCCGGGTAGTATAGATATCTGCTGACTGCTGGATTTCGGCCTTTTTTGTCCTCCGCACGCTGGTAGGACAGGTTCCCGTCCATGTTGTAATGGGTCGTCGTTTTGTTCCCGTTCCGGTCTATGCGCGTTTCCAGGCGGCCTTCTTCGTCGTAGTAAAAATATTCGCTGAAGCCTTCCTGGTCCGTGGTCTGGCAGACCCTGCCCATGCTGTTATAGGCATAGGTGATTGTTCCGCCGTTTGCGTCCGTGGTGCTGGTGATGTTTCCGGCATGGTCATAGGTATAGCGCTCTGTACCGCCCTCCGGCGTATGAATCTCTATAATCCTTCCCCAGTCATCTAAGCGGAATCCTGTCTGGTTCCCATTTCCATCCTCCACAGCGGTGATGTTTCCCCACGCATCGTAAGCCATACGCTGCGCGCTGCGGTTCTTCCGGGCGTTTTCCCTGCCTTTGTAGACTGCCAGCAGGTCTCCTGCCAGGTCATAGGCATACGCTGTATAGACGGACTGTCCTTCCAGCCGGGTCCTGACATTGCCTGCACTGTCGTAAGTCTGTTCCTGAAGGATGGTTCCATCCGGTCCTGTGATTCTGACTACCTGGTCCCGGCTGTCATATTCATAACAGATTCCCTTTCCGTCATCCTGTCCGGGGTCATACTGCTCTGGGCGCACCACTTTTGTAATTCTGCCGTTGCGGTCATAAAACAGCCGCGTCGTATTCCCGCTCTCGTCTGTCAGGTGTGTCAGGCGGTTTCTGCCGTCATAGCGGAAGTTCCTTTCTGTAGGATGCTCCGTGCTCTGGTCCCTGCGGACGCGCAGACTGCCGGCGGCATCATATTCATACTGGACGCTCCGGCAGATGCCGCCGGCTTTATCCTGCTCCTTCTCTGCGGTTATACGGTCCAGCGCGTCATACTGCCATTCCTTTTCATATCCTTTGGGCGTTACCATGTGCACACAGTTGCCGTCTGCGTCATATGTGTACTTCGTGACTGCCCAGACCCTGCGCTTCTTCCCGCCCGGCTTTAAGAAGCATTCCTCAATCCCTTCACGCTTCTCTGTAAGGTTTCCTGCGGCGTCATAATGATACCGTACCACCTGTTCCACGTCATCGCTGATCCGAAAGCTCTCATAAACCTTCTGGTTCATGCTGTTATACTGGTACACGGCTTTTGCGCCATGCATGTCCTCCACGCAGGTCAGGCGGTTCAGGCTGTCATAGGCAAACCGGATCTCATGCATGTATCCTGGTATTTCGCCTGCCCGGACTAGCTCTCTCCCCCGCCGCTCTCTGATTTTGTTGGACTCTGCATCGTATTCATACAGGGTGGCTCTGTAGAGGATGGTTTCTCTGTCTGCTGCGGACGTCTCCACGGGCTCCCACATGCCGGTCCTGTTTCCAAGCAGGTCATAGGTGTAGTATGTCGTATGCCCGCCGCTGTCTGTCTGTTCTGTCAGATGCCCGGATGCGTCATAGCGGTATGTATGCTGGATGCAGCCGTCCTCATCGGTCTCCTGTGTCAGCCGGTTCATGCTGTCATAGGTATAGGTGCTGCCCCTGCCGTCATCGGTCTCCTTACAGTAGTTTTCCGGCCTTACTTTTTTGACCAGGTTTCCGTTTCCGTCATAGAAGCAGCGTTCAACAGAGCCGTCCTCATAAATGGTTCTAAGCTTATGGCTGTCGGTATCGTATTCATAGCGGACTATCTCACCGCCTGGCATCTTTTCGCACAGAATGTCCCCTGCAAGGTTTCGTTCCTTCTTCCAGACATTTCCCAGCGGATCGATGGTTTCGATCAGGCGGTCAAAGAAGTCGTAACGGTACATCCAGCGGGAGCCGTACATTCCCTGGACAGGCGGGGTCATGCCTGTCAGATTGCCCATTTTGTCATAGGTGCGGCAGTATTCGTTTCCATTTCCATCCTTCACACAAACGGGGTAATTCTGCTTGTTATACAGGATCTCCACGGTTCCCTGATCTGTTCGGATGCCTGTTCTGCGCCCGATGATGTCATATTCATATTCTGTCTGGTTTCCCATGGCATCTGTCACGCTGGAAGGGTCTCTGTACAGATGCCTGTCTGTACTGAAATAACTGTAGCGGGTGCTATGTCCGAGACTGTCTGTCATCTCAGTGAGCCGCCCATAGTCATCCCTTTTATACTGGCGTTGTTTCCATTCCCCCTCCCTGATTTTCTCGGACTCTTCAATGAGAAAGCCGTTTTGGTCATATGCATAGTGAACTTCTTCGCCGGTATCTGCTTTCTTTTCAAGCAGGTTTCCCATGGCATCATACTGGTATTCCCAGGTCTGGCTGGATGGCAGCGTCTCCCTGCGCAGGTTTCCCAGGCTGTCATACAGACGGCGGGTGGTATTCCCATTCCTGTCCTTCTCATAGATCCGGTTCGTCCACTGGTCGTATTCCGCTTCTTCCCAGGTGCCGTCATCATATCCAGTATACGTCACCAGAAAATCTTTGTTATACCGGTACCGCTCGGTTCTGCCAAGCCCTTCGATGTATACGGTATTTTCCCGTTTCTTCAGGTCGTATGTCAGGATGCTTTTGGTTCCGTCCAGATAATACTGTGCTGTCACCCGCCCGTCATTATCATATTCATTCGCTACATAAGCATGTCCGTTCTGGTCGATTACCTGTGTGATATGGTTTTTCTCATCATAATGATAGGTGGTCACACCTTCATCCACATGGCATACCGCCTTCAGGCAGCCATTCTCATACTTATAGCGGACTGTGCGCCCTGCCTCATCCCGGATCTCGGCAATCCTGCCGTCCTGATACACAAAATCAAGAACATACCCCGCTGAGGTTATTATCTGGCTGATCTGCGCCTCCTGATACCGGACTGTCAGCTTGTTATGCCCTTTTCCACGCACAGAGACTAAACGTCCCATGCTATCATAATCATAGCATTTCCCTTCTGGAATGTAAAGCAGGACAAAACCTTCTTCTTCGTTTTTTTCTGTCAGCTGGTATCTGGAATCTCCCTGCCTGCGGTTTTTCCAGCTGCCATCTTCCATGGAGAACCGTTCTGCGTGTCCATCCATACAAACTGCGTCGATAAGCCCTTCCTCCTTACGGATAAAGAGCCTGCTTTCCAGCCCCAGCATCCAGTTCTTTCCAAGGACGCCCGCACATGGAATCACAGAGTTATAGATGCGCTGCAGGCGGAAGAAATCATCCATGAGATCTGGCAGTATGATGTCCGTTGCCGTCAGGCAGAATCCCCCTGTAGCCATGTTGACAGGATCGATGGAGAATGCAATATTTGAAACCAGGGCAGACAGCACAGACATTGACGCGTTATAGTCATATCCAAAAATCTGGCTGAGTGCCCAGTCCGTGAGGACATCTATCGCTGTCTCCGCCCCGATAATAAGCGCAGGCGCATACTTTCCAGCCTGTGACAGCAGACCCGCCACCGGTTTCAAATTCTCTCCCAGCCATGCCGCTCCTGTACCAATGCTATAACCAATTCCCGCAGTAGCCGCTGAGATTCCAAAATTAGCCGCATACTCCTGCCAGCTGGAATCCACATAGCCATCCGAAACGTCCTGGAGAAACATGGTTCCAGCCGATGTCGCACCTGCTGTCAGCATCTGGCACGCCATCAGCGCCCCTTTGGAGACTTCAACCAGCATTCCGCCAAGCGGCGAAAGGATTAGTCCAAGACCGATCATAACGCTTCCAAACATCACGGTTTCATACAGCTGCTGGTTGCCGTCAAGCAGTGAATCCCGAACGAAGTTATAGGATTGGGAGAAGTCGCCGGACTGCATTTTTTGCAGATCCCGCCATCCCTCCGATTCATAAGCGGTCCCGCATGTACAGGCAACTGCCCCTGCGCCAAAAACAAGCAGTGCTGTCCCTCCTGACAGCGCAGTCGCTGCAGCCATCAGGCATATCGCACCCACTCCTGCGACAGCACGCCCGACGGTTATCTTGCCAGCTGCCTCTCTTTCATGAACCTCAAAAACTTCTGCATTATGGGCTTGTCTCTGGGCCGCATCCTCTTTTCTTAATTCAGCGTCTGAATACTGTATACCGGGCGGGTCTGTCTGTTCTGGCTCATAGAACAGCGTCTTGGATGCGATGATCAGTATATTTCCGCTTTCATCCATCACAATACCCTTGTCTTCGTCCACATTCATCGCATCATTCTCAAATTTTATGATTCCCACGCCCGCATTCCCTGTCTTGGCCTGCAGAATGGTATTCTTTGGAATGATCTCCTGAAGCTCTTCCCCGATTCGTACCATCCCTTTTCCTATATTCAGTTCATTCTGGGCAGACAGGATGATATCTGCCGCCTCCATATTCAGGGTTCCGTCCTTTGAAAGTGTAAATTTGGAAGCCTCATCCACAGAGGCAACCTCAATCCCGGTATCTGTAAACTGTATTGCCTTGCCGTCTTCTGTGGAGAAAGACTTATCCTCTATGGCCCCTTTTGCCGAAACACAGC
>VSNR01000375.1 GCA_009774345.1 Lachnospiraceae bacterium | reverse complement strand
AGAACATATATCATTTCCAACACAATCAATAAGCACCATCACCCCTTCCATAACGACTAAATATGAAAATTCTAAACTTCCTTTTATATTCATGTTTTTAAATGTACAGTTTACAAACTGCAAGTTTAAAATTGTTGATATTTCACCTTTGATATCCATACTTACATTTTCAAACAAGCAGTCGTGAAACACACAATCTTTCATTTCCAGATGACTGTCATTTCCAAATGCATCATGAAAACTACAGTTTACAAACGTACACTTTTTTATCACAATATAATTTCCCTCATAATGATTCTCAAAGATTACATTGCGGAAAGTATTCATATGGAGTTCGATTTTTTTTGAGCAAATTTTGGTAATCACATAATTTTCCAGGGTAAGATATTTCAGGCGCAAATTTCCCTTTATTATGTATTCTGTCAGATCTAACACGTTCCTGTTTTCATTATACACTTCCACATCCCTCACTTTTCAATTCTTCTTTACTGTATAAATCAATATCATCGTCAAAATTCCCTTTCCTGTATTTTGCCACAACCTCCGGTGTAACTAATCCGCCGATTGTATAATCCTTAGTTGTCATATTATTGGAATGTTTATAATACAAGTCAATTCCGCTTTGATTTTTATTCCTTAAATAATTATTTAATGTTAAAAGATCACTTCGGAGTAATTCCATTTCTCCTGAAGCAATTAACTGATTTCTCACTGCTTTCCTCTTATTTGATTCTGATCCGGTCTGCATCTCCATTTTTTCGCTTAAACCATACTTTTTATCTAATTGCATTAATTTCGTTTCTACATATTCACTATATGCTTTATGATATCCCGAATCATGTTTTCCACTTCCATGATGTGTTAAATCAGAAACATATTTATCAATATCCTCTGTCGAGCAACCACTAGCAGCCAAGTACTGACGCAACGTATTTGTTTTAGGTTTAGAACCATCTATATCAAATATTCCATTTTCAGCGTGATCTACTTGATAACCAGATATGCTTAATACATAATTATTTTGAAATTCTTTTGGTATTATGTGTTGTGCCTGATAACATTCCACACTAGGACCTGTTTTTTTATTAGTTAATGTTAAAAACATAGCTTTTGTAAGATCAGTAGAACTTGTTTTTTTATTTAATAAAACCATATTTCGAAATAAATTTTTTGTTGCTTCATAGCAACCACTCGGATCATAGTATATCACTGGATTATTATGACAGTACGCATACAGATTCAGTCCATCCCCCTGATACACATCCTCTTGCATAAACCTGCCAAGTGTTGGATTATAGTACCTCGCTCGCAGATAATACTGCCCTGTCTGCTCGTCATACTGCTGACCTGCGTAACGGATTCGGTTGGGTAATGCTTCTACTGCTTCCAGTCCTGCACCAAAGGCATCATATTGATAATGGTTTCTGATTGCTGCTTTTTCATCAGATATCAGTGTGGTATTCAGTTGTTCATCCTGATGATAGTAGAAGGTTTTACCGTCTCGCTGAAACGCTTCAATCCCTGCACCCAGATGATAGCTGGTTGCTTCCTTGGATAGCCCTGCTTCTCCTCCTTTCTCATGCAGAAGCTCTCCATTATGGTATACAAAGCTGGTCCGCCTGCCGTTCTCAATCAGCTCATAGCGCAGCCCCTCTGCATCATATCGATTTTTCTGGATATTCCCTGTTTCGGTTTCCACCTGTGTCTGCTGATGGAGGCTGTTGTAGGTGAAACGGCGGATTCCGGCTGCGGTTTTCTCCTCTATGATACCGCCCTGACGGTCGTATGTAAAACAGCTTATGCCGTCTCCATCCTCTTTTTGAAGAAGCTGGTTTTTCTGGTTGTAGCGGTATCTGGTTTCTCTTTCGCCTTCTGTTTTTTTGATCCGGTTTCCGGCGGCGTCATAGGCATAGCGGACGGCTGCACCATTTCGGCATTCTTCCAGTAATTGTCCTCTGACATCATACTGATAGCGGATGTCAAGGGCGCTGCTTCCTGCGGTCAGTCCCTGTATTCCTGTTTTGGCGGTGCGGTTTCCATTGCCGTCATATTTGTAATCAAAAGACAGCAGGACGGCGCTTTCCGTTCTGGTTTCCAGATGGCTGATATTGCCGTCACAGTCATAGGCATAATTCGTCTGTACGCCGTTTCCATAGTGGATGTGCTCAATACGGTCAAGGCTGTCATAGCCGTACTGTACTTTCATGCCCTGTCCGCTGTGGATACAGGTCATTCTGCCCAGAAGGTCATATTCGTAGCGGGTGCTGACGCCTGCGGGGTCTTTGATTTCTGTGATGTTTCCTGTGCTGTCATAAGTATAGGAGACCAGAAGTTTTCCGTTGGCGCGCTTTTCTTTCAGGTTTCCCTGGTTGTCATAGGCATACTCATAGGAGTGTCCGTCGCACACGGCATGTATCAGCCTGCCTAGGCTGTCATAGCGCCAGGTGCCGATGCAGGGATTTTCTCCACCTGCATCAACCGCTTTCTCATACACCGGATCGCCAAAGACGTTGTAGATGCGCTGCACCTGCCTGCCGTCGCGGTCTGTGTGGAGTGTGAGATTACCTTCTTCGTCATACTGGAAGGTTTCTTTATAGCCGAGCTGGTCTGTTCGCTCGCGTACTTTTCCGAGACTGTTATAACGGTATTCGATGGCATTTCCGTTTCCGTTAATGGTCCTGCTTACCTGTCCTGCGTAGTTGTACTCAAATCCTTCTTTTACGCCGTCTGAGAAGCCTGTCCCTATGATTCTGCCCCAGCCGTCTGTGCTGTAGATGGTTTTTTCGTGGTTTCCGTCAACGATGCCTGTGATCTGTCCTCTGGCGTTATACTCATATTTCTGGACTGCACGCGGTGTCTGCTGTCTCCGGGTATTGCCGCGGCGCACTTCTTTTAACTGTCCGTCTGATTCATAGGTGAAATCCGTCTGGTTTCCTGATGCGTCTGTCTGCGTTATGGGCAGACCGCTGCGGTTATAGGAGAGCTCCTGTACCAGTTCACCAAGAGCATTTGTCACACGTGTCAGATTGCCGTTTTTGTCGTATGCGTAGCTTGTTCCATTTCCATTGTCAGCATCTTTTTCATATCCGTATGGGTGGATTTCTTTGATCAGCTGGTCGTTTTTATCATACAGGTATCTTGTGATGGCGCCGCTCTGGTTTTCAGCGTGTGTCAGGCGGTCTTTGAGGTCATAGCGCCATCCTGTTTCAAGGCACTCACCATCCGCACCGGTGATGGTCTGCTTTAAGATCTTTCCTGCGGCGTCATAGGTATAGCTGGCAGTCAGGTCAATGCCGTTCTTTCTGTCAAGGATGCGCTCTTTCGTCATACGGCTGTCAGCGTCATATGTCCTGCGGATTTCTGCACCTTTTGGCGTTTTTATGCTGGTCAGATTTCCGTTGGCATCATAGCCATAGCTGGTAACAGCTTTGTTGATTTCGCCGTTGCCCTGTATATACTCTGTTTTCTGAGTCAGCCAGCCGTTTTTGTTGTAGCTGCAGCGGGTTCTGTGCTGTATCCCCTCCTCTATCAGATGTTCTTCTAAGATGACGTTGCCAAGGCAGTCATATTCATAGTGCATCTGCGCGCCAAAGTCATCTTTTACCAGTGTCAGATGGCTGTTCTGGTCATAGGAAAAGTGGATTCTGTGCCAGCTGTCGGGATTGCTGTCCCGCTCCACCTCCTGCTGTCCGTAGGCTTCCTCAATCTTATTGCCTGCGCGGTCATAAGTATAGGCAGTGACACGGTAGTATGTCGTTTCTCCTACCCTTCGGATGCTGGTCTGCGTTCTTGTAAGCTGTCCCGCTCCATTGTAAGTGTACAGCGTCTCCTGTCCTTCCCCGTCCGTCTCCCGGATGGTCTGACCGACTCCGTTGTATGTATAGGTATGCAGTACATTTCCGTCCGGGTCCTGTATCTGTGTCAGGCGGCCTGCTCTGTCATAAGCATAGCTGTATCCTGCACCGTCGTCAATACCTGCATCATACGCTTCCGGCAGCACCTGTTTTGTCAGATTTCCGTCGGCATCATAGAACCTGCGCTCTGTGCCGCCATCTGCATAGCGGATGCGGATGCAGTTTCCATCCTTATCATACTCATACCGGGTGCCGTCTCCGTTTTCGCCCTGCTCTGCATAGCTTACCGGGTGGATCTCACGGGTGATGTCACCGTCAAAGTTACGGAATACCCTTTCGTGTGACCGCAGCGGGGTAATCGTATCTATGACACGTTCCAGATAATCATACTTGTATTCGTATCCTTTTCCCTGCGTTTCCCACTGAATCGGCGGATAGTATGCCTTCATGTTCCCCATGCGGTCATAGATGGTGTGGCTGGTGTAACCCTCCCCGTCGGTGCGGCTGGTGACAAAGTTGCGGGAGTTATAACTAAGCTCCACTGTGCCGTAAGTGTTTTCAATGGACATTCTGCGTCCTACACGGTCGTAGGTGTAGTCTGTCTCCTCTCCCTTTGGCGTGATGAACCGGACAGGGTGCGCGCTGGTTTTATTATACACCCATCTGGCTGTGTTGCCAAGTGCGTCTGTCTGTGCGGTGCGCCTTCCTGCGGCATCGTATTCATAAGAAGTCTCCTGCCATCTTCCCTCCTCAATTTTTGTCTTTGTAAAGAGAAGGTTGTGTTCTGCGTCATAGCGGTTCTGTGTCTCGCGTCTTTCGCTGTCCCATGTGCGGATCAGGTCGTGGTTTTCGTCATATTCATGGCATACTGTAAAGCCGTCAGGCGACAGTTCGCGGATCAGGCGCCCGTAAGCGTCGTATTCCCACTGCTTTTCTGCTCCGGTGCGGCTGGTCTCTTTGGTTCTGAGATTCTGGTCTGAGTATTCGTAAGCTGTACACGTTCCGTCCTCAAAGATGGTTCGTTCCGTAAGCAGCTCTTTATTGTACTCATAAACCTCAGTTTTTCCGGTCTCACTGTAATAGATGCTGTTCCTTCTGTGTGCATCGTCATATGTAAAGGTCTGGCAGATGCCTTCCGGGAAGCGCTGCTTTGTGATTCTGCCCTTTATATCATATTCATTTTCAAGGTAACGGCTGCCGTTCTGGTCGGTTACTGCCGTGATATGGCTGTTAATAACTTCATGAGCTGTCACAGATTCAACCTCACCTGCTGTCGTAAAATCACCCATTTTCCTGTCAC
>VSNR01000374.1:1351-4205 GCA_009774345.1 Lachnospiraceae bacterium | reverse complement strand
CATGTCAATCTTTCCTCCTGTTGCTTGCACAAGTTCCGAAAGAGCGTTCAGATGTCCTCCCGCGCCATGGTCATGGATGCTCACACATGGGTTCTCTTCCATTTCTGCCAAAGCGCGGACTACGTTGCTGACGCGCTTCTGCATCTCAGGGTTGGCGCGCTGCACCGCGTTAAGTTCTATGGCATTGGCGTATTGGCCTGTTTCAACAGAAGAAACCGCGCCGCCGCCCATGCCGATGCGGTAGTTGTCGCCGCCCATGACCACGACTTTCATGCCCGGTTCCGGAGTGCCTTTTACGGCATCCTTCATAGTTCCGGACCCTATTCCGCCGGCAAGCATTATGACTTTGTCGTAGGCGAGCGTTTCATTGTTTTCTTCATGCTCGAACGTCAGTACCGATCCGCAGATCAGCGGCTGTCCGAATTTGTTGCCGAAATCGGATGCACCGTTCGAGGCCTTGATGAGAATCTGTTCAGGGGTCTGATAAAGCCAAGGACGTGCAAGCGGGGCGCCGCATTCCCATTTGCGGCATTCGTCTGGCCGAGGATATCCGGTCATGTATACCGCAGTCCCGGCAATCGGAAGGCTTGCCTTTCCTCCCCCTAAACGGTCGCGGATTTCACCGCCGGTGCCGGTGGCTGCACCGTTGAAAGGCTCCACGGTCGTGGGGAAGTTATGGGTTTCCGCTTTAAGCGAAATCACTGTTTTCACTTTGCGCTCCTCGAAAAAGTCGGCTGTTTCCGGGTTGGCCGGAGCGAACTGCATTGCTTTTGGGCCTTCGACAAAAGCCACATTGTCCTTGTAGGCCGACACGAGGGAATTCGGATTCTCCTTTGAGGTTTTCTTGATCATGGAGAAAAGGGATTCCTGCATCTCTTTTCCGTCGATTATGAATCGGCCGTTGAATATCTTGTGGCGGCAATGTTCGGAATTTACTTGTGAAAATCCGAACACTTCGGAGTCTGTGAGCCTGCGTCCGAGCCTTTCAGACAAGGCTTTGAGATAGCTCACCTCTTCGGAAGACAGGGCAAGACCCTCTTCCGAGTTGTATTTTTCGATGTCTTCGATTTCTATTATCTCATCAGCCTTTATGTCGGCGGTGAAGATTGATTTGTCGAGTCCGAGGTAGAGGTTCTGAAGCATCGGGTCGAATGCCGGATGCGGGTCTGCCGTTTTCTCATATTGTTCAATCCGGCTGATACCGGCGACGCCCATATTGGCCGCCATTTCCACGGCGTTGGTGCTCCATGGGGTTATCATCTCCTTTCGCGGGCCGACGAAAGTGCCGCTGATTTTGCGTGCTTTCAGCGGGGTTGCTTCGCCGAAAAGCCAAGAAAGCCGGGTGATGTCGTCCGGTGAGAGACAATCGTTGCTTTCCACCGCAAGGATTGTCGTTGAGCCTTTTTTGAAAAATGTGATCATCGCTGTATGTGATGGTACGTACAAAGTACTGGTGTTTTAACGGATTTTTACAGACTGCAAAATTACGAAAAAATCTTGAATCGCGAAACAGAGCAAGCATATAAGCCGTTATGAAGACAATCAAGATTTAGGGGGCATTAACAATTGTTATGAAACACCCCCCTAAACAGCCTCTTAATGGTTCCGTTTCTTTAGACGTCTGATCCACATATAGTAGCCTGTTATGGGCAGGCTCGCACCTAATATAGACGCAAAAAACCACATTATCCGAGTGGCCATTCCTCCAAAAATGCCAGTATGGATGGAATATATCCATCCTCGCAACTTGTCAGCCGGATCCGAGTCTGCATACTTTGCCGAAGGGCTGATTGCTTTTGGACTATTGTTATATACATATGAATCAGAGGCTCGTCCGTTGCCCATTGAGCCAAGTTTAACTGTTGCCTTTTCAATTCCAATTGTTATCTGAGGGGCATCAGGATTCTGAATCTTCAGTTCATCATAAAACTGCTGCCAGTGTCCGAATTCCGAGTGCTGACGCCATGTCTCGATATCTTCTTTCCCATCATCAATGCGCTCCCGTTTGATTCCATGCGCATTATGACTGTCTCGACTGTTTTTTGCATTTCTGCCATTGTTGTGGCGTGGAGCATATTCCACGCCACACACTGCATAAAATGCGCTCCTATACCAGTCGAAAGACCAAGTAAGACCAGTCAACGCCATTACCAGAACTATGACAAGGGCATACATTCCTCCGGCGACGTGGAGACTTTTCCAAAAAAAACGCCAACCGTTCTTTGTCGTGATTGTAAGGCTGCGTCTTAATCCCTTGCGTACTCTCGGCCACCAAATCACTACTCCGGATATCAGGGCGATTACAAATATGCATGTAGACACTCCAACTATGAGTTTACCTATTTTCAACCCTCCTCCGTGCGGATTGGAACTGTCAAGCAGCCAGCGGTGAAGTTTGAACATAATAGAGAAGAATCCTATACGCTCATATTTACCGGTGATATTGCCGGAATACTGGTCAATGAACATTGAGGCACGGCGAGGCTTTGACAGATTGACCTGATAGGTGCGGTCTTTGTCGGCAAACACCGTTATCCCCGTTATGGATACGGAATCTGGAAGCGTCGCTTTTACCTTTTCCATAAGTACATCCATAGGGAGGGGCTTGCCTTCGGATGAAGTTGCATAATATACTTCGCTCCTGATTATCCGCGTTATATCCGGCTCAAAGACGAGCATCGCGCCAGAGAAACATATCAAGGTGATGATAATGCCGAAAGGAACGGACAGCCAGAGATGAATCTTGTGAAAAATCTTTATCATGTCTTCACTTCTTTGCTTCAAGGAATCCGAATCCCGTAATTTCAGTAGCCTCTACAGTCAGATCCTTAGTCGCTGTTGCCGTTGACGGATC
>VSNR01000374.1:0-1341 GCA_009774345.1 Lachnospiraceae bacterium | reverse complement strand
ATGGCCGGGTAACTGTTCTCAACATTTATGGCAATATATACGGCTCCGTTATGCACATATACCGTTTTCCCAAAAGAAGATATCCCGCTGGGGAGATTTTTAACGAATGTAAGCTTTTTTGAGTCGGCATCAAATATGGCAAGGTCTGTGGCTGCAAATCCTTTTTGAGTCAGAGGGCGGTCATACATCAGAAGAAGGAATCTGTTGCCTCCTGCGGGCCAGCAACGCATGAACGAGCGACCTTCAGACTGTTCTTCAATGTTACAGTAATAATCGTCAAACTCAGTCTTTCCGGCAGGGATACGAACCACACCGGCAGGCAGCTTCGTTTGCTGGCGAGAATCAGTCATGGTCTTGGCATAAGAGGGCGAGAACACATAGATGTCACCGTTGTCGGCAGCCCACACAGTCTGATAATACTGTGACTTGAACCGTCCGCAAGGGTAGCTGATTCTGTCGGACTTGACGAGTGTCGGATTGGTCATGCCGGAATCATTGAAAACAGCCACCCATCCTTCATCTGGATACTGAGTCCATTGCAGTTCCCCTTTCTTGTAGCTGCTGCTGTTGGAGCCGCCGTCGGCTGTCTTCACAAGATCTTCGTACCCCTTACGTACCCACTTGCCTCCGTCGATAGCAGCCCCATACTGGCTCAGACCCATCGGAACCGCGCCTGAATAAATCCTGTTCCCGCTTTGCTGGATACCTGCGAGTGTCACATATTCCCCGTTGCCGAGGAAATTTTCCACTGAGTATGCACCTGTGGAGGTGTCGTTGCTCCTGGATGTCTCTGCATCCACGTCAAGGTACGTCAGAAGTAGTGTCTTTGGAAGATAACCGTTTGCATCAGCCTGAGTATCCGGGCCATTTCCGGTTGACATTGACATGATATAGTTGTCGTAAATACCGTAGGAGGTGAAGCGACTGACCTTATACTCCATATCGCGTGGCTGCACAGAACCGTTCTGACCAAGGAAGTAGCTTCGTGTGGTGCCGGCATTGCCTTGATTGTAGGTAAGAGCATAGAGATAGTCCTGACCATGGAACACCCATTGGCTTGCGCCGTCGTTGACCAGCCCTGTTCCTTCAGCCGACAGGTTTCCGCCGTCAAGAGATTCTGCGGTAAGGAGAACATGGGATGTCGCGTTTGACCCTTGCACTGATGCAGAGATTACAAATCTGCCATCCACGGCAGTGCCCTTGTCATCTCCGCCAACGGTTTCTTCCGAGCATGATGTGAGCGCCAGAGGCAATGTGAGCGCGGATAATGCGCCTAATCGAAAAAGTTTTCGCATTGTTTTATATATTTTAGTTAGTTGCCAAAATAGATTCTTAGTTTAC
>VSNR01000373.1 GCA_009774345.1 Lachnospiraceae bacterium | reverse complement strand
GAAGTGATTCTTCATGAATTGAATCATGTGTCCTGCAAGGATGCAATAGAAAGATTTTTCTGTTTTGGTGTTATCGTTGTTCATATCTTTAATCCGTTGGCGTATTATCTGTTTCGAGAGATGATTGCAGTCAGTGAGATGATTAGTGATGAGGCAGCGCTGGAGGGTAGGACGAAACAGCAGAAAGCAGATTATATCAGATGCATTATGACCGCGTCGCAGGGTGTTAGCCGTTCAATGATATTGGCGCCATCATTGGGAATAACCAAAAGTTTATTGAGGAAAAGGATGGAGAGAATAATGGGAACAGGAAAAAAGAAAGTCTGGAAAAAGGGGATGGCAGTTTTCCTTATGGCAGTATGTGTGTTAGGAAGCAGTATTCCGGCAATGGCATATCAGAAACCAAGTACTATTTTAGATACAGATGATGAGAACAGTTGGAAAGGTTTGGATACCTATTTAATTATTCCAAAAGAGAAAGAAGATTTCTTCGAAGAAAATCCCTTCGAAGAAAAACCTATGGATTTTAGTCATGGAGATGAAATATATGTAGATGCAAATGGCATGGTATATTACAATGAAGGTGCAGATGATAAAGAACGAAGTACTTGTGTACATGTCTATGAGGAAACAACCCGTTATCAGCACAGAAAAAATTCTGATGGTAGTTGTTCAGTGGTTAAGTATGCGTCTAGGCGTTGCAAAGAATGCGGACACTCCATAAAAGGTGATATATTATCAGAAAACATATACAAACCTTGCCCACATTAGACATTTGGAATACTGATGATGAACTTACATTGGAATATACAAAAGGATACGAAGGCGGACAGTGGCGTGTCGTTTTGGAGAAAACAGACAACGGATATATATTTGTCTCCAATGAAAAAACAGAATAAAATGACGTATATTGTGAGGGGGCAGGATATGACAAAAGATACAGATATGACGGTTGGCAATCCGTTTGTTTTAATTGGTACTTTTTCTTTTTCTTTGGTTGCAGGCAGCTTGTTTCAGCAGTTATATACCTTTGTAGATACCATTATTATTGGGAAAAAAATAGGTGCATTGGGAATTGCGGCGGTTGGGGGGACAGAGTGGCTGATTTTTATGGTGAACGGATTGGTGATTGGACTGGTTCAGGGCTTTTCTATCTTGTTAGGGAATCGCTTTGGCGAAAAGAATGAGGAGGAGTTTTCCTTTTACTATAAAATGTCCAAAAGAATATGTATTGTTCTGGCAATGGTTTTGACAGTAATGTTTTGTCTGATTTCAGGAGAGATTCTGCGATGGCTGGGTACAAAAGATGAAGTGTATGCAATGGCAAAAGAATATGTATACACAATATTTTTGGGGATTCCCTGCTTGACCTTTTATCAATTGTTTTCAGGAGCATTGAGAAGCCGGGGGAATAGCCGGATTCCTTTGCTGGCCATGACGATTTCATCGCTTTGCAACATTGTTTTTGACATAGTATTTGTGAATGTATTGGAGTTTGGAATCAAAGGCGCCGCACTGGGAACCATTCTTTCGGAATTTGTGGTTATGCTGATTTGCGGATATTCTTTTTATCATGAAAAAAAGGGAATAGCGTATGACCATTCCTGTGCATTGAATGAGAAAACGGTGACGATAAAATTATTTAGAATAGGGTTTCCTATGGCAATGCAGAGCTTTATTACCTCAGTTGGTGGTTTGATTGTTATCAATAGAATCAACCAATATGAACTTTCTTTCCTTGCAGGATATACGTCTGCAGTGAAATTATATGGATTGTTAGAAATCGCGGCATCTTCCTTTAGCATGGCAGCAGCGGCATATGTTTCTCAAAATTATGGAGCAAATAAAACAGATCGGATTAAGCAAGGGCTTCGCGCTAGTTTGATTATGGGCGTTGCGGTTTCCTTGATTTGTTCTGGTATTATGGTATTTGGCGGAAGAACAATTTTACGGCTGTTTATTGATAACTCTGTAATGATGGAACAAATTTTGGGATATGGATATCAATTTCTTCTAATATTGGCGGCATTTTTTCCCTTTTTGTATATCCTATATATCTTGCGGGCAGTCTTACAGGGAATCAATAACACAATGGTTCCGATGCTGTCAAGTTTCGCGCAGCTTATGATGCGGCTTTTATGTGCAACGGTATTGACTAAATTTATTGGATGTGAGGCAATCTTCTGGGGGGAAATACTGGCATGGTTATTTGCAGATGTTATTCTATTTGTTGCATATAAATCGACGTTGAAAAGGATTGGATAAACAGAAAATATGTCGTTTCGCTATCGCTGCTTTTAAACAGGTTGCAGCCAGTATGCTATCTGTGTTATACTTTGTATAGAAGAACAGTCGCTGAGAGACAGAAAGGACACAAATTTGGAAATTGAAAACAGAACAAAGTGGCATCCAGCGTTCTGTAACATAATGGAGCTGGAGCTG
>VSNR01000372.1 GCA_009774345.1 Lachnospiraceae bacterium | reverse complement strand
AAACCGTTTTCAGATACCCAAGGTGGCATAGCTTCCAATGATATGCCTGTTTTTAGTATGCGAAGTATGAGTTATAAGAAGCAAGAGCAGCTTCTGATAAGTTACATTATATTGAAATGTTTGATTTTGAACATAGTGTTGATGAAGATCGATATATTGCAATAGGCAAAGTAGATGATGTATTATTCACGATATTTACAGAAAGAAAAGATACAATTCGCCTGATTTCAGCCAGACTTACAACAAACGCGGAAAGGAGCCTTTATTATGACCAAGACATTCATTATTGACAGTGGGCAAAAGCCTACACAAGAACAGTTGAATGAAATTGAGGAAGCAAAAAACAATCCTATTATATTTGATGAGGATTGCGAGGAGTTGTCTCCGGCTATGATGAAAGCTTTTAAAAGTGCGGTTGTGCAGCAAAAACGTAAGAAAAAGGCGTAGTAAGATATTTTGTATTATTAGAAAAGTAATGTAATTGAGAGTAAAGAATACAGGAGTATATTAATTGTGATAAACGATAATGGGATTTTAAATCACTATATTGAATCTAAAAAACTTATCAGTGAAGCAAGACATGATGGACAATTGGTTATTTTTGTTGGAGCGGGAGCCTCCATATGTTCAGGAATGCCTACATGGGGGCAAGCAGTAAAGGAAATTGCGACGCATCTAGGTATATATGAAGAGCCGCTTGATTTCCTTCGCATTCCACAATATTACTTCAATGCCAGAGGTAAAAAAGAGTATACACAGCTAATGCGGAAAGTATTTCGGCATGGAGATTTCCTCGTAAAGCATGAGATTCATGATAAAATTATTGAGTTCAATACCCATACAATTATTACAACGAATTATGACAATTTGATTGAAAAGGCAGCAGAAGATAACAGCGAGGTTATCTGTGTGGTTAGCAAAGATGCAGACCTTCCATATAGAAAAGGCGGAAAAGAGCTTATTAAAATACACGGCGATTTTGAAAGTGACAATTTTGTACTGAAAGAAGATGATTATCTCTCATATTCACGAAATTTTAGACTGATTGAGAATTATGTGAAATCTATTATTGGCACTAAGGTTGTTTTGTTTTTGGGCTATTCTTTTAGTGATCCGGATATTAAACAGATATTTTCATGGGCAAAAGATATTCTTGATGGGGACTTTCAAAGAGCATATTTAATTGAGTCTGGTAAAGAATATGATACTAATGAGGCTGATTATTATAAAAACTTTGGAATTAATGTGTTGTATGCATCTGTTCAGCTGAAGACAGAATTTAAAAATACTGATTTAACATTAAATCTTCTTAATATGCTTAAATGGTTGTTACATGAAGACAAGCTTACAAAGTTAGATGAATTATATGATGATTTAAAACCGTTTAAATATATGAATTTTGTCAGTGATCGGTATATTAAGGCTGCTTTTTATAAGGTTGATCTCAAGGTTAATGATGGATATATTAGTGAGTTTGATATGGGGAAAGGTCTTGATGAGTCAGGTAAAATTATAAGAAATCTTGCGTATGAACAGTATACAATGATTAGCTTAGCAGATGGTAATCGGACAGCAAACGAGGAAGAAATGGAGAAAAAAGAGCGTATCAATAAGTTGTTGGAAAATTTCAAACCTGATGAACATGCTAAGGAGAAGATAAAGACAATTTTAGATATTCTTGCTAAAAGTGGTGTGCGTTATATAGAATTACATGACCCGTTAGAGAATAATAGTGGCCGGCACAGCGATTGTATAGAATTAGCAAATTATGATATGCCTGAATGGATTGAGGCGATCAATACTTTTGATTATCAGGTATTAGAAAATATTATTGCTAAGAATAACGCTCACCTTGCAGAGAGCAGACCTCAATTATATATGGAGCAAGGGTATCTCAATTATGTATTAAAAGAATATCTTGTTGCTTATAGTTGTTTTAAAATGGCTGCAAGTATTTTTTATAGACATCAAGAATACTTTCAATATTTTATAGCTGAAATAAATCGTTTTTATATTGGAAAAATGGTTAGTGACAGAGATGGTGCAATTAGTGGAATAGACTTTAAGGATGCCAAGATAGTAAGCGAAGAAATCAAAGCAATCAATTTAGACAGAACATATAGAAGTTTGCCTGATTTTGGTGGTAATAACAAAGCTTTGAAAGATATTTATACATTTAAAATAGCGTACACATTATTTCAAGATGCATATCTGGCATCTGAAAAAATTAGGGAACAGGCTAAAACAAACTATATATTTTTCAGTGGAACAGCAGCGTTTGTTTCTATGAGAAAAAGTATGGAGGACTATTATAATTACATTACTTTAAATCAGCTGGCAGTTGATCAATATATAGAAAATAGAGAAATTTTTAGAATTTATTTTCAAAGTATCTTTGGATCTGTA
>VSNR01000371.1 GCA_009774345.1 Lachnospiraceae bacterium | reverse complement strand
GTATTATATCTTGATTTTATTATATCTTTTCGAAAAATTGTCCCTGAATGCATTTTAATATGTGTTGTATTTTTCAATTATTGGCAGGTATTTCAATATTTTCAACTTACAACTATATTCGAAATTCGTTTGAAGAATACAACAACATCAAACAGCAAATTGTTGAGTTATTAGGTTTCTTATGCTATGATGATAAGGAACTTGTAGAAAAAAGGAGGCATGTAAAATGGAAAAAATACTCGATACAATTTTAGATGCTGTGCGGCTTGATGCAATCATGAAACTAAAAAATGTGGACAATATTACAAAAGATCAGCCAAAACAAGTGATTGACGCAGCAAAGAATATTATGAGGCTTGCTGACGTTGCGCGCAAAGAAGGATTGCTTGCGTTGGAGAATATGGTTGAAACGCTCCGTTCCGACTATTTGAGACAGCTCATCATATTGGTTGTGGATGGAACATTTCCTGACATGATTACCGAAATTGCCACAAATCTCTATTGGACAAACGCGCCCGTCGGTGTAAATGCCATGGTTGATTATATTTATCTCAGAGGAATGCTTGGAATTCAAAACGGTGAAAATCTCGCAATATTGAATAAACTTCTTATGAGCTTGATGCCGGCTGAACTGCGTCAAGAATTTTGTTCGCAGATGGAACTGTTACATCAGAATGAAGAAGTACAAAATTTATTCAATATCCATCCATCTTTTCAGAATGATTCAGGGATTTGGGAATCTATTCACCATCTGGAAAATATAATCAGCCATTTACCAAACCGATGTATACAGCGGCTGCTGCGCGAATTAGATCATCAAAGTCTCGCTATTTGCATCTATGTGCTTCAGCAGGAGGTACGAAAAAAACTTCTGGATAATCTCAGTGCTGGGTTAGCGCATTCTATTGTAGATGAGGTCGTATTCTGTGTATCAATCAGTGAGAAAGATGTCGCCTCAAGTATACTAAAAGTGCTGGATACAATTCAGTTTCTGATGGAAACAGGTGAAATCATGGTGCCAGATGCTGATGGTAAAATCGGGTAGAGAAAATTTCAGCGGCGCATCAAAAGAGCTGTTGGGAAGTATGGTTTTCCACCTTTTCCCGACAGCTCTTTTGATATTTTTTATTCTTCACTGCTTTTTTTCACCTGCGGTTTTTCATCTGTTTTGCTGACCTGTTTTTTCTCATGTCCCTTCACCAAAATCTTCGTAATCTCGGGAAAGGGTTTTTTCACATTTGCCGGAAAATCAACATATTCTTTAGAACCCGTATCAATATATAACAATCTTAGATACTTTCCTGTTTCCGGGGATAAGCTTCTGGCAGTCAGCCGGGACTCTATAAGCGATTTCATAAAAGCAAATAAAATTGCAAAGATTGGAACACCAATAATCATGCCAAAGATTCCCCAGATTCCGCCAAAAAACGTGATGGCAAATATAACCCAGAAACTTGATAAGCCGGTCGAACTACCCAAAATCTTTGGTCCAATAATATTTCCGTCAACCTGCTGTAGAATGATCACAAAAATTGCAAAGTAGACTGCTTTCAGCGGATCAACAAAGAGAATCAACAATACTGAAGGAATCGCACCCAAAAAAGGTCCAAAAAACGGTATAATATTGGTAACACCAATAATAACGCTGATTAATACGCAAAACGGCATTCCTAAGATACTGGTGATTATAAAACACAGAATTCCAATAATAATTGAGTCCAATATTTTTCCTACAAAGAATCCTCCAAAAGTTTTGTGTGCAAAGCGCACATTGCTGATAAAGCGATTCGCACTCTCGACAGGACAAAAGGCATAAACAATTTTTTTGGCCTGTGCAGCAAATAGTTCTTTGCTTGCCAGCAAATAGATTGAGATAATAAAACCAATCAGTAAATTCCAGACTGCTTTAAATACAGAGTAAACACTCATGGACACTGAAGTTATAACGTTGATAACATCACTCAGCTGAGACAGCATTTTGGTTACATTATTGACGCTATTGAGCTGTGGAAGTATCGTTGTGTTAATGAATGTAGTCAAATCCATAGAGGACTGGTTAATAAATTCGATCACACTCTTTTCAAACTCTGGATTATCGCCGAGCAGCTTCGATATCCACAAGATAATTGTATTGATATAATTAGGAAACTGTTCTAAAATTGTTCGGATACTATTGTAGATCTGTGGGATAACAATAGAGAAAAATGCATAGATTGCCCATAGTACCAATACTTCTGTGATAATGATGGACAAAAACCTCTTTTGCCCCTTTTTATGCCCTATTTTGAAAAAGTCAAATAAGGGGGTTGTGATATTTCGTTCTGTCGCATTGACAAGTGGAGCAACTAAATACGCGAGTATAAATCCGTCTATGACAGGCATTAATACTACAAATAAATTTTTCAGTGTCAATGACAGACTGTCCAAATGGAAAATGACATAATAACTTGCAAATCCGCCCAAAACGACAAAAAAGGCTGTCAGTCCCCACTTTATATAGTCCTTGTTGTTTTTCATTTCTTAAACTACTCTCCTATCCTTTGCCATAATTCACTTTTCAAAAACAAAATTTGTTTTATTCTTTTGTTGGAAAATATTGAAAAGTGTTATAAAATGATTATAGCATAATATATAGGATAATTATACTAAAGTTTTGTAAATTCTATTAATTTTCGTAATTG
>VSNR01000370.1 GCA_009774345.1 Lachnospiraceae bacterium | reverse complement strand
CATATTGATTCAATTTTATTCCTTCTCCGTTTTCTAATTTTGAATAATTCGGATAAAATTCAATAATACTACCATCTACATGATTTATCTCAAATCCCGAATTATCAGCGTATGGATATCTTATACCTGTCTGATAAAAACCACTCTCTACTGTCGTTGAGACGATCTCATTTGAATTTATATTATGCGGGTTTCTGTTCCTTTTAACTTTTTGATACCTTTTATCTGGATATTTATTATAAGTATGTGCTTTCCAGTCACATACATGGCATTGTATAGTTTTTGTTTTATTCGTTCCTCTCTCTCTCAATAATAGTTCAATATTCTTATCAAATGCTTTAAAATCATCTTTATTCAAAAGTCCGTCATCTGGAAATTTAGGATTCATTAGCTTTGGACCTATTGCTACACTATATTTTCCATTCACTTCTTCATTAGATGGGGGTGACATTAGCGATGATACATACCAATCAGATTTTACAGTCTTTGTAAATGTAACTTCTTTTTGTTTCTCGTCCTTATATTTAACATTAACTTGTATAATTTTTTGAGCATCAAACTTCGTTACTATATCTTTATCTGGAAGAATAAACTCATCAGCAACCCATCCTCTTTCACCATTCCCAAGATCTACTTCACACCACTTTCTCCCTGTTTTATCCTTTTTTACAGAATCCTTAATTACATTAATTCTTTTCGTAGCATTAAAGTTTTCTATTATTTCTCCTTCTGTTGAAGCACTACTCCTTATATGCACGCAGTCAGTTAGTACTACATATCGTTCCATTGTTCCTTCTTCTTGCTTTTGCTCTTCTTCTGGTTCTTCTATATCAACCGTTTCTTCAATTGTAATTGTACCACCATACAAGCATACCATATAATCTTCCTTCAACAAAACTTCACTAAAAGTTCCGTCTTCATTTTTAGCATACACCTTATGGCTTTCTGCTTTCGACCACTCTTTAGGTAATAACGGAAAGCATTTATATCTTTCTTCCCCATCCATATTTTTTACTACATCAATGGGATGAGGTACTAAATCCGAGTAAAGGGGCTCATGTCCTTTCTTACCACATGCCCCAAAGTTGCATATATTCTCTCCATTTTTACAATCATTACATGTCAAAATTGCATGTGTTGAATAATATGAACCAGAATCAATACTTGCGTCAAGCAAAATTGTTTTATCCGATAATGAACAAACCAATTTCGCACCTCTTGTTACGTAATCTTTTTCATCGACATATTTATAGAATTCACTATGTATATACATTAATTCAATAGCTCTTTCTCTTAACTCTTTTTCTCTTTTTTTTCTTTCATCTGAGCTAATTCCCTCAAATACAAACGTTTGATATTCTACACCTTCTTCAGTTCGTTTGGTCCAAAGTCCACAATTAATATAATCTTGTTCAACACTTATTTCTACACTATTTCCATTTTGCTCGACACTTGTTTTTAACTCTCCCATATTATTCCCCTATCATCATTCTGTATACCAATAATTTAACTCTGACAAAAACTCAATTCATCCGAACTTCGTACAAATATTGAATCCGCATTAATATATATCCCTTCCTTTGCTAGCATATATACATTATGAAAGCTGTGCACTATGATTTCTTCATCATCCGATGTCAAAAAACATTGATGTCTTGCAGTAAAATTTATTTTGTCATCTGGCAAGTTCATAGAGCATCCGTTATTCGTGTATAAGTGACGATGAGAATAAAAGGCTCCACATCTGAAATCATCTCGTAAACAGTTTAGAACAAAGCCTTCCCTTTCATCCCTACCTTCAAAACAAAGCATTACCCTAGCACCAATTTCTGGCATAGCATAAAGGGCGTTTCCTGTTTCAGGATACCAATTATAAAAATAATTCCCTGTAGAAATTCCATTATCAATATCTAATGCAATTTTAATTTGTTCGTCTCGAACATCTATTACTGTACCAGCCAAACCAAGACCAATAAATAATTCATTATAAGTCATTGTTGTTGTTTCTTTTTCTTTCAAAAAATATGTAAATACTAATTCACCATCTTTAAAATCAGCTGTTACTGTACATATAATCAATTTTTTTCCGCAAAAAATTGTTTTATCTCCAATTTTATAGAAATCCCTGCTTTCAATTTGATATATACTCTCAGTTCTACAATTATCCATCCGTCTTATTTTAACAATATATTCATTTTCCAAAAGCGGCGGAATATTATCGCCATTTCTCATTCCAAACCATAATGCAGACTCTCCTATCTGTACATCTGCAACCAGACATGTCCCTAGATGTCCTGCCATGCGTTTGCAAAAATCCCATACAGTCTCCTGATATTGTATAATGGGTTTTTGTATCTGCTTTTCATTTCCTGCTGTACAAATTACTTTACCATTACCACCTTGTACTGCCTCATTTATAATATCAGCATATGTATTCTCTACCATCCGAAATGACCGTTTTATCAGTTTTTGATCCAACAAATAAGAGCCTGACACTGCCTCCAGAAATATTTTTATTAAACCTCCTGTTACGATCTCTGACACTTTTGATACATATCCATAAAATATTATTTGTTGTCTATCATCACAATCTTTCCTAACGCAAATTTTACTATTATATAATGCTTCTTTCATATATTGTAT
>VSNR01000037.1:25762-27121 GCA_009774345.1 Lachnospiraceae bacterium | reverse complement strand
TGAATCAAACATGGAATGTCATCAGATCATCCTGCATTGATGTTACTTTATCACATTTTTTTTGATTTTACAACTGTTTTTTTATATTTACCCCAAAATATTGCTGGAATCTGATGGAAATATTACTGCTTTAAAGTAAAAAAGTGGACAGAAGAGGTGCATTATGGTCAAATAAAGGGTCAAAAATCACAGGAAGAGAAAGGAAGAACTGTCATGGCAAGACACGGTGAAAATATCAGAAAAAGAAAAGACGGGCGTTGGGAGGGACGCTATCCAGTCTATGATGAGACAAGGGGAAAACAGGTTTATCATTCGATTTATGGCAGGACATACAGCGAGGTACGTGAAAAGCTGACCACAAAGAAAAATCTATTAAAAAATCCAGCAAGTACAATTACAACAGAAGACCGCCCATGCATTATTTTCACAAATGCAGCAAAGGAGTGGCTCGCAAAAGTCAAAATGGAGAGAAAAACTTCGACTTATGTAAAATACAGCCTCATCTATCAAAAGTATATTGAGGAAGTATTCGACAGTATGGCAGTATCCGAATTGACAGATTCCTACGTGAAGGAAAAGTTGGACAGCACGCTGTCATACAGCGTGTACAAAAGTATTTATTGTGTACTGAATCAAATCCTGAAATTTGTATCTGCACAGTATTCAGTGACAATCGTACCTTTAAAAAAACCAGATTTAAAAAAGTCCAACAAACCTGTAAAAGTATTATCCAAAAGTGAGCAAAAAAAGTTAATCACAGTACTTTATCAACAGATGGACTTATATAAAATGGCAGTGCTGCTTGGAATGTTTACAGGACTGCGTTTGGGGGAATTATGTGGATTAAAATGGTCAGACATTGACTTTGATAATAAAATCCTAACCGTGAACCGCACCGTGCAGCGCCTCTATGTCGAGGGATGCGAAACAAAAACAATATTGATGGAGATGCCGCCCAAAAGTATGCATTCCAAAAGAGAAATTCCACTCTCCGCTTCCGCGGCAGACCTGCTAATGAAATTTGAAAATGGCAAGCAATATATATTTGGAGGCGATAAACCACTAGAACCGCGGACATTGCAGTATCATTTTAAGAAATTGTTGAAGGAAGCAAAACTGCCAGATACCAATTTCCATATTCTGCGTCACACTTTTTCTACCAATTGCATTGAAGGCGGGACAGATGTGAAAAGTCTGAGTGAAATCCTTGGACATTCGGATGTGCAGATTACCCTGAACCGATATGTACATCCGTCTCTGGATACGAAGCGCCGATATATGGATCATCTGTCAGCATTTTATGGTCAGATTTATGGTCAGGCAGGATAAAGAAGCCTTTATCTGCTGGATTTTCACAAT
>VSNR01000037.1:0-25752 GCA_009774345.1 Lachnospiraceae bacterium | reverse complement strand
GTATCGCAGATGTATGGA
Source organism: Lachnospiraceae bacterium (assembly GCA_009774345.1). Classification (GTDB taxonomy): domain Bacteria; phylum Bacillota; class Clostridia; order Lachnospirales; family Lachnospiraceae; genus COE1. The sequence goes on along the minus strand of VSNR01000037.1, from coordinate 25,734 downwards.
ATCTGCGATATCATCCAACGTTAAAGCATATTAAAAATATCAGCCGCATTCAATTGAAATCGAGACCGTTTATGGTATTCGATTCAAGCTGAATGCGGCTGATTGGTATGCATTCAATATAAACCAGTAATCCAATGTTTTTCCATCCGATGATGCGAACTTCATACACATCAACCCATAGCTACCTCCTCATTTAGATTCACCAGCTTCATGCTATCCATATCAAGTTTTCTGTAGAAGCAGTTATTCGCCACGCCATTATAGGAGGTGTGGCAGATATTGCCATTCAGGGGCCTGACTTTGTACACCAGCGAATTTTGTTCACAGTTGACAAAGATGTCTGTCAGTTCAAACTCATTTCCAGACGTTTTTCCTTTATGCCACAGCTCATTGCGCGAGGTGCTCCAAAGTACCAGACGGCGCAGCCGGATGGACTCAAGCATTGCCTGCTCGTTGGTATATGCCACGAGAATCACCTCATTTGTATCTGCATTCTGAATGGCAACAGGAATGACCTCCTGCCCCGACATGCTCCTGATCTTATGAAAGTCTAACTTTAATTCATCTGTCTCTTCGATATATCCCATTTTTTATTCCTCTCCTCTTTTCTCATTGCTCATTCGTTTTGACTGCCCAGCGCAGCTTGGTGGAGCGTGCCCTTGGGTTCTGCCTGCACTCCTTTGCCGAAGGCCGTATGACTTCGTCTGAAATCTCGCAGAATACACCTTGTTTTTTCCACTGTTTAAAGGCTTTTTTGACCATTCTGTCCTCCCCTGAATGAAAGGTCAGCACTGCCACTCTGCCGCTTGGCGCCAATGCACCGGGCAGTTTGTCGAGAAATGCTTCAAGCACTTCAAATTCACTGTTGACATCAATGCGCAGCGCTTGAAATGTGCGCTGGCAGGTCTTTTTAATAAGTTCCTTCTTCTCTTGATTCTCTGGCAGAAAGGATAGTGCCCGCTCGATTGTTTCCCTAAGCTGCGTCGTGGTCTCGATTGGCTCTCTGCGCCGCAGTTTCCTTGTGACTTCTGCTGCGATCTGTGCTGCGTAGGGTTCGTCTGAATTTTCGACGAGCATTCCTTCCAGCTCCTCCTGTGTCAGTTCTTTGAGCCGCTCTGCTGCTGGAATTCCTTTTTCTGGATTCAGCCGCAGGTCAAGCGGTCCCTCGATTTTATATGAAAAACCTCTGTCTGGATTATCAATCTGCATGGATGAGACGCCCAAATCTGCGAGAATAAAATCAAATGGTCCATGCACCTGCGCAATCTGATCTATGTTTGCAAAGTTCTCCTGTATGATCGTCAAACGATCTGTTCCATAGCCAGCCTGTTTTAGACGTTCTTTTGTTTTTTCGATCTCGATCGGGTCCACATCCAGCGCACAGATATGTCCTGTGCCCTGTAGCTGCTCCAGCATCCTGCGTGTGTGTCCGCCATAGCCAAGCGTGGCATCCAGCCCGTTCTGTCCCGGCTGAATCTGTAGAATATCCAATATTTCCTGCACCATGATTGACAAGTGCATGCCTGCCGGGGTGCTCCCTTTGCGGATAACCTTCTCGATGGTGTCCGCGTATTTTTCCGGCTGATGTTCCTTATATTTCTCCGCATACGTTTTGGGGTGTGTTCCCTTGTAGCGCACACGCCTTTTGTGTTGTTGTTCTGTCATTTTGATTCCTCCGTGATGGATTGTAGGAAAATAATGCTGTGAACGACAAAAAGAGAGCCATTTCCGCTCTCTTTTTTACTACTGCAAAATATTTCGAACTTTTTCCTCGTACTCTTCTCTGGTGATGATATCCATCTCAAACTGCATCTGAACCTTTTTGAGCATCTCGAAATTGTCAAACCTTTTGCGCGCCTTTTCCAGCTTTTCTTCATATTCCAGATCTGTGATGATGTCCAAATCCTTCGCCTTATCCAGCTTGCGCTTTTCGTTCTCAAACTGCTCAACTGCCCTTTTTCTGTCCTTTTCGATCGAATGCTGTCTGAACTGCCGTTCTTTCTGCTCTACCTGCTCCACGATGTCTGCGATCCTTTCCAGATCAGGGTTGATGGCATCGAGAATGTCTGATACATCAAACGGTGTCGTTCTGAATGAATCCGCGATATAAGCGACATATCTCTTGCCGATCTCCGCATACTGGCTCTCGAGCTTCTTCTCAATTGCCGCCTTCTGAATCTTGAGATTGGCAAGCTCTGTCTGCTCCCGCGTCGCATTGCTGAGATCCCTCACTGCCTTGGTTGTCTTATCAAAAAAATCCATCTTTTTCCTCCTGTTTCTCATTGCACGCACCCGAAAACATTTCGGAAACATGCAGCTTCTCATTAATAAGTTACCCTTATTCTACCATTCTATCAGCCAAGATACCACAAAACTATCTATAAATTCTATGAAAAAACGATAAACCCAGTACACTGCTATTTGTGCAATGCTTGTATCCCTTTTGTGAGCAGGCTGTCGTACTCCTCCCACGAAATGTATCTGCCGCCCATGCTCTCTAAATGTTCTGTGTGAAACTGGCAGTCTATGAACAGAAATTTTTCCTGCTCTAAAAGGCGCGCAAAGGCAATCAGCGCTGTCTTGGAGCCGTTTTCTTTTTCGGAAAACATGCTCTCACCGAAAAAACACTTTCCTATGCTGACGCCATAAAATCCGCCTGCCAGCACATCATCCTCATATACCTCCACACTGACGGCATACCCCTGCTCATGCAGACGGCGGTATGCCTCCTCCATCTCGTCGGAAATCCATGTGCCCTCCTCAAATTCTCTCTTGAGCCGGCAGCGGTGCATGGTGTCTGCAAAGTCTCTGTTCAGCACAACGTGAAGCGTATGTTTTTTCATATACTTACGCATGGAGTGTGAGACATGAATCTCGCTTGGAAATATAACAAAGCGCTCCTTAGGACACCACCACAGAATCTCCTCTCCGGGATTATACCACGGAAAGATGCCGTGCGAATACGCTAGCAGGAGTCGTTCGACGGACAAATCTCCGCCCACGCCAAGCAGTCCATCCTCCCTTGCAAGTGTTGGATGCGGAAATGAGATTTCATTTTCATTGATACGAAATACAGGCATGACGGTTCTCCCCTCTGTAATTCAGGCTTTTTTCGTTTTCGGCTGGATAAACTCAAGATAAAAATGATTTTCCTTGGTTGTCAGCTTGCACTTTCCACCTTTTTTAAGCTTGCCAAACAGGATCTCATCAACCAGAAGCGGTTTCACCTCGCTCTGGATTACCCGGTCAATCTCCCTCGCACCAAACTCTGTGGTAATGCCTTTCTTTTGCAGCAGCTTTTTTGCTGACGCGCTGACGGACAACTCCACCTTTTTTGGCAGAAGCATCTTTTGGAGCTCTCCGAGCTTCTTCTCCGTGATCTGCGCTGCCATCGCATCGTCCATGCCATGAAAGACCACAATCTTATTCAGGCGGTTGCGAAATTCCGGCTGGAAAATGCGCTTTACCTCCTCCATAATCACATCTGCCTTGACATCCTGCCCGGTGAAGCCGATGCCATGCTTGCCAATCCTGCTTGCGCCTGCGTTGGAGGTCATAATGACAATGACATTGCGAAAATCTGCCTTTCTGCCCTGATTGTCTGTCAGGGTGGCATAATCCATCACTTGCAGGAGAATGTTGTAAATGTCCGGGTGCGCTTTCTCAATCTCATCTAACAACAGCACTGCATGAGGATTTTTGCGGATTTCCTCCGTCAGCAGTCCGCCTTCCTCGTATCCCACATAGCCCGCTGGAGAGCCGATCAGCTTGGCGACAGCGTGTTTTTCCTCATACTCACTCATGTCAAAGCGCAGGAGTTTGATGCCCAGCTCGTCGGCAAGGCTCTTTGCAATCTCGGTCTTGCCAACGCCTGTAGGACCTACAAACAACAGGCTTGCAAGCGGCTTTCCCTCCTCAAGCAGCCCTGCCCTTGAAAATTTGACGGCATTAACCACCTGTGCAACCGCCTCATCCTGACCAAACACGCGGCTCGTCAGGCGCTTTTCGAGCGTCGCAAGGGTTTCAATCTCATCCTGCTCCACCACCTGTTTTGGAATCTGACAGGTTTTAGACAAAATTTCATCGATTAAAGCAGTGTCAACAGACTGTGTTTTTTGTTTCAAAGGATGCAGTCTGCGGTACGCTCCCGCCTCGTCAATCAGGTCGATCGCTTTGTCGGGCAGATAGCGCTCATTGACATATTTCGCACTCATGTTCACCGCATAGGCAATGACACCCTTCCCGTAGGTGACGCCATGAAATTTCTCAAAATTTTCTTTAAGTCCCTCGAGAATACAGGTGGCATCCTCAATGTCTGGCTCCTTGATATCAATATTCTGAAAGCGCCGCACAAGACTTTTGCTCTTCTCAAAATGCTTCTTGTATTCCTCATAGGTCGTCGCGCCGATAAAGCGGACGTTCCCTGACGCCAGATAGGGCTTTAGCATATTTGAAATGTCAAACGCGCCCCCGTTCACCGCCCCGGCGCCGACAATGTTGTGAATCTCATCAATATAGACAATCGGCTTCTCCTCGCGGCTGATGCTGTCCATCACGCGCTTAAAGCGCTTCTCAAAATCACCGCGAAACTGTGTTCCGGCGATCAGGCTTCCAAGATCCAGCGAAAAAATCTTCGCGTCTTTTAATGGTTCCGGCACATGATTCTCCTCTATCATACGGGCAAGCCCATAGGTGATGGCAGTCTTGCCAACACCCGGCTCCCCGATATGGAGCGGATTATTTTTCTCCTTGCGGCACAGAATCTGCATCGTGCGCTCAAGCTCCTCCTCCCGTCCAATCAGAGGATTGATATCGTCCAGCGCATCATTCAAGCAGACCGCAAACTGCTGCCATACTTTTTCCGGCAAAGCGTCTGCCTCGGCTTCATCTTGTTGTGCAGGACTGCCTTTCTCCTCCTGACTAGAAGGACTTGTATGTCTGGCAGCAGTCATCTCCTCATATAAGACAGTCATCTGCTGTAACAGTTCCGCATGTTCAACGCCCTGTAGCTGCATGTAATATACTGCATAGCTTTCCTCTAGCTCAAACAGCGCATGGACAAGATGCATCAGTCCGACGACATTGCGCCCGCTCCCCTGCGCTGACCGCCATGCATAGGACAGCAAGCTTCCCATACCGGCAGAAAATTCAGGTGTATGCTCGGGTGCCTGATACATACTTTCCTCGGGGCGGACAGCAACCATATATTGATTGAAATACCCCTCTAACTGCGCCGCCAGATCATGAATACTGCCGCCGCAGTCCTCAAATGCCTCCGCAAATAACTGATTTTCACAGATCACATACAATAACAGCTCTGGCGTCACCAGCTCATAATGCCGCTCCTTCGCCAGCACAATCACAGCATTCATGAGTTCTGCGACTTCCCTTGATACCTGCATATCTGACTACGCCTCCTCTATGGTCATACGAAATGGAAATCCTTCTGCCTTTGCCCGGGCTGCTGCCGACTGCACCTTAGAGACTGCAATATCATAGGGATACGTCCCGACAACTGCCTTTCCTGTCTCATGTACCAGCATCATCAGCCGCTCCGCCTCTATTTCATCTTTATGAAAAAGCTCCCGCAAAATGTCCACCACAAAATCCATTGTAGTAAAATCATCATTGTGCATGATCACCTTGTACTGTTTTGGCTCCCGTATCTTGATGCGTGTGCCCTCTCTCGTTTCTCCTTGTATTGCCATGTTGTATTACCTCGCAAATTACTTCATTTTTTCAAATTTTGACAAATCCTGCCCTTTTAACGCCTTCTCAAGAAGCGTCGGCAAAAGCTGGGGTGTACATGCAAAGCAGGGAACCCCCAGTCCCGCAAGCTTCTGCGCTGTCTGCGCGTCATAGTAAGGCTTGCCGCCGTCCGCGATCGCCAAAAGACTGATTACCGTGACACCGGACTCCTTCATGTCGCTGATGCGCCTAAGAAGCCCTGCCCTGTTTCCGCCCTCATCCAGATCAGAAATCAGGAAAAACAGTGTCTTTGCCGGATTTTCAATAAACTGCTCACAGTAGGCGATGGATTTATTGATGTCTGTGCCGCCGCCAAGCTGAAAGCCAAACAGCAGATCGACGGGGTCGTCACTTTTCTCTGTCAGATCGACGATATTTGTGTCAAATGCGACAATCCGGGTCTTGATGCTCGCCATGCTTGCCAAAATACAACTGATGATCGACGAATAAATCACAGACTCCCCCATCGAACCGCTCTGGTCAATGTCGAGAATAATCGTCCATTTATTTGCCGCTGTGGTACTCGTCCGGTCAAAGAAATAAAAATGCTCTGGCACGATGGTCTTTAAATCCGGGTTATAGTGCTTTAAATTGCGGCTGATGGTCATCTTAAAATCCATTGCGGATGCAGAGGGAATCGGCGAATGTTTTCTTTTGTTGACCGCAGCGGTCACAGCACGCCGGATATCCTGCTCCAGCAATTTATTGATTTCCTCCACAATCTTTTTTATAAAAGCGCGGACGCTCTCTTTGGAACGCTTGGGTATCTGGTCCTTGAGTGTCAGAATGGTCGAGGCGAGCCCCAGATCTGGCTCCATATTCTCTAATAATTCCGGCTCAAATAACAGTTGTTTCAGTCCGCAGCGCGTCACGGCATCATTTTGAATGACGGTCACGAGCTCCTTGTCAAACAGTGTCCGCACATCGCCGAGCCAGCGGCTGATCTGCGGATTCGAGGGGCCCTTGCCGGCGCCTCTGCCCGCGTTGTTCTGCCCGCCAAATCCGCCAAGCTCTGTACGGTTATAGATTGAAGCCAGTGCCTGATCCATCAAGTCCTGCTCCTGCGAGAGCCCCCCGCCGCCCATGCCCGACAGGCGCTTCTCACTCTCCTGCCCCAGAATCAGCCGCCATCTGGTGAGTTGTTCTTTTGCTTCCATTGTATCACATACCTCCTCTGGTTTACAGGTCAAAATCAAAATCATCCAGCCCCGCGATCATCTGCTGGGCGCTTTCGTCGAGCACCGCATTGACCACCTCGCTGACTTCCTGACCATTGAGACCCAGAATTTCGCCCAGATTTTCCGCGATCTGGTCTTTTTCCAATGCGGAAAAGTCTGCAAAGGCGCGGCGCAGGAACACGAGCGCCCGCTTGAATTCCTCGTCATCCAGCGTGACAAGATAGTCATTCAGGCTCTCCCACAACGACAGCCGCGCGATCAGCGCATACCTGTTTTTCATGGCAAGTCCCTCAAACCACCCCGCGCCCAAATCCGCCGGAGTTCCTTTGGACAGCCGTCTGGATACCTCTGTCCGAAGCTGCTGTGTGTTCATGCTGCCGCGTTCTAACAGAATTGCCGCCGCAAATCCTGACAGTCTGGTATTCAGATCATCGCGCTCAGAAATGTTGTTCAGCACCTTTATCCACTCCTCATGGTCCAGAAAATCATGCGCAAGCTCTGCGCTGTTTAACTGTTCTATCGCGTCAATAATCCCTTTGCTCGCCGCATCATCGCACACACAGGCAGCTTCTAATATCAGACATGCCCTGTAAAACAACTGCTTTAAAATGGGCTCTAACGGCTTTGCATCAATGCGGCGGATATTGCCATACTGTATGACAACAGAGAGCCGCTGCGCTGTCTTTGCCAGGTCCTCCACAGAAGCGGCATCGACTGCCATTTTTTGCAGCGCCGCAGTCGCATAGCCGACCGCCTTCTCCATCCCGCAGCAGCAGGCATCCTCAATGACAAGCGCGATATCACCCATTTTCGCAGCATTTTCTACACGCTCTTTCATGGCAAACGATGCCGCGCCATCCACGGTATCTCCCTTCAGCGCCGACTCCACCAGCTCGATCTCCGCCTCAGGCGACCAGCGCACAACCCAGTGTTCAGACCATGTCGCATTGTCCTGATTGACCGCCTGCTGCTGGGCAAAGCTCACATGAATCACTCTGAGCCGGTGCAGGAAAAAGGAGCGGTGCAAATCCATAAAAGCGGACTTTTCCGAGCTGACGCGCCGGTTCTCGCGCAGGTCGAGCATTAAATCCTGCGCTGTGAGTTCGCGGTACTTCTCAAGCTTCAAGTCCTTCAACTGCCTGTAAAAGTCCTCCTGAATGCTGGTGCGGCTCACGCCGTCTGGAAGCGCTCCGATTGTCGTGCCGATCTCTGTGTCTGCCGTCGCAAGGATAATGCCTGACACGCTGCCCTCTCCGATACAGGTCTGCGCTGCATCGCGCAAATCCCTGAGCGATGCGATTGTTCCGCCCCGAAGCGCTGCCAGTGACATCGCAAGGCGGACTGCCTCGATGACGGATGCCGATGAGGTGGGATTTCCTTTTTCGCGCTGATACGTTGCTATCCGAATCAGATAGCTGTAGACAGCATACATCGGCTCTCCTCTTTTTAAGCCCTCCCACAACAGTGCATAGTAAGCGGGCGCTTTGTTGCCGGCGCCGTACCCTGCTCTCGTGGAAAGACGGTAATACGAATATGGCATCAGGGTATGATTGGTGCCTACCTTTGGCATTTTGGACAAATCTTCCTCTGCCTCCTGCCAGTTTTTTAATCCTTCTACATGATATGAACCAGTCACCACAACAATGCGCTCTGGTTCGATGCCAGAATCCACTGCCTTTTTGATCTGCTGCCGCATATATGCCTCGCGCAGCACTGTCTCCGCCCAGTCATTTTCCCTTCCTGCTGTGAGACTTCTGATATTTGCGCCAAAGCTGTTTGCACCCTCGTGATAGGCTTCCATGCTGCCCGCCTGCTCCATGACGCGCTCCCAGAAGGTGTCGTGCCCGTCCTCGCCGCTCTGCTGGTCAAGCTGCTCATATACATTGATTCTGCGCTCCTCGCCCTCCGCCTCCTGCATACCGCTCTCTGGTATCGCGAGAAATGTCTCCGAGGGCAGATCGATCAAACGGCATGTCACATGATGCTTGTGGCACCACTGGATTGCCTGATACTCTGGCGAGTACTCTGCAAACGGATACAATATTGTCCTCACCGGCGCCTCTTTCGTGTACGCAAGCACTGCGATTGGCGGCTTGGTCTCCTCCCGTACCATATCAGACAGCAGATCTTCAAAATCACTCGGTCCCTCGACTAATACCAGCTTTGGCTTCTTCTCATCAAGAAATTCCCGCAGGTAATACGCCCCGGCAGGCGATAAATGCCGTATTCCGAAAAAATTTGGATTTTTCATCTTGAACACCTAATTCCTCTCCTTTAAGCGTCTCATCTTGTAAAACTGTTTTCACCAGAATTGCACAAAACATATAGTTTTCCATTTTTATCCACAACCCTTAGATTTCGAATCATACTTTCATTATCAGGAACTGTAATATTAAATTTATGATTATAGTCATCAATCTCATAAATTAAATGTGCAAACATCGTTGCACTCAGAATAATATGAAATGGCACATCAAACGCATCGCTTGCAACAATGTGCATATTCGGATACATTAGATCTCCGACTTGAATCGTTACTTTATATAGATTACCATATGCAATACCGCCAAAACCAGTAAAAGAAATATTTTTCCTTACTAATTCAGCGCCAAGTCCCTCTGACAGTACAGTCTCTCCGCCAACCCAGACAGGAATATATGCACCAGTATCAAGTAATGCTTTCAATCCCGTTTGAAGCATAACAATAGGACGCTGCTGGCTTTTGTCCAAATCTAATGTAAACTGTTTCATCTATATACCCCTATCATTCCCAATTGAAAAAGATTATCCGGTGTTGTATATCTTGCATCAATTTCTCCTCGCAGCATCATTGCAGTCAATTCATCCTTTGATTTATCTGTATATTTTATCACTGCTGATTTCACAGTTGCCGTATTGTCCGGGCACCATTCTACATCAACTAATCCAACCCACTGATCAGGATATTTATTCTGAATTTCTTCCCATGTCATGCGATTTTCCATACAAACACCTCGTTTCTCTAAACCAGTTCCTTACACGCTTTATACAGTCCCAGCCATTCAGAGCCGCGCTTTTTCATGACATTTTCGAGATACTCCTTCCATGCCACCTGATCTTTGTCCTCGTCCTTGATGACGGCTCCTTGCAGCGCAGCCGCCAAGTCTTCGTTGGTGATCGTGCCGTTTCCAAAACTTCCTGCAAGTGCCATGCTGTTACATAATAATGAGATCGCCTCTGCGGTGGAAAGGACGCCTGATGTTCCCTTTACTTTCTGTGCGCGGTCTAAGGTCTCTCCACAGCGCAGTTCGCGGAAAATCGTACAGACTTTTTCTACCACGTCATCGGCGGGCTGTTTTGCATTCAGGTCAAGATTTTCTGACAGTTGTGTCACTCTCGTTCTCACGATCTCCATCTCGGAATCAAGATTTGCAGGGGCAGGCAGTACTACAATGTTAAAACGGCGCTTCAGCGCGGCAGACATCTCATTGACGCCCTTGTCTCTTGTGTTTGCTGTCGCAATCACCGAAAAGCCTTTCTGAGCCGCTACTTCGATTGCCAGTTCGGGCACAGAGATTCTTTTTTCGGATAAGATGGAAATCAACGCATCCTGCACCTCGGAGGCACAGCGCGAGATCTCCTCAACGCGCGCGATGGTTCCGGTCTCCATCGCATTAAATACCGGGCTTTTGAGCATTGCCTCATGCGATGGTCCCTTGGCAATCAGCATTGCATAATTCCATGAATATTTTATCTGCTCCTCTGTCGTGCCAGCGGTTCCCTGTATGACTTTCGTGGAATCGCCATTGATGGCGGCGGTCAGATGCTCGGAGAGCCAGCTCTTTGCCGTACCCGGCTCTCCGATCAACAGCAGCGCCCGGTCTGTCACAAGCGTGGAAATCGCGATTTCCACCAGACGCTCATGTCCTATGTATTTAGGCGTGATCTTGGTCTTGCCAGCCTTTCCGCCGCAGATGTACGTCTTTACAGACTGCGGCGACATGCGCCAGCCTGTCGGTACTGGATTTTTCTCTGCTGCAATCAGCGCGTCAATCTCTGCCTGAAATAACTTTTCAGCAGGTAATCTTAATATTTGTTCACTCATTATTTGTATCTCCCTTTCTTAAATATATAATTGTATTATATTTATGCAATATCACAAGTTTTCCTGAATCCATTCGTCAAGCGCACTGACAACAATCTTTCTTTTGTTGATCTTCCCTGTTTTCATCAGCTCACTGAGTTTTTGCGCCTCCGCGCGCTTAGCCTGTCTGTCGCCGGGCATTGTTCTCAAAAATTCCTGAAGATGCCACTGTCCAATAATATTCCCCCGGGTCTTGAAATACTGCACAGCAAGTCCATCACAGACAGTCCAACCGCATATTTCCATTCCACGCAGATACCTGCGCAGATCTTCACTTTTCAGTGCTTTCTCATAAAAATACGCACCCATCGTTTTGCAGAGCGATTCATCATTGGACGGCACCCATCCCATTAAGATATCGTCCCTCGGCTCAGTCGCATGTTTTTTCATCCAGTCCATAATTTTTCCGGCATGGGACAGTCTGATCGGCGTATCAACACACTGATAAGCTGTATGATAGACATCATTATAAGCGCCATGTAACATATAGCTGTCGCTGCTGCCATTTCTTCGCCAGAATATGTGGCACAGTGCCTCAAAAACCGCATCCTCCGAATCCTGTTTTTCAAGCCAGTCTGCGCAGTCCTCATCCCGAAGGCATTTCACGGTGACAACGGCAGGCAGAAATTTTTTGTTCTTTTGATACAATTCCAGCGCCAGTTCCTGAAGGGTCCAATCCTGATTCGCGATCAGGGAATGATGCAGAATTTTGGCAAGCGTGATCTCAATGTCCAGCGTATCCGCCCCATACCAGTTCAAAAGCGGTCTCAAAACGCCATAGAATATAATGTCATAATCATACTTTTCCTTAGACTGCTCCTGCATCTCTTTGAGCAGGCTGTTTATCACTTCTTTTCGCGCGAGCAGCTTTCGGTAACAGTCGCAGATCTGTGCGCCCCCTTTTCCAAAAACAGCCCGCAGAACACACCGCAAATGATCAGAAAGCTTCTGTTTTTCCTTAATAGACGCATTGTTTATGGTATCCAGCCTGCCAATCAATGCCTCACAGATTTGCGCCACCAGCGCTGCGGACCAATCTGTCGTTGCATTTCTGAGGTATTTCAGCACGGTATCCGGCTTTGTCTTCGCCAGCTCTTTGTAAAAATTCTCTATGGATTCATCCTGCATTCCCGCAAGCAGCTCAAAGACCTTATCTTTATTTTTACCCCGCTCTGTCCCCGCCAGTTCAAATAAAAGCGGAATATTCTGCGGGTCATGGCGAAGCGCATCAATCAGCTCTGTCCGCACGTCCTTTTGTGCCTCGCCCAACATTCGGATATAAAACTCATTGGCGCCAGCCCCTGCAAGCGCACTGATGATTCGCACGCGGCGCACCATTTCTTTCTTGCCTCTCGGGTCAAAGTCCTGATACAAAAGCGGCAGCATCGTTCTGTCATTGCTTTCTATCAGCCACTCCTCCACCTTGTCGGCAAGCTCTGAATACGAAGCGTCAAGCGCCTGCACCAGCACATGTCTGACGCGGTAATCCGCAAAAATCTCCGGGCTTTTTTCATGCAGTTCACACACAGATGCATAGTGTCCGCCGCCCGATGTGGTCAGCGCGTCCAGCAGTTCTTTCAAAACAGAACACGGGGTGTTGACAATCCTGCCTGCATTTTGTTCCTCGCTGATAGATGAAAACGGCTCAATGTCCCCCTTTCTATCCACAACAGCGAGTGTGCAGATCACCGCATCCGCAAGCGTCAGCGTATCGAGCAGCGCACCCTGCGGGTTGGAACAGTCCGGCGACAGGAGCTGTGCTGTCATCTGTCCCAGCTTTGCAAAGACCGGCGAAGCCGCTTCCAGCGGCAAATATGCCTCATACGCGCGCTTTAGCCGGAAATCCTCCGACAGCAGACTTGTTCCCGCGATACCTGCCGCGCGCAGGCGTTCCCGCAGCGCGTAGATTGGTGTTGTATCCATCTGAATAAACCTCCTCCATCATTCCATTCACTTTTTTAATGCATAATAAAACGATAAATCTTTGAGCTGTTCTGCCCACTTTTCAATGCGTTCCGGTGTGTCTAACTCCATCAGCTCCACCTTGCCAGACCAAACGAGGTCTATGACTGCGCTGATTTCCTCTACGATCGCCTGTTCATCTCCCGGCAGATTTTGCAGATAATTGTTGAATTTCCACAACGAATCGTTTCGGACTTTTATCCTGGCATAATCTGTGCCTAGCCCCTTGCACTGTTTCCAGCCGCAGTTTCTCATATAGCGCAGATATTCCTCGTTGTCCACAATTGTTAAAGCCCGCTCATAAAAATATTTGCCATACTTCTCACATTCCTTTGAATCTCTTGTGTCAATCCATCTGTTTAAAATTGCGTCTGTAGCATGTCCGCGGTGTCTCATCATCCAGTCTGCGATCTTTCGCGCCTGTGGAATCTCCACCTTGCGGAATATGCTGCTGCGCCTGTCTCCCGGGATATATTCATACATCATATCCACCACATAACTTTCCGCGCGTCTGTTCCATGAGAAGCAGACAAACGCCCGCTCCATCTCATTGAGTGCATCCTCTCCTGCCGCGTTTTCTTCGAGCCATTCTGTACAGTCTTCCCTGCCAAGTATCTTGACAATCACTGCCGCCGTCAGGAAATTCACGTTTTTGTCCTTCTCATAATACTCTAACGCCATTTTCATGAGATCTTTGTCCTGCCAGACCACAAGAGACTGCGCCATCAGGCTTCCAATCACTACCTCCCATGAAAATTTCCTGCTGCGCACTGGAAAATGATACTCCCCCAGACCATCCAGCCTAAGCTCCCCCAGAGACCAGCATTCCACTTTGCGCCGCAGTTCCCCGGAAAATCCCAAGATATCTATCATCGGTTTGCTGTTGCCTGTATGCTCCAGCACATCCAGATGCAGCAGCAGTTTTCGATAGCATTCACAGACTGTCTCGCCATGCTTTCCAACCAATGCCTTTATCATCAGGCAAAAGGTTCCCATTGCCCGGTCTGCCTCCACTGATTTGCGCTCTGACGGCGGTATCGCCAGAAGATCTGAAAACTGTCTGTCGCACAGCGCGGCAACCACACGCGACGCACCGTCCGTCGTGGACGGATACAGGATGCTGCAAACTTCGAATGGCTGCTTTTTCTTTGCCAGCTCTTGAAAAATCTCATAACACCGCGCATCCTCGACCATGGAAAGCATATTCAACACAAGCTGTTTGTTTTTGCCTCGCTCTGTCTTGTACATATCAATCAGCAGCTCTATATTAGCGGGCGTATGGCGCAGGGCTTCGATCAGCGCAGCGCGCACCTCCCCGACGGCACTTTCGAGCATTTTGATATAAAATTCATTTTCCGCCGCCCCGGCAATCTTCTCAATCACCTGAACACGGCGCACCATACTCATTTTCCCCCTTGGGTCAAACCCTTTTTTCAACAGTGGAATCCATGTCTCATCTCCCTCTTCGAGCCAGCCCTTCACCATTTCTGCAAGCTCTGCATAAGCTGCCCCCAATGCCTGCACCATAGCATATTTCACTCTGTAATCTTCAAAAATCTCAGGATTGGAGACACGCATGTCACACACATAAGAATAATTTCCGCTGCCGCTGGTCGTCAAGGACTCGATCAACGTCTTTAATTTAGAACAAGGTATCTTGACAGCAAGACTGCCTGTACTTTCCTCTAAAATATCCGCAGGTTCCATCATTCCCTGTACTTCCACTGTACCGAGCGTACAGATCACCGCATCCGCGAGCGTCAGCGTATCGAGCAGCGCACCCTGCGGGTTGGAACAGTCCGGCGACAGGAGCTGTGCTGTCATCTGTTCCAGCTTTGCAAAGACCGGCGAAGCCGCTTCCAGCGGCCTGAATGCCTCACAGGCGCGCCGCAGACGAAAATCTTCTGACAGCAGACTCGTCCCTGCTATGGCGGCAGCGCGAAGACGCTCCCGCAGTTCATATATTGGTGTTGTATCCATTTTCATACCCCCTTACGTGCTTCGGCACGCATACCAAAAATTTCGACAGGCTCATATTCCTCAAAAGCTCTTAATCCAATTTTCTTTTGTCTGCTATTCCGAATGCATTCATCGCAGAGACTGTATGGCTTCTTCCATTGAGATTTTCTGTTCAGCACACCATCTATATCAAAGAATATACACTTATTCCTTTCCATTTCCTATACAGTTCTCCGCTTCCACCCAAACAGGGTCTTTTTAAAATGGCGTTTATGCTCTGCCACACGGACATCTCCCGGAAATTTATCCCAGTACGAGAACCCCTTCTTGATATCGGCTGGCACGCCCAGCCCATATGCATAAATCTCCCCCAGTCCAATCGCACTGAGCCGCTCGCCCGGATACTGCTCAAACTCCCGCTTTGCCGCCGCATAGTCCACCGCCGTTCCCCAGCCTTTCAGATAGCACATGCCCATCATGTCAGAGACCCAGTTGCTCTCTTTCCGCGCGATGCGGAAATATTCCATTGCTTTCTGATAGTCTTTTGCAAGTCCGCGTCCGCCTCTGAAATATACTTTCCCCAGCCTGGAATATGCCTGCGTATCGCCATGCTCCAGCGCCTTCTGGTAATAGTCCAAAGCTGTCAGCGCATCATCTGGGCCGTAAGTGTCACCTTTTTGAATCTCACAGTATCCCAGACCGTGCTCAGCGCCCAGATCAATTAGCTCCATCTCCTTGCGGTGGTTTTTGGGCATGTTATAATCCCCGGATGTCACGATATTGAGATAATTGCTGATCACCGTATAGTTTCCATTGGCAATACTCATGTCATAATAGCGCATCGCCTCATGCATAAAGCCGCGTATCACTTCGTCATTCACCTTCGGCACTTGCAGAAACTCGATCACATCCCCCCAGAAATACGCATTTCCGATCAAAAGCTGACAAAAGGGCTGTCCGGCGTTCGCACAGCGCTCAACTTCATTCCAGATCTCCCTGAGCGAATGGTACGGCGGATGCACAAAAGTGCCTCCCGGAGGGATAAATCCCGCAAGCCGCATACTGGCAAACATCCCCACTGCACTGCCTAGCTCTATACTTTTCCTGAAATATTCATTTCCCTTATATTCATCCTCCTCAAATCCAAATACGGGATCGACAAAGCATTCTCCCAGATAACAGCGTCCCAGAAAATAATATGCATCTGCATTCCCTTCCGCCGCAGCCTGTTCCAGCATCTGCTTTGCCCTCTCTCCTTCGGTTTTATTGCGCTTTACCCAAATCTGGTCCACCGCATAGTCCACCCGTTCCTCAAAACACGCACTCATACTCATACTCCTTATCGTCTTTTATCAATAATAATATTCGCTCCAATTTTCAACCACAAAGGACGCATAGTCCGGTTCCACATGAAAATCCCGCGCAAGGATACTATGCGCTTCCTGTTTATTTCCTTTGATAATGAGATCGTTCAATGCCTTGAGCTGCTCTAACGGGTAGGTCACACCGTTGATTCTGGTCTCCTTTAATTCGAGGTATACTACTGACGCCGATGCTTTGTCCGGCACAAAAATGCCGATACATAAAAGCACAAGTCCGATGAGCGTCATTCCTCCAAAGATCATTGTATTCTGCCTTATCCCATCAAGATTCACGCTGTATAACAGATACGGCAGCATAGATTCCTCCATCTCTGACGCCTGCTCAACCAGTCCGATTTCAAGAGACCATTTGAGCAGCTCCTCCTTTGTCGTGTCATCCAGCTCTAGCAGGACGCCCTGAAAATGCACTGGATTTGTCCCATAATCCTCTGTTTCCCCATACAGATACGCCATTGATTCTTTCACGATCTTTGTATAATTTCCTGAACTGCCGCTGGATATGGAAATCGGAATAAAATATACCCAGTAGTTCTTCCCCGGTATTGTCACTATGTGATAATCCCTGTCTTCCCGCCTGGAAAAACGTTCTAAGACCACTGTCAGATCTGCCTCAACTGCCGTGCCTGGCGAGAGTTCCTCTATTCCTCCCTCCATAAGATCAACCGGCTCGCTAAATGCCGGTATCACAAAGCTTCTGCCCGCAAAGAGCAGAATTGCTCCAAGTATCAATAAAATCGCACCCACAATACATGATAATTTTTTCATTCATTTGTTCCTTTACTTTTTATTTCGTGCGTATCGCGCCAACCATAGCCGCAAAGCGGCAAATTTCCTTATACAACCGCCTCCACAATCGTCTTGCCGCAAACCTGAATCTCTTTCACGCCGGTCTCTTTGTGTTGATTAAAATTAAAACTGAGCATATATCCTTTTTCTTTATGATAGGATTCCAGATATTCTACCAACTGCTTTTCGCCTCTCTCGTTGTACTCTTGTCCATGCCAGATTTTCAGCTCGACAATAAACTGTTCTCCCAGATAATCGACAATAATATCCGTGCGCCGTTCATCCCTCGTCTGGGCTTCCATGTAGTAATTACCCGTGCCGTTAATAATCGGTTTTAAGTATAGCAAGAAGAATTTTCGACCATATTTTTCAACGAAATTCATATCCTTTTCACTGTAAATTTCATGAAAATGGATAACAAATTTTTGCAGCACCAACTCCATATCGAGCCGGTTGTTTTTGATAAACTGTATTCTGTCACTTCCGCCTCTCCGATAGATTTCGCTTTCTATCGCTTCCTTTGTCATAAAAAAGTTTAACAGATACATCTCAAAAATGCGGTTTGCTATCACTACCTGACCGTTTTTTTCCGTCAGAAATCCAAACATCACACCAATGCTGACAGCCTTTTCATCCGGGCTGTATGGAATCTTCTTTCCCTGATACAGAATGTTTTCAATGATGGCGTAAAGCTCATGATACAAGTCAAACTGCTTTATCATACTCTCAAACAAAGGAGTGCTTTCTTTTAGAATAGAACCAACTGCTCTCATCACGCCTTCTTTTGACCATGCCGTCTTTGGCAGTTCAAACCCTTCACTTCCAGTAATTTTTTCATCTATGCATTTACAGATCAATGAGACAAGCACAGGGTAGCCTGCTGTGTACTGATAAATTTCCTCTGCCACTGCGTTTCTGTTCATTTCTGTATGCTGGTCCGTCTCGTACTCCTCAAGCATAGAAGCAATCTGTTCTACACAAAAGTGCATTTCAATCTCAAACGGCGCGGCAATATTCCATGGGCTGTTATAATGATATTCTGATTCAGGGCGCAGCTTTAACTTCAGGTTTTTGATATTGTATACCCCTGCCAGAATAACACTGTGAAAAATCGGAATGCGGTCCCGCTTCAGATAATATCCCCTTAGCTGCGCCAGAAAGTCAATAAACACTTGATTATTGCTCGCGCTGTCCACCTCATCAATCATCAGCACAATCGGGCGCAGGCTGCGTTCGCATAAAATACTCAGACAGTCAAACAGTTCACTCAGCCCATTATTTGAAGATTCTTTCATAAAATCCTGCAATAGTTCCAGCAATTTATCTTTATCCTCCGCCTCGGCAAACCGAAATGCTCGGGACAGCTTCTTTGCAAAAGCCTGTGAAAACAGGACAGCATCTGCAAACTTTGCCGTCTCGATCTCCTGAAAATCCACTGACAGGACGAGATAGTCGTCTTTCAGATACCGTTCCAGTGCTGCTAATGTTGTCGTCTTTCCATACTGGCGTCCCCTGTTTATGACAAAATAACTGCCTTCCTCTACATAGTCCGCTCTGATTTTCTTTAACCGGTCGTCCAGACGCACCATATAATGTTTTTGCGGATTACAGACGCCTGTGACATTAAATCTACGCCTCATTGTTAAACCTCTTTTCTGACATTCTGACGCTAATTTCTGCGATACCTTCGCGCCGCTTTCTGCGATGTGTCTTTTTTCTGACATTCCGCCGCTAATTTCTGCGATACCAATCCTCCATAGATGCTTCGAGCTCCTCTGGCTTGAGGCGGTCTGCTTTCAGCGCGCCGCTTCTGACCATCGTACAGATTTCCCGCATCTCTTCCATAATCGCGTCCTTGTCCCCCGGCAGCCGAATCAGCCGCACATAGACATTATTTGCATTGAATGACAGATGTTCTTTGACAAATTTTACGCCCAGTCCTTTGCAAACGTTCCAGTTACAGTCCTTCATGCAATTGATCAAATACATACTATAGCTGGAGTCCCAATTGATCAAATACATACTATCAGTGTCCTTGCTGGTCAATGCCCTTTGATAAAAATACGCACCTGCTTCTCTGCACAATCCTTCATCATTTAACGGAATCCAGTTGGTCAGCACCGCATCTGTATCATGCGATGGATGCCGCATCAGCCAGCGAAGCATATTCGCAGCATGGGACACTTGAATTTCTCTTCTGACCGACAAAATATCCGAATTACGACTGCTGCCAAACAATTCATACGCACCTTTTAATTTATCCCAACAGATAAAACCAACCGCCTCAAGAATCATCCGCATCCGCTTTTCTGCTATTTTTGACGTTCTCTGGTCTATGAGCTGTGCTTCAAGCCAGTCCGCACAATCCTCGTCGTTTAGAAGCTTTGTCATCACGGCAGCAGGCAGAAAGTAGGCATCCGCCTGATACAATTCCAGCGCGAGCGCCTGCAAATCTGCATCGGGATTTACCACCAAAGACTGCATAAGAAGCAGCCCCAGACCACTAATAAATTTACCCATCGGATACAGATACTGTACATTTGCCAGACTTTGCAAAAAATCAAGCCGCCACATAATTTTCTCAACAGGATTATGCTGCTTCTTACGTTTCTCGAACAGCGCATTGACCGCAGGCAGATGTCTCAGCAGCTTCCTGTAGCATTCACAGCCGTGCGCACCGCCCTTCCCATACAGTGCCCGCAGCAGATCATGCAGCAGATAAAACACATCGCTCAGGTCCTTTTCTTCAGCCGAAACCTCATTTATATTTTCTATCTGTTCAAGAACACGATCGCAGAGCTCTTCTACGACCTCTGCCGCCCATTCTGAGGACGCATCTGTCAGATACCCCAGCACCGCCTTTGGGTTCTTCTCTGCATATTTTTTGAAATAAGCCGCTGCCTGCGCATTCTCTATATTTGCGAGTGCCCAAAAGGCGGCGTCCTTATTTTTGCCGCGCTCCTTCTTTGTCATTTCCAAAAGCAGCGGCACATTATCCTGATGATGGCGCAGGGCAAAAATCAATGCCTGCCGCACTTCCTTCTGTGCAGTGTCCAGCATCTTGATATAAAAGTCATTGGCATCTGCCCCGGCAACCGCTTCTATCACCTCGACGCGGCGTACCATTTCCCGCTTGCCTGCCGGATCAAAATCCCGGTATAACAGCGGCAGGATACTCTTGTCCCTGTCCTCACAAAGCCACTTTGCCACATCGTTTGCAAACTCTGCATAGGAAGCACCCAGCGCCTGCACCAGCGCATATTTCACACGGTAATCTCTAAAAAGCGCAGGGTGCTCTTCGCGGATGCGGTAGCAAGCACCGCCAGTTCCTTCCAATCCTTCGAGCAATTCCTTTAAAACAGAATATGGCGCATTGACGATCATCGCGTCTGCTGTCTCCTCTGACCCGACGATCTCAAGCGGGGTAATCTCCCCTGCCACATCCACTGCGCCAAGTGTGCAGATCACAGCGTCTGTGAGCGATACTGCATCTAACAGTGCGCCCTGTGGATGGGATATGTCCGGGGACAATAGCTGTTCTGTCAGTTGTCCTATTTTCGCAAAAACTGGTGATGCCGCCGCCAATGGTTTGAACATCTCACAGGCACGCCTTAACCGAAAATCCTCGGCTAACAAGCTCGTTCCCGCCATAGCAGCCGCGCGGAGCCGCTCACGCAGTTCGTATATTGGTGTTGTATCCATCTTTTATTCCTCCAAATTCCTTACAGATCAATTCATCCACACAGTTTCCTTTTCGATTGTTTTATAAGCACTGACATCATTCATTTCCAACCCCATATCCAAGAGCATTTTGTCCATTTTATCATCCTCTTCTTTCAAAGCAGCCAAATCCACAATATCAAACTTAATATTTACCTCCTTATTTAGTGCATGATACAATTTAAAATAATCCTCTCCAGATAATGCATCTTTTCCAGATACGATAACATCCAAATCGCTTTTATCATCTGCCTGCCCTCTTGCATAGGAACCTGCATAGCCTAATTTATATCCTAGATTTAACTGTATCAATGTATTAAATACACAATCAATCTCTTTTCCTGACAACATAAAATTGTACCTCCTATTCACTGGCATTTTTATGTTCCTGACAATACTTTATTCTATTCTTCACCTGATCAAAATTTCTATGCTGAATACAATCCTGAACAAAAGAATATAAAACTTGTCTATTCAGTTTAATATAGTCATGTGCAATCATATTGCGTACTGGTACTAAATTCCCTGTACTGATAAAATTTATTGCCTGATAAGAATCTGTTGTGAGCTGCCTGCTCAAACTGTCAATCTGCAAGATACAAAAAGAACAAATATCCATACAATCCTCATTTCCTGCAAACTCTGATGATGTTTTGCATTGATACCTTTTTAATGCATCTTTCATCTTGTCCATGTAAGTGAGTATTTTTAACAATACTTGTATATCTCTTCCCAATGTTTTGCCCATATGTCATAATTCCTTATCTGGTCTGAATTGATACCGCCTTAATACAACAACCGCACCACCGCATCATTTGTAATGATGCTGAGCGGCTGTACCATGAGTCTGCGGTTCTCTTTGTTGTAGTAAAATGCGCCCAGAAGCACCTGATTCTCGAGCAGGGCAGCACTTGGCAGCATGGAGAGGCGCACGATGGTCTCCTCCATCTCTGGCATATCGCCCAGCAGAATCGTGTCGTTATTTTTGTCCACCAGCACGAAATCATCACCGATCTTTCCAATCTGGTTAAAGGCGATCAGCTTGATCATCATGGGCTGCGTCATTGCATTTTTGAGGAAATTCTTGACTGCCTTTGCCTCCTGCTTAATAGAAGACACCGCATGTTCAAACACTGCCTCATAATCTCCTTTTTCATACTCCCGAATCTGGGCGCCGTCCCACCGCACACGGACATTGCCGTCCCCCGGATAAAAGACAGCGCTTGGAACCTTGGCAACGCCAAAAACAGAGTCCTCCTGCTTTACGTATTTTAGTGATTTTAAAGGGCGGTAATTGTAGTTCATATAGACCTCGCCTGTGTCCAGATCTGCCCAGCAGCCTGTGTCGATGTACTCTTTTCTCGCCTCGTCATATGTCACCCAGAATGAAAGCTGCATCAGATTTGCATCCTTTTTGCTCTTGCCCAGCTCCTCTAACTCCGACAGCTTCCAGATACCGCCCAGCTCTTCATATAAAACGGTGTCCTCAAGCGTCACATCATCCTTCTCTAACTTCTCATTCAAATATTGGCGTGACTTTTTGATCAGTGTCCACAGCTTTTCCAGTACGCTGATCGCCGCATCGTAATGAGACTCATCCTGATCTTTCTGAAATGCAGTGATCTCGATCAAAAGCTGGCTGCACAGCCGCTGCGGTCCCGGCAGATAATAGTCGCCCATCTGCTTTGCAAGCTGCTGATACGTCTTGAGCGAAGCGCCGCCAATCGTGCCAAGCCCCGCAGACATCAGGTCATTGACTACCTTTTCGACGAGGTCCAGCCCCTCTAGCTGTGTTTTGAGCTTCTTCACTCTTGCATTCTTCGCCGTCTTTGCGGCGGAAGCTTTTTTCTTCTCGGCCTTTTTCTTTTCCTCCTCGGTCATCTCGCTCTCTGGTTTTGCCACCTCGGCTGCCTTGTTTTCCTTTGCCTGCTTCTTCTCGCGCTTTTTCTGGATATCCTCCGGGATTTCGCAGATGTCAAAGGTCTTTTTCGCAAGCATCTCATACATCAGTGCCAGACTGTGCTTGCACGGAAACTGCCTGCTGGGGCAGGAACAGCGAAACACGGGATTATTTTCATCTATGTAGTCTGCCGATGTGATATAGTTGCTCTTGCCGCTGCCTGTGCACTCGCCCATATAGAATGTATCATCCTGCGACTGCTCTAATTTCACAAAGCCGCCTTTCTGTGATATCTTTTTGCCGTTTGAAGCTGCCGCAGCGTTCGGCGCCAGCGCTAAGATTTGTTGTTCATTGATCTCTCTCATGTGATTTCGATTCCTTTCCTCTATAAAATAATATGATAAGCCTACAACTGCTTCCTCAGCTTTTTGCTGTACTCTGCCACCTCCGCGGTCATGCCCTTGATCGTCTGCTCCTCCGCCAGCTTGATAAATTCGTCAAGTTCTGCCAGCACTGCCTCCATGTCGCCCGGAAGCCTCTGGAAAAAGGCGCGTATCTGCCACGGTTCTCTGGCGATGATATTGCCAAGAACCAACGCAAAGACGCTCGAAAGCCCCTTGCATTTTTTCCATCCGCAGCTCTGCATATATTCCAGATAGGAATACAGCATTGAGGATGCGGGTGTTCCGCCATGCCGCCCAATCGCAAGACATCTGTCATAAAACCATTCTCCCACCTTAGCACATTCCGCCGGGTCGTCTTTGTTTGTCCATTGGTAAACCAGCTCGTCCCATCCTGCCTGCATCATCCAGTCTAAGATGGCTCTGTGTCCGGGAATATCTATTGTGCGCTTTACCTCCTCATCACTTCCCTGTGTGTGACCAGTCGCAACATACGCATGCCGCGACGCGTCCCACTGGATATACTGCAATGCAGCTTTGATTGCAGTCAGTTTATTCACATCAGCTTTCGCATAGACGCCATCACTTAACTGTGCATCAAACCATTCTGTACAGTGTTCATCGCGGCACAGCTTCACCAGTGACGCCGCTGTCAGAAAGTAGACATTCTCCTTTGCCTGCGCCATGATAAAATCCGCTATTTGTGGTGCGTCATTCAGGACAAACGAGCTTGCCAGATGCATACCGATCACCTGATCCCACGGACGCTTCTTCTTGTCATTCCAGCTCTTATATCCGGTTGTGATGACATCATAATTCATATCTTTGCTGATGACTTTGAGCTCTTCCTGATGTGCAAGCAGCTCCTGATAACATGCAATCACTTCATCGCCGCTCTTGCCGATCAGCGCCTCCACGCATTGACAAAACTCATATTTCAGGGTATTTTTGAGCGGGCATTTGTTCTCATCATCACAGTTACATTTGGCACAGATCTCATTGTCCGACCGCCTCAGCTCGTCCTTCGATGCCAGTACCTTCGCAAGCAGCTCCATACACAGCCGGGCAATCAGCTTTGACGCACTCTTTGTCGTCGATGTCAGCAGACATCTGCATACGGTTGAGAGCCCTTTCTTCGCCATTTTCTCATAAATGACAACCACTCTGTCGTCGTCCATACACCCCAGTGACTCAAGTGCCATCTCTTTATTTTTGCCCTTTTCTGTCTGTGCCAGTTGCAGCAGCAGTTCGATATTGGACTGGTCCAGACGCAGCAGGCGGAGCAGTTCCAGACGAATATCCTTCGTGGCATCTGGTAACATTTCCCGGTAAAAATCGTTCTCTTCTGCCCCGGCAATACTGCCAATCAATTGCAGTCTGCGCACCATTTCCATTTTACCCTTTGGATTAAAATCCTTTTTTAACAACGGCACGATCGACGCATCCTCACAAAACAGCATTGTCTGCACCAGATCGGCAAGCTCTGAATAAGAGGCGCCAAGCGCCTTCACCATCGCATATTTCACACGGTAATCCTTAAAAATCCAAGGTCTTGTGTTGTACAGCTCCTCCACATACGCATAGTGACCGCTGCCGCTGGTCGTGAGTGCCTCGATCAAGCCCTTGATCTGCGAACAGGGCGCATGGATTGTCACACTCCTTGTATCCCCTGCCACACAGAATAGATCTGCCGTCTCGACCTTCCCCTCTGCGTCCACTGCTGCAAGAGTACAGACAACGGCATCGAGCAGTGCGATCGCGTCCAATAACGCAAGCTGTGGACAGGAACAGTCTGGCGACAAAAGCTGTGCTGTCAGCTGCCCCACTTTCGCAAAGACGGGGGAAGCCGTCTCCAACGGTTTGAATGCTTCGAGGGCACGCCGCAGACGGAAATCCTCCGACAACAAATTCGCCCCTGCGATAACGGCTGCGCGGAGCCGCTCCCGCAGTTCATATACTGGTTTTACATCCATCTTTCATACCTCCTAAATTCAAAGTCACTGCATCATCTTCCGAAAAGATGCATCGACCGCAGGATAATCGTGTTTCATCGAAATGACATGTCCCTCTCGGTCCAGAAAACAATGCGTGCTGGTCCCTTTCGTTCGCAGCTCCCCGGTGCTGCTGTCAGTCATTTCGTATTCAAAATCCAGCCGCACACCATTATACTTTGTCACTTTGACCTGAATCTGAACGGTGTCATCAAAATGCACCATCGCCTTATACTGGCAGGATACCGACACGACCGGGCTGATCACACCGCTTTGTTCCAAATCACAATACGAAATGCCAAACTGGCTCATAGCGTCCATCCGCGCCTCCTCCATCCAACGGATATAATTGGAGTGGTGGACAATGCCCATCTGGTCTGTCTCATAGTATTTCGCATGATGCAGGTATGGTTTGATATGATTTTCTGTGTTCATCTTACAGTGATTCCCCTTTTTTATGCGCAGCCTCATGCAAAAGAAGTATGCCGCAAAAGCGGCGTATGGGGCGCGCGGCGAGCAGGGAAGATGTCTCTTCCCTGCTTAATTATATGTTTTTCCACTTTTCCTAAAGATTTGTTTAGATA